>JAERSV010000008.1 GCA_016845345.1 Methanobacteriota archaeon
GTTTTAATGATGATTGGAAAAGGGAAAATAAAAAACTTGGCATTCGTTATTCTCACCATTTTTTGTATTATATTATCAGTATTCACTTCAATTAATATCATTAATGACACTTCAAAGGAAAACATTAACAGAGATAATGTGTTATTTGTGAAATCAAATCAAACAAATGATTCACTAGGAATCCATGCTAAATGGGTCGAACACTTTGAATATCCGTATGCTCCGAGCTTACTTTCTAATACACAATTTGCACGTTCGAGTTCAAATGGTGATGAGGTAATGCTCATTGCAACTGGAGGGGAATACAATGGTGTAAATAGTACACTTAATGCCTTTCTCCTAAATTCAGATGGTGGATTATTGTGGCATGAATCTTGCATCAGGAATTCAACATCTTTAGCATTTTATGGGTTATCTGGTAGTCAAAATGGATTTAAAATGGCACTTTCTAGGGGTATGCCAGTCTTACAGTGTAGAGATGAAATATCACAAGAAGGTATGGAAATGTACTCTGATTATTTGATCTACGAATTAGATTCGAGAGGAAATTGGACTATTACTCAAACCGTGGAACAATATCTTCATTCTAGAGAAATAATTGTGGACGAAAATGGTTCCGTACTTGATGTAGGCTCATGGTATGGTTCAAGTATTGCTGTCAATAATATGTCGTTGTCTCCAATTGGTGCATATGACGTTGTCCTAGTAAAAATGAACGAAACAGGATACATTAATTGGGTCTCTGTCATTGGTGGTAAGAGTTTTGAACATGTTGAAGAAGTCATTGTTGGGAAGGATGGTTCAATAATTGTTGAGTTCTTAACTATGTCAAATAATGTTAGCACATTCAATTCTTTTCAATCTCCATCAATTGATGTGGATACAATACCTTATTCATCCGCAGTGGCACGATTTTCTCCGAATGGTGTGCCCGAATTCATTTGGGCAGCAAATGGGTCAATGAGAATAGATGACATCTCTTATGCTGACAATTTAGTTACAATCTCCGGAAGGGTTGAATCTGCAACCCGAATGAATGAGGCTTGTCCTTCAACTAGGGGTAATAATTATCATCAGAACAACCCTGTAATTTTGCAAATTGACAGTGATGGCGAAATAATTAATTGTAGAGTAATTTCATCCATCACAGCCACTTATGGGATATTGGCCGGGGTGGATGACCAAGGTACGATATGGCTTGCCGCAACCTTCCAAGATATGTGGGACCAAATTGATTCAGTGTATCTAGATGGGGTCAATTATTCATCTCCGAACACCACTTTTACCTACACATCTGTTCTGATGACAATCAACGAAGAAATGGATGTTATATCTGCCCAACTGTTTGATTTCCAAGATGGAGTCTATCTGTACAATTTACACTTACTATCAAATGGCTCTGCTGCAATTATTTACCTAACATACTCGGATACAGTGAATTTCAACGGCACAAATTTGTCATTCGGTAACTCTGATTCAATTATAATCGCGGCTTTCAATAATGTCCGCGATAGTGATGGAGATGGTATCGTTGATTTATCTGACAATTGCCCCAAGATAGCGAACCCCGTCCAAAAGAACCTAGATGGTGATGAATTTGGAGATGTTTGCGATGATGACATTGATGGTGATGGGGCTGTCTCTGACCAGTGCCCGTCCGGTATGACGAATTGGAAATCCAATGCTACAACTGACCATGACAGAGATGGATGCAACGATGAATCTGAAGATTTGGATGATGATAACGATTCAATTCTTGACATTTTTGACATCTGTCCCAAAGGAGAGGTTGGATGGATTTCAACGTTGTTAACAGATGTGAACTCCGATGGCTGTCCCGACCCGCCTCCTGTTGAGGAGGAAAGCAATACAAGCAATGAATCGAATCCTGAAAATGAATCAGAAAAAGTTGACCCACCAGATCACAATAATGGTTCAGAATCAAACCAAAACGATTCTAATATATCCGAAGAATTGGTTCAGCCGCCAATTGATGAAAATGTAGAGTCTGAAGGTATTATAGACTCGGCAGAAGGGTTAGATGAGAATAATTCATCATCCGAAGAACCGGAGGATGTCGGCTCTAATCAAAATCCAAGTGACAGTCACATTTCATCAGAAGTAAAAATTCTCACGGCAATACTGGCTATCTTGTTAATGGTTTTATTATTCAGTCTCCGAAAAGGGGATTGAATTCAAATTCACAAAATTTGAGCAATTAAATCCTGATTATACCTTCAATCAAGGTCCATCAGAACAGGATTTGAACTCCGCGTCAATTGACTTCTACAAATTTTTATCCATTTGACGCTGGAGTCTAGAACTGGACTGAGCGAAGCGAGGGAAGTTCTGGACCGATGTGACATCCTGTTCCCTGCACCAAATTATTTTACTGAACAAAAAGATGTTCCCTTCATGATTATCAATGACTAATCACTTTTAGTCACCCCTGCAGAGGGTTTCTTTCTTAACCCACGCATCTCGTCAAACGGTTCAGAGGAGTTCAGTTGACCAAGATAGGCGTACTCGGACTTGGCAATTGGGGCACTGCCTTAGCCAATATTTGGGCTAAAGATGGACACTCGGTCATCGGCTGGACTGTAGAGACTGAAGTTTACGAGTCAATGGTCCTCAACAATGTCAATGAAAAATATCTACCCGGTGTAGAACTACCTGGTGTTGACGCAACCCTTGATATTGGCGAGGTTTGTGACGCATCTGAACTTCTCATTTTGTCGGTACCATCCGGTGTAATCCTCTCAGTGGTTGACCAACTTCTTCCTCACCTCAGACCATCCCATGTTTTGGTAGACCTCGCTAAGGGAATCGCCCCCGAAGAAGAGGGAGATAGCGGCTTGATTTCAGCCGCGATTGAAAAGCGACTGAAAAGTGCTAATCTTTCTAATCCAGTTGTTGTATTAACTGGACCCACCATTGCACCAGAAGTCGCCCGTGGAGTCTTAACAAACGCATTGGTTGCGGCTCATGACCGCTCAGTTGCTGAAAGAGTCGCGAGCAGGCTGTCAACGGATTCTCTTGTCCTCAAGGCTGCAGATGACCCAGTTGGAGCAGAATTATGGGGCGCTTTCAAAAATACAATTGCCCTTGCTTGTGGGATCGTTGATGGATTACGCGATGGCATTGGCGGTGATAATTTGAAAGCAGCATTAGTGCCTATCGGCTTTGCCGAAGGCAGAAAATTATTGATTTTACTCGGCGCAGGAGAAGAAACCTCACTTGGACCAGCCGGATTAGGTGATTTGTATGTTACAAGCACTTCTCCACGAAGTCGCAATAGAACACTTGGACAAAAACTCGGTGAAGGTAAAACCTTGGAAGAGGGTTTAGCAGAAATGCACATGGTTGCTGAAGGAGTACGTGCCGCACGAATGTTCCGCAAGCGAGCAAACCAAGTTGGTTGTCCAGCCCCATTTATCGAGTCCCTCAACATTCTATTAGATGGTGAGGTTTCTGCAGAAGAGTGTGTTAGACGCATGGTTGAGCAGAGTCTCTGAGTACCTTTTGTCCATCTCACATACACACATCAACCAATCAAATATACCAAAGGGGAGAAGTCTCTCCGGGATACATGGCAATGGAGGATTTGTCTCAGTTGGAGCGGCGACTGTTTGAGTGGATCAAGAAATCTGACTTTGAGTCAGTCCCATGGTCTAGCCAGCGCGCCGCGGAGGCTTTTGATGTGAGTGAAAATGAAATTTTAGAGGCGCTTGCCGCTTTAACTTCAAAGATTCCTCACAATATTTACGTTCACTATAATGATGGTGCAATTCGCATCACTGCTGACCTCTGAACTACTTCTTTCGAATGAAAGGAATGACCTCTCGCCAACGTGCTCGAGGTGCGTGTACCTCACTCTCCATAAACCGATGTCGAAGAGATAGTGATATCTGGTCAATCACCACAACGGCTAGGTAGATAATGAGAATCATCGCTAAGGCGCGGTCATATTGAGAGTAGACACTCAGATAATTGGATAGATACCAACCAATACCACCTGCTCCAACTAAACCGATTATTGAACCGTGTCGGATGTTATACTCAAACATGAACAGCATTTGACTCCAAAGTGCATTACTTGCCTCAGGCAAGGCGAAATATCGTGCAACTTGCCAACCGGGTAAACCCATGGCTCGTGCGGCTTCAAGAGGGTGGCGACTCACACCTTCTAGAGCCTCATACTGTAATTTCCCCAAATATCCGATGGTGTATAGCGTCATTGCAAGCACACCTGCCAAAGGGCCCGGGCCGAATAGAATGACGAGAAAAAGTGCCCACACTAGAGAGGGGAGAACACGAAGAGCCGCGAGAATCTGACGCATGATTATGCTCAACCAAACTGGTGCAAGATTGTGTGCGGCCATCATTGACAATGGTAATGCGATAATCATGCCAAAGACTGTTGATAGGAAGGCAATTTCAATTGTCTCAAACAATCCATGGACTGCAGGACTGCACATCCAATCAGCTTGCCAATTACATTCGCTGTATGAATAAGCAGCCCTCTGTGTGACTACGCTAAAATCTGGGGGCCAAATTCGCGGCAGTAACAATCCAAGGTTCTCCCAGGCCTGACTGAGATTATACAGATTTAACCCAAGTGAATTCGATACGATAAGCACAAGAATTGCAATAATTGCGTAGAACATCAAACGAGGTCTCTTCTTGAGAAGTTGACTGAAACTCATATCTCAATCTCCTCTAAAATCGTTCCCTGTACCTGCAATACACGATGGCAAAATGTACTCGCACGTGCTAAATTGTGGTCGACAATAATTGCCGCAGTGCCCTGTTCTTCGACGAGATTTGTAATCAAAGATATGATACCTTCCGCTGTTTCAGCATCGAGTTCTCCAAGGCATTCATCTGCAAGTAGAATATTGGGTTTTTGAACCATTGAACGCGCTATCGCAACACGGCGTTGCTGCCCTCCGGAAAGTAAACTGATGGGCTCAAGCACTTTCTCAGTAAGACCGACGGATTCAATGGCTTTGCGCGCTTGGTCACGATATTCTTTACTCGGCAATGAGAAAAGTGACTGCCAGAATGTTGCCCTTGGCAAGGCTCCCATTATCACATTGTAGCCAACGGTTTGATGGGTAATCAATCCTAATCGTTGTGGAATATATCCAATCTCAACTTCATTTCGGGCAACTTCGATTTCTCCACTAAGAGGAGGAATTAGACCAGCAATTGTACGCAACAAACTAGTCTTTCCGATTCCAGAGCGGCCGGTTATTCCGATTATTTCACCAGGGTGAACTTCAATATTCACTGAATCAATCAATGGATTATTTTGCTCAAAGCCAATTGCGGCATTTGATATAGATAATATCGGCTCTGACATCTCTTTTCATCTCTCAGTGTCAATCATCGTACTTCTCTGCAAAATACGCAGTGATTCCAGGTATGTTGGAAATCGCATCTGAATATGACCCGAGGTGGTTTTCGCTAGTGACTGAAACTAGCCCTGGCGTATTGAGGACATTCTCAAGAATGGCGACCCCACCTTCTTCTGTGTTCAATAAAAGTAAAGCAGAGATAAGTGCATCTTGCTTCTCACCAGCATTGTCAGGATTGACAACCACTGGATGGCTTGGTACTTGGCCGAAATGAGGCTCTAATATTCGATATTGTTCGCGTCCTAAACACCAGTCATTTCCTTCGCAATGGTCCTCGTATGAACTGACCTTGGCAAAGGCTACATCCCCAACTCCCTGTGTCATGCAGTTGAACGCACCACCATAACCATAGTACAAGTCCCCACTACTGGGAATTGATGCGTTATCAAAATGGTCCTCAATAGTTGTACGCAAAGACTCAATCTCATCTTCTGGGCCTTGAACATCCACAATCCCGTTACCAATCATGTAACCCATTGGCATCAGCATACCAGCCGATTTCAGCCAACCTGTGTGGCAAGAATTTCTGCCTTCAAGTTGTTCAAGAGTAGTGATGTTCGAAGAATTTAACACCCATGCTGCCGCAGTGTAAGAGGTGCTTCCGTCATCCTTCTGGTCGGCAAGAACAACCTCAAGACCATGGCTCTTCCAAGCAACATAGCCAGCACCACCATCGAGGAATGCCACATCAGCGTGCCCGAAATTTAGAGCCTCGATGGCGGCGTTCTCATTAGCAATCGGATACAAGTCAACATCGTAGCCACTATGCTCAGCGATGAAATCTGCTAATAACTGTGGATTTGAGTCTGGATTGTCATAATCATCCTTGACAGTGAAGGCGATTCGGATGACATTATCTGACGATTCATCTCCTCCAATACAACCTGCAAACGCTGTTGTCAATAACAGTGCCACTACCATCCAATTCTTACTCAATATCATCATTTTCATTGTATCACCTTAGAACTAGGCAACCCGCGTCAGAAGTGTTAGACCACCAGCTGGTGAATACCATGAGGTTGGTCGGTTTAGGTTGCCCTAATAAATATTAGGTTGCCCTAAACTTTCAATAATATTTAACTTGAAAACATGAATTAATTAGAACCTAATTTTTTACACAGACAACCACTCATCAACATAAGATTCCGCCCCGGGATTTCCTAAAAATGGGTCTGGCCCCATTTTGATGACGGTTAGAAGATGCATCTCGCCACCCCATGTTGGAATCCAAACTGTAATCATCTCCCCAGATGGGTGCATTCCAAACAAATCGAGCATGATATCGTCGTGGGTATACAGCAGACTAATGTCGCCATAATCATGAACCACTCCTCCATGAATTGGTGCAAGCGAAAATGCATTCGGTCCCGTCCAATCATCCATCAGCGATGCGGCTTCCTGAAACCTATCCTCCTTCGCACCACTAACGTCCGAAACAAATTTTACACCTTGTGGTGCCATCATTGGGTTCAAAACACCTGGAACTTGTAAATGAGTTTCAACCACAATCGCTCCATCTGCTAAAACCCAAATGTATTGCTCAGATGCTGGCCAAGGTGGTGCATTCTCTTGCTCTTCACTTAGTGGAGGCCCCCAGACCTCCTCGCCAATTGGGGTACTTGCAGGGACAAATCCAGCCAATAAGTGGATTATCAAGACAAATACGATTGCAAGTGCCCTCGCGTTACTCCGTTGTTGCCATTCTCGGCGTTGTTGCTCGCTTCTCGTTGCTATAATTACAGATATTACTGAGCCACTAACCAACACCATCCAAATTCCAAGCGGAATCAACCATAGGAATAACAGACAAGCCATTAAACCAGCGATGTAAGGATCTGCGCGCAACCAGTCGCTGAAAATGACTTCTGGATGCTTCTCTTGCCATTGACTCCACTGCCATACTAAAATGAGGGCAAACGGTGCAAGCCAAGTGAGTAATGAAAAGAGCAGAGCCATCGCCTTCAAGCCGATGTAAGAGGAGGGTGACATAAACCTCTTTGCAGTCATTAGAGCGAGGCGGCACTTTTGAGAACATGAGCCATCATTCAGATTCATGAGCGGAGGTGAGCCGGTGCTACAACTCTCCGAAGTTACATTTCGCTACCCCGTTCCAAACTGGCCAACGCCTTGGGTGAAAAGACTCGGTGCGGGTATTCACAAAGTCAATTTGGATGTACACTCAGGCTCAATTTTGGGGCTCATCGGTCCAAACGGCGCTGGAAAAACCACACTTTTACACACTATTGCTGGGCTTAACGTACATGATTCGGGAAATGTTCGTCTCTCTGGCCGAGACAGAGAAATATTAGGTTGGGCAAATGCTCAACGCCATATCGGGTTAATGCCGGAGAGAGTAAATTGGTCTGGTACTAGCACCCCCCGAGAAGCACTCCGAAGGATTGTGACTATGCGAGGAGAGGGTGACTCACCTGAGCAGTTACTGGAATTAGTTGGCATGCGTAGCCGAATGGATACGCCCTTAGAGAATATGAGTCAAGGAATGCGGCAGCGGCTTTCACTCGCCTGTGCCTTACTTGGTTCTCCAGATATTTTGCTATTGGATGAACCTATGAATGGACTTGACCCAGTTGCACAGGCCGCTTTTCGTCGACTTTTGCGAAATCTCGCTGATAATGGTGTAGCCATTATTGTCAGCAGCCATAACCTGCAAGAAATGGAATTATTTGTAGATTCATTAGCGATTCTACACCGCGGCCAAATGGTTTCTTACGGCTCTTTACAAGACGTAGAAAGAGCTCTTGGGTGCTCACCTTCACTTCTAATCGCTGGAAATGGATGGTGTCCACCTTCTGCAGGTTCATTTGGTACGGGAGTAACGATGGAAATGTGTGAAGCATGGCAGGGAGAAGAATGGCGCTTCACATTACATAGAAATGATGGCTGGACCAGCGACGAAAAACACGATGTTCTCCAAGCAATAGAAGGAGCAGGAGGCCGAATTAGTCTGCTTCAAACAGTTCTTCCTAGCCTTGAAGATTTGTTGTCAGCCGCTACCGGAGAAGCAGCAGATGAAATCGGCTTTGAAATCGCTAGTGACTCAATGATTCCAGTCCGCACTTGGGAGGTCGGAGAAGATGAGTAGGCTGACCCGGGAAAAACGTATTCTCAACCTCTCATGGTTCGAGGCGCGCCAACACTTCCGTAGTCCACGAATGCTGGCCCTAATCGCCCTACTCACTCTTTTCATTGGAGGGGGTAGTTGGGGATTGTCAGACCCGCACTCTGCCGTAACCGCCCAGTTGGGGATGGATACACCTTACGAAATCCTGTTTTTAGTCAGCCTGTTCGTTCTATTTTCTTCAACTTTGGGAGTTGTTTTACTCGGTTTTGATGGCATTAGCCGTAAGCGACTAACTGGTGAATTGGCCATTGAATTGGCTCAACCCATTAATCGCACTGACTTAGCGCGCGCTCAATTACAGGGCTTGTGGTTTGCAGTATTCACACCAACCGCAATTGCAAGCATTATTGGAATTATTTTGATTTATGCTCAAATGGATGTTTGGCCATCAGTTGGTGAAATTATTTACTTCATGATACCAACTGCATTAGTGATTTATTGGTATGCTTGCATTCAATTGCTTGCATCCTCAATCGCCAAGGATTTGGGGTCCTCCGTTACTTTAGGTGTTGGGGTTTGGATGTTATTCACCCTCATTTGGCTACTGGTAACAGCCGTAATTGCTTCATTGATGGGAGTTGATGTGACCAACCTAGAGTCAGTTGAATATAATCGATTTAGTGAAATTGTTGACTTATTTTCACCTAACGGAGTCTATCAACTTCTTCTGGAAAACAAACTTTCTGAGGAAGATAAACCAACTATGGGTTCGACCTACATTTGGGGCGCTGCATTGCTTTGGTCATTGATACCGAGCGCATTATTTCTAGCCCGCTTTAAACGTCTAAAACCATGATTGTAGCCTTGTGCTGTGCTGATGGCAGATTTTATTGAGATTTATCATTACATTGTCAAAAATAATTTATTAAAACATAGAAATAGCCTAATATTTGATGATTTAATCATTGAAATCAACTCGGTGTAATCTCTGACACTAAGTGTCAGCAAGGAAAACCCTCTTTCACTAAGCGCGTTCTCGCAGAAGTAATGGCGACTAGCAACGAGAGGTTATGCTTAGCATTTTTATTGACTGCATTAATGGTTTTTTCAACTCTATCATTATTTATACAACCAAATGAACCAGTAGAAGAGATTGAAGAAATTGAGACTTTTGACACTACCAGTGGAAGACAACCAACTGCAGATTGTGAAGGAATATCATTCGAAGATATGTTCTACTACAATTATGCTGAATTTACCGTCCGAATTAACGATGAATGGGATGGCGGATATGTACAAGCAAAGGCAATGGTCAACGGCACCGACACTACAACCCTGAGAACTGACCTAGACGGTCTATTTGAGGGATTAGCAGGTGGCGCAAATGGCTGGCTTTCCACAGACGAGAAAGATGGTGTTGAAGCAGTCGGAAAGGACTGCGTAGTACAAACTTACACTAGAATTGGGTTTAGAGATGGACCTTCCCACCGAGGTGGACCTGGAGTCAACTGGAATAATGCAACTTGGATTAAAGAAGGTATGACTTTAGAAGAAACAAATCTAATCCCTGAAGGACACCCCGAAAGGCGAAGTTGCAAGGACCAATTTGGGGGCCCGTCAGGTAGCCCTACTTGTGAAGAAGTACCAAATGAACCTGCAAATGCTGGACAGTGTGGACCTCATAGTTGCGATACGGTAATTTTCCTCAATGCTTCTGTCTCATTTAGCCAGATGATTGACCCATCAGATTTCACGCTGGCTATGGTTGGAAGAAACTTAACTAATGCACAATTTGAATATATTTTCCCTAATCAAGCAAGTCCACTACGGGTTGCAGACACTTACGAAGATCAAGATTGCAATGAGACCTACTACGAAGATGATGAAGAGGCTGACGATTACGGTGTTACTTACACTGCACGCGAAGAGTGCCAATCCTACACAAACTTTGGAGATCTCGACTACTCATTGACAGCGGTCAATGATGGGACTAGTTTCTCACGCCGTTTCACTTACGATGGGGCTGACTGGCCTGCGGCGCGTGGATATTTCATTGATTTCACGACTTCACCTCCAGAAGTAGACAACCCACCTGTCTGGAAAGATGATGCTCCAGGCGAAGGTGAATTGTTGCCGGTAGCAGCAGTTGGTGAAAGCGAATATGTTGTTGACTTGGCAGACATAAATGCATGGTTTGACGATGACTTAGGTGCGGGGATGCTCAATGTGGATTGCACCGGTGCAGCCGGATGGAGTCTTGAAGAAGCAGAGGCGAATCACTGGAAGGTTACTTCACCATCCGATGGGGCTACAACAACAATTAGTTGCGAATCGATTGATAGCAGTGGTCAATCTAGCGGAGCAAGAACATTTTCAGTCGCACCAATCTTTTCTGTTACAGTCGCAAGTGCTACATCACTAGATGATTTATCATTCACTATGACTCCAACCTCAGAAGCGCCAGATAGCATGTCAGTAAGTATCACATTGATGCAAAACAATGTCGAAGTGTCTGACAGCATGTCAATGGACACGTCCGCGGCAAATATGGTGCTCAGTTTATCCACTCTAATTCCTGGAGATGTAAGTGCTAAAATTAGTGCGAATGGCGCAGGGATGGCACCATTTGAATACAACTATGACCTTGGATTAGCAAAACTTAGCCTCCCGCCAAGTGTAACAATAACCGGTGGAGAATGGGTTAGTTCAAACTACATTTTACGAGGTCAATTCTTTGACCCAGATGGTGAAGCCGTGAGTTTTACCTTGAAATTGGATGGCGTGCAAGCTGGCCAAGTCACAGTTAGTGGGAACCAATGGGTAACCGACGAGATTCCATTTGACCTGCTAATTGAAGGGGTACACAATGTGACAGTTGAAGCGTGTGATAATTCTGGAGTTTGTGTGAGTGTTTCAGAAGATGTTGACAATACCTTCCTATTCGAAGTCGTTGATGATGTGGTTCAAGACACTAGCAAGCCGGCAGTAGATGAATCAGGGCTTCCAGCAGCTAGCCTCGGCTTGACTATGATGGCTCTACTCGGCGCAGGAATTGCTGTTTCTCGCCGCCGAGACTGATTGAATTTGAATCAAATCGGCCCTTTGAACACCACTCAAAGGTGATTATTGGGCATTGAAATTGAATGCCAAGACTCAAAACAGGTGGGCCACCGGCCCGAACTATGGAATTCTCCGGGAAGTTTGACTGCGAAAGCCATGAAGGGGGCCTTCTGGTTTCTTTTGTTGGTGAAGCACCTCACTTGGGCAGTGCCCTTGAAACCACTGAGGGGACATATCTTGGTAGAGTAGATTCTGTTATCGGCAGAGTCGACGCTGCACTAGTACATGTGATGCCTACTGCGAATGGTCTTGATGTCAATACAATAAGTGGGGCAACTATCACTATCCAACAACGCCACCAAAGAGAAGATTCACACAGAGATAACCAACGAGGTGGTTGGCAAGGCGGAAGAAATCGAGATAATCGGAGTAGTGGCCGCGGTGGTGACCGTGGTGGGGACCGAGGTAACCGAGGAGGCAGAGATTCTCGTGGAGGAAACCGAGGCAACCAAAATCAAGGTGGAAATGATTGGGAATGCCCCGAATGCCGCAATAACAATTTCGCATGGCGAGATACTTGCAATCGTTGCCCAACAAAACGGCCGGCGAATGCTGGCCGTGGCGGAGACCGTGGTGGTAACCGAGGCGGTAGCCGTGGATACCAAGGAAACCGAGGAGGCAATCGAGGTGGTAGCCGTGGTGGATACCAAGGAAACCGAGGCGGAGACCGCGGTGGAAACAGAGGCGACAGCCGTGGCGGATACCAAGGAAACCGAGGCGGTGACCGAGGAGGAAATCGTGGAGGAGAGCGAGGTAGTAACCATGGAGGCAACCGAGGAGGACATTCCAAACCCCGACATTGGGGTGACCGAAGCAACAGCCGAGGAGGAAATAGAGGACAAAAGCGAGGGGGACATCGCTCAAAGACTAACCCAAATAATCCATTTAGGCGCCGTGATAACTAATCACACAGTACGGCCGCATTCAGTGCAGTACAACTCATTTTTTCGCTCATCTTTTTTCATCTTGAATGAATGACATTCTGGACAAGGAGGCAATCCTGTTCGGCGTTTGAGACGCCTAAATATACGCCTTTTAGGTAGCCTCGGCCAACCTTTTTTTGGCATCCTCACTTTTGGAATAGTTTCACCTAAACCATGACATGCCGTCATCCTTCATCAATAATTCCAATGAGTGGCTATCTCATCGGTCCGATAATTAGGTTACAGAAAGAAATTACTCAGCCGGTGGGATTGAGAACCTAAGCCCTCTCGGACATATATGGCAGTTGATGTTGAGGACTTATGGTTACAAGCATTAGATGCTCAGACTGAGGACGATAGAGATGAAATGTGCCGCCTAACTGATGATATTATCACAGCAGACCCTGAACATGCTGAGGCATGGTGGATGCGCGCTAATCTTGAACTCCCACAACATGGGGAGCCTAACCTAAGAGAGGCTTCTCGGTGCCTTAGAGCGTGCCGTAAATCAGTTGAATATGACCCCGAAAATCGACCAGCATGGTGGCGCGGTGGACAAATATTAGTGCAAGAATTGGGAATGCTTGAGGAAGCACTTGGTTGGTGGCAAAAACGCCGTGAAGTATCTCCAACCGACCCAGAACCACTAATTGAACAAGTGGCAATTTTAGCAGATCTTGGACAATATTCTCACTCTGCTGAACGGCTAAACCAACTCTGGGCTGAAGGCATGGATGCGATGGCTCATAGCCAATTGATGAGAACTGCTCGCTTACATGAAACCGTGAAAAAGGCAGCAGAACGTGAAAAAACCCTTATTTTCCGGCCTTGGGAAAAAGACCACCCTGGTTGGAAAGATATTGAAATTCAGAGAAAGAGAAAGCCTGCTAATGAACAACTCACTTTCCTAATGTTAGCCGGACCAATAGTGATGTCTGAAGTTTTACTGTGGAATTCCTTTGAATTCCAATCTACTTGGATTCCAATGATTTCAGGTTTCTTGTTAGTTGTGGGGACAGTTCTCATTGGGGTAAAGTGGTCAAAGTCTTTGACGCGTAGATTAAACCGGCCCGCATACAATGTAATCAGGGCAACAGATGTTGAGATGAGTTCAGGAAAAGTATGCTTCCCTACTGATTGGCGTCCACTAAAACTCTACCAGACATTGCTGAATTACAGAACTACAGCATTCCAAGAACGATTAGAGAAGGTAGTAGAAGCAGGAGAACCGCTACCCAAGAATTGGAAGCCAAATATTCCTGATATGACTACCGTCGACCTCATTTTTGAGGAAGAATAGGATGAGTCAATCAAGTACCGTGTGAGTAATCTTCGTGGTACGCTTTCTGGTCTACTGTTAATTCGTCTAGTTGGCGCCCCTCTGCTGCGAGTTTGAATCCAGCCAATTCAGAATCTTGTTGATGAGTGATGTCATAGACAAGGTTATCGTAATTTTTCCCTTCTGAGGCGAGTAGACAAAGTGAAAGAAATTGATTTGCAAATGACATATCCATTACCTCCGAAGGATGGCCTTCTGCTGCTGCTAAATTAACTAAACGGCCACGAGCAAGCAAGTGAATTCGACGTCCGTTTTTCATTGAGAATTCCTCATTATCAGTGCGTATCGTGCGCACTGAGTCTGAAAGAGATTCCAAATCGGGCACATTGATTTCACAATCGTAATGCCCGGTATTACAGACAATTGCACCATCCTTCATCGATTCAAAATGGCGGCCAACCAATACATCAACCATCCCAGTAGCAGTGCAAAAGATGTCTCCGATTTTTGCAGCATCATCCATCTGCATCACTTGGAATCCATCCATGTGAGCCTTCAGAGCCGCTAATGGGTCAATCTCTGTAATTACGACATTTGAGCCCATTCCACGGGCTCTATTTGCCAATCCCTTACCACAGTGACCATATCCGGCAACAACAAATGTTTTGCCGGCTAATAATACAGAAGTTGCTCGCAGTATCCCATCTAAAGTGGATTGTCCTGTCCCGTGAACATTGTCGAAATCCCATTTTGTAATGGCGTCGTTTACTGCAATAACCGGATAACGAAGTTTTCCTGCATCTGCCATACCCCTTAGTCTGTGAACACCTGTGGTAGTCTCTTCTGTACCACCAATCACCCCGTCCATCGCATCGGTACGTGAATCGTGCACCCTGAATATCAGGTCCGCACCATCATCCAAAGTCAATGTGGGTTCAGCATCAATTGTTTGGTCGATACACCAATAGAAATCCTCCACTGACTGGCCATGCCAGGCGTAGATGCCATATCCTTCTCTCGCTAACCAAGCGGCCACATCATCCTGAGTTGAGAGAGGATTACATCCAGACCATGACACTTTAGCGCCAGCAGCTGCAATCGTCTCAATTAGCACCGCGGTCTCTTTGGTGACGTGTAAACAACCTGCAACCGTCATACCTGCTAAGGGCTGTTCTTTCTCTGCTTTCGCTTTCAGAAGGGCGAGTACTGGCATCCTACTACGAGCCCAATCAATCCTGAGTGCCCCTTCTTCGGCTTGACTAATGTCAGCGACCTTGTACTCGTCCGTTTGGTCCATTAGGCTGTCCGAGATGGCTTCGGTTCAAAAGCACAAGGGAGAGGTTGGGATGAGAGGCTACGCTCAATGGTTAGGGTACTTGGGGCATGAAGCCCCGTTTAGCCTATCGCTCGCTACTGCTGGCCCTGTTGGAAATGGCCGGCATATTGGGCTGCGTATTGTCGAGCAGTATCCTCTGGATATCCTTGAGCAATCAATTGTTGAACATAGGCTTCCTGTGGGTCCATATCATCGACTCCAGCGAATCCACTAACGTCTTCCTTACCGCCGCGCATTCGCATTACAAGCATGGTAATGATGACAATCACTAGTAAAGCGACTGCGCCAAGTCCTGCGTAGAGTATTGTGTTGGACATTCCGCCACCTTGGGTTTCGGTAGTTCCATCGTCACAACCCTCTGCATTTGGATTTTCAACACATGGGTCAACATTGACTTCAACAGGTGGTAAATTAACATCAATCTGCTGATATAGAGTCCATGTTTGACCATCGCCTTCAACAATCTTCAGGTAGATGGTTTGAGTAGATCCATTCTCATCATACAAGTCCTCTAACTTCAATTTCAAACTGAATGCTGAGTCATCACCAAGGTTTCGGACATCTGCGAACTTACCGTCTCGCAACTGTTGTACCTTGTTGTCAATGGTCTCGTTTAGAATTGAGGAATCGAGTGCCGCTTCAATTGCCACATCTCCATTCTCGCTTCCAGATATTACTGTACCATTCACCCACACATAATCACCGGTCTGGGTTGAGCCATCCAATGGGGTATTGATTTGCCAAACTGGTTGGTCATCGCCGTAGTCCTCTGGAACCACTACGAAGTACATCTTGACTTTCTCTGAGTCACGACCTGCGCGGTCAATAACTTCCAACTCAATTCGGATTGGATTTTCAGCAAATCCGGATGGGTCTGCAGTCTGGTTGACGAAAGTGTAAGTCCAGTCACAACCCATTGCGGCAGTTCGCTCAAAGGTGTGTCCATCATAATCATTAGACGGGTTATTCCATGGGTAATCCTGGAAAACAGTCCATGTGTAAAGCGTGATTCCGCTTTCACCACCCATTGCATCTGGGTCTTGTGAACCACAAGCATCGAACTTGACCTTCACATCTCCACTAGCAGATAATTTTGCAAGATAGACTGGCCAATCTGAACCACCAGATTCCTTAGTGCCATGGTCAGCCAAACTTTCAGGATAAAGTGGGTGTTCTGAAACAGTTACATTAGCAACTGGGTCTGACTCATCAGCCAAGATATCGTTAGTTTGTAGTGTAATGTGAGTGATTCTTGTGTGTCCTTCTGCATCATGAATATACAGAGTTACTTCCCATGCCGCATCCTGAATACAACCAGTTCCGTCAGGGTTTGTGTCAACGAGACAGAAAGTTACCTGATGTGAATCATCTGCTCGGTGAGCAAATTCAGTGTTTGGTGGGAATTGATTGCGGTCCCAGTCAGTTGCGCCTCGAATCTCCCAGTCCGCGTTCAATCCAGTAAGAGTGGATGTAAATCCGAAATCAACTACGCTACCTGACTTTAGGTAAACTATATCGGAATAATCACCAGATGCATCTGCTTCTGATGGTGGTGCTCCGTTGATTGTTAAATCCCATCCGTTACCAGCGATTCCGAGTTCTGTTGGGTAAGGAGATACTTGGTAGGCAAGCAAGTTGCTGCGTAGGGGTGAGGAGGTGCTTCCAAATGGTTCTGAGACACTTGGGTTCTCAACATCAATTGTGCTTACAATTAGACCGCCGCTACCTACTCCACAAGTCGCTAGCATATGCATGCTAGAATCTGAATCATGGTTTAGTAGACTGTGGAATGTACCCTGCTGTGCATTGATAAGACCGCCACAAGGTGTTGGAAGTTTATCTGAGCCTGCACTTGCTGTTGAAAGTGCGGCATTTGCGACATAGTTTCCATTGTTCATGCCGAGCCATGCAGTGCTACTGACATTCGCAAGAAGAGGGTGGTATGGGTCAGCAATGTTGAGATTACTGTGCTCCACCTGATTACCTGCTGTGTCACGGTTTAGAATAACCATGTTGTACAACAAATTATCATCCAATCCTTCAGCATAAGGACCAAGATGGATTTCAATAGTTCCACCAGCCATCATGTAATTCTTGAGGATGTTTTCAGTTGCTGATTCTCCAAGTCGGCCATAGTAATTACCCGCTTGAACGTTAGCGGTAGTCTGCCATGGCAAGAGAACCTTGTCGTAATGGTCTAACCAACCACTAGCGAGATAGGTATCCCAATCACTCTGTCTAAATTGAGTGTAGGTCATTCCCATTGCCTCTAAGTCCATCTTTACACTCTGCAAACGATTTTGGTCTGTTGGGTTTGATAGAATAGCTACATCAACCATATTTGCAAATGTTATTGTGAAATTGCGCTGGTTACCAGATGCAGTACCGTCAGTAAGTTTTGCGTAGAATCGCAAGTCATAGGTCTCACCATTTACCCATCCGTTGAAGGGCTGGAATGTTGCCTGGCTATTCTCGTGTGATGCAAGAGTTATCGGGCTGTTTGTTGAAGTGGTTGAAGATACTGTAGTTCCAGATGAATCAACAATATCTAGGTAAATTTCGTAATCACCTGCTAATACACCATTACTCAATGGTACAGTGAACTGGTGGGTTAGTGCTGCATCAAATGGATATACACAGTCGTAATCCACATCTTCAACACAATCTAATACATCGGGACGATACAATGTTACATCCACAGATGCAACCTCAAAGATGACCTTTGACACGTTGTTTCCAACCGCGACTTCTTTGGTATTGGTCCAGTTGTTTCCAGCAGTTTGATTGTCAAATATACTCATCACGTCAATTCGATATATGCCCTGCTGGAAATTATGTACTCCAACAGATACATTGCGCTCTTCACGTGCATCAATACCGGATACCGATGAATAGTAAGTCTGGTCAGAAGTAAATGTGTACTCCTGTACAGTAATGTTGTCAAGTGCGAAACCAGCGAATCCAGAAGAACCATTGATACCATCACCATTTGTCATGAAGCGGAATGTCAAATCGACTTCTGCGCCTTCCATTGATGTACACTCAGTACGCCAGTTATTGGAAGGACCTGTACGGTTCTGTATAACGATGTGAGTCAAATCTAGTGTGACTGACTTAACGATACCTTCACTATCAAACCATACGACATAATTGCCCTGGTCTGTGTGGTCTCCCATATATTCAACTTCGTCAAATATGCCGTCATCATCAATGTCTTCACAACTTTGGTTTGGACCACCAATGATTCCATTTTCATTGTAGTCATTCCATGAACCATAGACAAGACCTTCGTAGGTTTGTGAGCCTTTGCGCCAGCTAATTTCTAGAGCACCATATTCGTTGACTCCAACAATATTGCCATCCTGATCACTGAGGTAATCTGCCTCTGCGAAATAATCGAATGTTAGGTAAGCAAAGTCACCACCCATATTACGCAAATCAATGGTTTGGAGAGTCATTGACTCATTCCAGTTGTCATCGTATCCTGAATCAGGATGCCCGAACCAGTAGGCATTACTGCCGAACAAAGGCCGGTTTCCTGGTACAATTGCATTTTGAACACTTGCATCAGTATCGTCTACGATTCCACCGTCGCCATCGCTATCATCACCAAACATGTATGCACATGCGCTTGGCTCAAAGTCCTCAACATCCTTACATGGATTTGTGAAAAGAGCATTCGGTTGAGCGGTATACACTGTTGCCTTGACATCGAAATCCATCACAGTATTACCTGCATTTTCAATGATAACATCAATTGGCATATCTCCAGATGCATACAAGGCCCCTCTGTCTTGAGATGTTATCTCCTTGACCGCTGGGTCGTACAGATTTAGAACATCCATCTTCCAGCGCGTGTCATCATTGCTTGCATCCTCATTATTGAATCCAGTAGGAGATGTTACAGCACTCTCTATCAGGTATTCAGTACCATTTGTGAAATATGCATTCAAAGTAATGGTTTGCTCATCACCTGGAGCGAAGTTATTGAGATTCAACGACTGTGAAACTGGCTGAATCTGTCCGAACTGCGTGACGGTCTTCTTGATTGTCAGGTTGTCAAACGCCATTCCATCCCACTGGGTATTTCGTGATGTGTTGTCACGACCCACACTTCCTTCGTATCCTGATCGGAAACGGAATCGTAGGTCAATTGTATCACCAGCCCAAGGAGTCAAATCCAGTGAATTGTTTCCTTTGAGATCCATCCAGCTGTAATTTGTACCAAAGATGTGGTAAATGCGGCTAGTGTATTCAACAGAACCGCCATTACTGTAAAACTCGTTAATTCTTACAGCATCGTATCCACCACGATAGATAATAGGAACCCATCCTTCATCATCGGTGTAAACATCAATGTTACATGAATCATCATAAATCACCATTCCTGAGATTTGACCTTGGGAGTTAACGTAATGCACAACTGAATAACCGACACTACAATACAAATCAAGTTCGAGAGATGCTGCATCAGCACCAGTCAAATCGATGTTTTGCAAGATAAGCCCATCATCTTGGTTGGATAGATATCCACTCTCCATTTGATTGCCAGCAGTTGCATTTGGTTGCCAAGTTCCAGCCCACATATAATCAGTCGGATTAACATCCGCTTCATCTCCTTCGGGATTCGCAGAATGGTTTGACGCAACCTCTTCGTGCCAGTAATATGCCTCTCGGTCATAGTCAGCATTAGCCCAAGTACAACCTGTACCACAGTTTGAAACTGCGGATGTTTCATAATCATTTGAATAAACAGTAGTGTCTACTCCGCCTGTGATTTCTTTCACTGAAACATCAACATCCACGCTTCCAGTGATGGAATTTAATCCAGTGTTTTGAACTGTAACATTAACTTCACGAGTACCCTCGCCAACTGTCATTCTTCCTGTATCGGGATTGAAACTTGCTGGTGAAACTGTCATTCCAGAAATTCCAACATCTTCGTTATCAAGTTGAACAACGGAAATAGCATCAAGATTTCCACATCCAAAACCATTCAGTTGTGGATTGAGTGGGTCAAATGCGCATCCCTTTGAGTCAATGTGTAGTGCACCGTTTGAGTATTGGTATGTGTAGTCACGATTGCCTATTGCTAAGTCAAGAGCACTAGTTGGGCCGCCAGCAAACTGGCCTACAAGGACCATAGTTGGTCGACGACCAACTGGCATAGATTGTGGTTGATAGTATCCGCCACTACCATCTGATAGGATAATTTGAACGGTGTTCAATTCCTCTAGGTTGTCAGTTGAATATGAGGTCACAGTATTACCACTAGCCCCTTGCAAACTTGTAATTGTTGAAGTTGTTGGAACTACTAAGTCAATACTTCCATCTTGATTAACATCCTGCAATTCAACTGAAGCGGGAATGAATGAGCCTATAGTCGGAGAAACCGCAATTTGCTGCCAATTATTCTGTGTTGCACAGGGAGCCGCAGCACAACTCTGTAAGACAACGGTTGTCAAGTTGGTGATTGCCATAGTGTCAATCTTGCCGTCACCATCCTCATCAGCGATATCAAAACTACCACTTTCGGAGTTCAACTTGATTGTGTGTTCCTTGTTAGGGTCATTCCATGCAGCAAATGTATCGAGCGTACATTCGAATTCAACGATGGAAACGTTATCCCAATCTCCATCAGCAAATCCAGTTGCTGCATTGAAGCCTGGCCAAAAGTGTAGGAATGCATCCAAATCTTCACAATCGTTTCCGATCGGGCCACCGACTACTGCTTCACCGAAGTTTCCGAGCCTGATGTCTGCATACACCTTGTTTGCAAGATTGTCAAGTGTTGTGATCTTATGGTTTGTAGCGGCGTTGTTACGCTGAGAACCACCAAGATAAGTTAGGAGACGTTGTGTACCAGAAGCCAAATCTTGCAATTCAAGAGCGACAATATCGTCAACTCCATCACCATTAACATCACCAATTTGGAAATTCCATACAATGTCACCCATTGTGTAAACTGCATCCTCGCTGAAAGTTCCAGCGCAATCCTCATTTCTCAAAACTGTGAGGTTACCACGGATTACTTCTGTGCCTCCAAAGACCTGAATATTCCCTTGGTAGAACACAATGTCATCTTGGCCATCGTCATCAATGTCACCGACTTCAACACCACCAACATCTGCAATGTCAGTGAATCCGGCACGGCGGCTTGCGTTATTCGAAACCCAAAGGTCAGTTCGGTCTTGGTAATTCCCGTTATCATTCCAGAGAATGGACAAGAAGTTGCCCATCTCACTCGCGGTCACAATATCGTCATCACCGTCACAATCAAAGTCACCAGTTGCAAGGTCCAGAGGATTCCTTGTAACAGGGTATTGCTTTGAATTACTCGCCGATACATCCAGTACTGCCAACGAAGTTGACAACACCATCAGTGCGACTAGTGCGAAGGCTTTGACCCGCATTTTATTCATATTCAGTTCTAAGGTATGGCTCGACATACAAGACCAACCGACTTTACACGTTCTTATTACCCCTTTCGTGCGCGTGTGCGAAAAATGCTATGCCAATTGGCTTTCAGTATAACGATTTAATAAATTAAGTGTTAGTTTTCCAGACCGTCGCGTTACAACGCAAAAAAAGAAGAAAATGAGGCAATTATTTGCTCTAAAAATAGTATGGTATTCACACCAATTAAACCGCGTCAAGCCATGCTGGAGCCGGGCCAAATCCCTCTCTAGTACCACCATAAATTTTGACAAGTTTTCCTAGTTGATATTGAGTCTCAATCCAACCCTCCACAAGATCATCGTCCAAATCATGTCGCCCATGAATTGTCTGAACTATCACATCAACTGGGAGGGCCATTACTCCAAATCTTCGAACAGCAATTCGTAATGCCTCGCGTAACCATCCTTCGGCTTCTGGCTCAGTAGAGGGTGACCCTTGGGGTGGCTTTGGTGCTTCATCATACTCGTCGAGAATTGCTCTCAAGTCATCAACACTAGGTGATTCCTCTTTGTAGATTCCAAGCTTTGACATTTCTTCATCTATATTCAATTCACCAATGATTCTGCGTACAGTCAACACACTCTCAGGATTTGGAGTTGGTCCTGGAAGTGGTTTGCTTGCTCTCCCTGATGACGAAGAGGAACTCATAATCGGGTCGCCATCTGAACCAATGCTAAGGCGCTCAAGTAATCCGATGCCACTGAGGCCGATTTTCTGCCGCCAAGATTCAACCCAATCCATTTCACCCTCGACAAGAATGACGATGTCGTCATCTGGCGACCGGAATCGATAGCAGGAGCGTATTTCGTCTACCACGACCTATAGCGGATAGAGGTGGTTCTTGAACCAACCGTTAAAATGGGGTAAATTCAATCATTCATTTACTCATTTGGTTTCAATCAAGCAAGCGGAATTTACCGTCGCCCTCTTGTTGCCATCGAGAACCATCTAGGTGTTCGTACACAGTAATTCCGTCGTTTACTTGGTATTCCCCACCACCTGGTAAATCAAGGTAAGAATCTAGAACACTTCTATCATCCACGGATATGGCATTCTCCTCAGTTAATTCTGGTTCTGGTGCCTGTGGTGTTAGTTCCATTGTTTCCTCCTGCTGGCCAACAATTGAAGGGTGGATTGATTCTAGTTCCACAGATTCTTCAAGTGCCCCCATTTTATCATTAAAGAGTGATTCCTCATTAACTTCCAAAAGCTCCGGCTCTCTCCTATCACGCATTGCAAACATCACACTGATTGCACCGATTCCGATCAACATCAAAACGAATGCTGATATCATCCAATTGATTGGAGATTTACCTGCAACTTCTGCTGATGTACCATCATCTTGTACTGGCTCGTTGTCACTAACTATCTCATCTGGAACAAAACGCGGTGAAAGAAGTACTGCGGTAGTTTCCCATTGTCCAATTGATGTGTTCACAGACTCATCAACTTGCTCAAATTCTAACGAAATTTGGAAGATTCCTGAAATTTCTTCATTCTCTTCTGCAGTACAATCATATTCTGCTCGACCTGCTGGTGTAATCTCAAAAACCGTTGGTGTACAATCAAACGGATGCATAGATGAATTAGGAGAAATATGGACAAATCCGTTCGCGTCACCACTATTCGTAACAGTACATTTGATGAAATGTGTTGATGAAGATAAATTACCTATTTTCCCATTATACGCGATACTTGGCAATGTGAGTTCCTCATCATAATTACTGCACGAGATGTGCCATTCCGGCGCTGGCGGTGGAGTTGCAAAGACATCCAAAGATGCGGTCTGTGAATTGACTTGCCAATCGGAAGTAGAAAGCGCCATAGAAATTGTATGAATTCCAATCGTTGGAATAGTGACGGTGTAGGTTCCCGCACCTCCAGTTGGTTGAACTACCTCAATTAATTCTCCATTTAGAGAAATTTCAAGGTCCATTGAGCAACCAATTGAACAGATTGCATCATAAGCAATATCAAAAGTTCCCGGATGCAAAACAAGAGGAGCGGATGACTGGATAATTAAGGACAATATATCCTCATCGGGAAGCAATGTCATGATTGCATCAGGACCAGAGACTTCATCATCGGCGATATTCCCATACTGGTCAATCACTTGTAATTCAAATTCGTACTCTCCTGGAGAAAGCGTCGTCAAGTCTTGTGTGTAATTCGCCTCCATACTAAAGTGCCTAGCATCTAATTTCCCATTTATTCCATGTAACATTGCATTTGCAATCGCTCGGTGACCAGCATCGGTGAAATCATCATTGCCATCAGTCCACTCTGGATGCTCAGGGCCATCATCAGATAGTGGAACTAAAGTCACCCAACTCCTTGTTGAGGCTATTTCTGTAATGATTCTGTTCTTTTCACTTATAGTCTGGAATTCACCATACTGGAAGCAACCGGCTGGACCTGTCCCAATGTGACAAATATAATCAGGGTCAATTTCCATGACTCCGATATAGATTTGAGCGCCGGTAAATGCTAGATTATCAAGCAACAGAGGATAAGAAGATTGCCACACACTGGATGATGAAGATTTGTAATCACGGATTGGAATTATCGTAATAATATCTGGATTTGCCGAGGTAATATCGTATTGTTTAGAGAGGAAAGTAGTAACTGAACCCCATGAATCTGAGATATTTGTTAGAGTAAGTCCGGGCCAAGTCTGGTTTAATTCGTTAAATATAATCCCCGTCGTACTATTATTAGCACTAGAAGCACCAACTCCCATTGTTTCTCCTGAGCCAAGAGCAACATAAGAGGAAATGTTGAGAGGATCACTCATTACTGGATTAGTTAGTGGAATCGATGTCGAATAACCGTTAGGTCCTTTGATTTCTAAAGATGCAGATGAGTTATCACGAGAAGTAGCGAGCCATTGGCTAGATACTCTCCAAGAAAGATTTGAGTTATCTTCACTCACCACAGTCAATGGTCCTTCATTTGGTGGAGTTGAATCAATAAGATGAATTTTATCAATTACCGCTGATGACCAATTTTCTTCGTTCAAATTTATGTCTATAACTCTGAATCTAATATCCCACCAGCCCAATTCAGCATGAGACAATGAGATTGAACCATCATACACTTTTGAAGCGTCGTGCCAATACAATGGAACAACGAAATCATCTTCTGTATCAATAGGATTGATGATGTGTGCAAACATGTAAAGGTCAGTTCGATTTTGAACTGCTGCAGCCTGAAATACCAATTCAACCCCTGGCTGTGTCTCACACACTGCAACTATAACTTGCTCACAGCCACTAACACTCAAAAACTCAAATTCAGGAAATACCGGCCTCAAAATCAAAGTCTCGTACCACGCACCAACCCCCGAAGGTGTGCGTGAGTTTCCTGCTGCATCAGTCATCCACAGCCACAATGCCATTGAATCACCATACTCTGCAGAATGCTGAGATGTGTCATAAAATGCAATGTAATTATTGTGAAGAGTATCCCAACTCATGCTTGAAAGCGATGCAGGAGGCCATGAGGAAATGCTTCCAAGCCCTTGTAAGTGCCAATCAATAGTAGCATCAGATTCGTTGCCTAATACACTCACGCGTATCTCAACTAAATCTCCAACTCTAGCCTCAGTTACTTCTTGACCATCAACGTAGAAGGAGATATCACTAACTTCTGGCAAAATATCGTCAATAAAGTTGACCGAAAGTTCATCCAAAACCACCTCGTGAGAATCCAATGTAATCCCTCGCGCCATTATTGGGAATGTACCGAAAGTTACTTCAGCCCATCGACCAGCAGTAGTATTCACATGCGCATTTAGAGCGGAGACAATAGAACCATTCTCACCCAATTTTTCTGTTAACTCATAGGGGAACATGACAAACGAACTAGTGAATCCACCCATGTATCCACCTTGTACTGCACATTCAATATCTAAATCACCCCACGCCAATCCGGCTGTGCCGTTAGTTGTGAATACATTATTTTGCCAATTTGACTGTAGCACTGAATTATTCAATTCTATTGTCAAACCCATTGCTGGAAATTGACTACTGTTGATTGCAAGCAGAGTTTTTCCAGCGAGTGAAATTGTAACGTTTGAA
Organism: Methanobacteriota archaeon; assembly: GCA_016845345.1. GTDB lineage: Archaea > Thermoplasmatota > Poseidoniia > Poseidoniales > Thalassarchaeaceae > MGIIb-Q1. The sequence goes on from JAERSV010000008.1 coordinate 25,699, forward strand.
TCACCAATGAAAGTTGGTGGAATAATATGTATCCAGCCAGAACCAGCCGGGGTGGCATTGATTGGAACAGCAATGAGGAATGTTGTCGGCCCACCCATTTGACTGTAAGTCACAGTTGAATTCCTGACAACCCCTAAATCTTGAGGGAAATACAAGAATGATGACCCTCCACTGCCATTAGATATTGACAATCTAAAATCATCGATTGAATACCAATTCGACAAATCTAAATCAATAGAGTTAATTCTTGGAGTCGAGGTATTATTGGTAGTTGAAAGCCAAAAATTGAATTGGATAAGAGAGAACGCGGGCAGTTCCTCAAAAGTGAGATTGAATGAGTCCCACTGTGACCAAGTAGAACCATCCACTGAGTACCGATACGTCGCAATAATTGAGGTGTTAGCCGGTTGAGTATTCGGAATTCTAACAACCCCGTGAACATTGATTAATCCCTGTCTCCCAAGGATTGGGCTGGTGTAATTTCCACTGTAGATATAGGCAAGGGACCCTGTCCACCCAGCGAATGTACCAGTGAATGAATAACCGGTGTTGCCATTGTTTCCTGCGCTCCCGCGCACTCCAGTCCCATACGGAGCACCACCAGCACCTCCAGAACCTGGATTGACACTCGTAGCACCGTTGTTATTCAAATTATTAGCAGTGGTAGCTAACAAGATAATTCCGCCAGCACCGCCTCCACCACCATGGCCACCATCATACATGAATAAGCAAGGATTACCAGGGGCACAGGCGCCATCTTCACCATCACCACCATCTCCACCATCAGCACTCAACACACCGTTTGGGCCGATGTAGATGCTATTTGCCATCAGAGCAATTGAACCTCCGCTTCCACCGCCCGCACCACTTCCTCCCGGACCGGTGCCACCAGGAGGTGGTGCACCATCATCGCCGCGTCCTCCGTTTGCAGAAATTGAACCATTCATGTAGATAACACGGGCATATAATTCAACAACACCGCCACCATATCCACCATTCGCGTCATTGGATACTTGGCCATTTGCATTGATGTAAGTTACATTTCCACCTGATGAACCAGGTTCTGAACCATTACCATAGGTTGTACCACCCGAGCCACCATTTGTGCCGCCGCCTGAGCCGCCGCTAGTGCCATGACTTCCTCCACCTGCACCGGGACTTTTCCCGTTCGTGGCGCGCGCTGTTGAACCGCCTACGCCCCAATTACCAAGCACTAATTCATCTGCAATTATTGAAGTCCCCAACTCAATCTTGATTACATTGGCGTATATTCGTAATGGACCACCGGATACTGAAATTTCACCACAACTTGCAATCCCACATAGTAGGTGTAAAGTATCGTAGGAATGATTCCCACTCATTGATACTGAACTGGATATTACAGTATTATTTGTGCCTGAGTTTGGTACAGCGCCTGCACCTATGGTGGTTAATCTCAGTTGTCGGTTAGTGTCAACAGTTGTTCCAATCATCGTAGAATTGGGGGCAAGGGTGCTCATTTGGTTGGTTGTGTTGGACCACTCCTGTAATCCAGCAACCGTGAGGTTTAGACTTGCATCGTTAATCCTCTGTCCCGAGCGATGAGTTAATTCCGCTGTCTCATTGAGGGCAGGGTGTAAAATTACACTTGAATTACCATTTGAAAAAGTTGTAGAAGAGACTCTGTGCCATGGATATACCAAATTTTGTGTATTGTTAAACACAGTTGCAGCAGCGGCTTCTTGCAATGCAAGAATGCGCGCTGAACTGAGGCCAGCAGGCCCATTCAAGCCAACTGGATTTGAACCAGAAATAGTTGCATAAACAACACAAGATGTCAGGTAACTTCCAGATAATGATGGATGGCTTCCATCCGATGTATAGAGGTCGTCAAATAATGTGCCAGAATTTTCAGGTGTTCCACCAGATGCCGCAATTTCATCATAAATATGCTTGAATGCCAATCCCGCTGGAGCAATCCACACTGGACGGGTAGGTGTGCTGATATTTTCTGCATATAGCCGATATCCAGAATCTAAATTCGCTTGCATGGTCAAAAAGTCTGGATTGCGCCATTGATTGTCTTGGTCACCGTTTCTCCGGCCCCATGTCATTAGTAGGAGTGTTTCTGCACCATTATCCTCAATCACGTCATTTAGGGATACTGCTCCTGACAAACTGTCTTGCCAGTATTGAGAAGTGCTTGGAAAACTAGGTATTTGGCTTTGATCTTGTAATACAACCCAATCGTAGTTCCCGTTGTTGAGAGTTGTATTCCACTGGTGGCCAGATGTTTGAACTCTATTTGAGTGGTCGGCTAGATTGAGACCACCAGCCGCTAATCTGTCGACATTTGAATTAGTAAAATAATTCGTTAACAAGGATTCGGTTAACGATTCCAAATTATTACCTTGGGTGTATGAATTTCCCATCATCAATACTTCCATTGAGTTTGGACTAGAATCCATTGCTGATTCACCATCATGCAAGTTTGAGGTGTTAGAAATGGCAAAATGAATGCCTACTGTGCTTACTAACAAAAGGATGACGAGGAGCAAAGAATGCCTTACTTGACTCTGGGTCATAGACCCAACATTCACCACCCACCTATACAGGTTGCGATTAGCCGTCTAAGTGTGATTCTTTATCAAAAAAAGAATTACTTACAAAAACTACTTTTGTTGTTTCAGATATCTAATGCGTTTAATCTTTAGTTACAGCTAGATTTCGTAGCACTGTTTGAAGGATTCCTCCGTTGTTGAAATATTCTACTTCAACCGGAGTATCAAGCCTTACAGTTGCATCAAAATTAATGCTGGTACCATCTGCTTTGTGAGCCGTCACGGTGACGGTGCTCATTGGAATCATTTCTCCATGAGATGGGATATCGAATGTCTCACTCCCATCCAACCCCAAAACCGTCGGGTCTTGGCCTTCAATGAAGGTAAGAGGTAGTACACCCATTCCAACTAAATTGGAGCGGTGGATTCTCTCAAATGATGTAGCAATAACTGCTTTCACACCGAGCAAAAAAGTGCCTTTTGCGGCCCAGTCTCGGCTGCTTCCAGTGCCGTACTGCGAGCCTGCTAAAACAACTAAAGGTGTTCCATTCTCTTGGTAACGCATGCTCGCTTCAAACACTGAAGTAACTTCACCAGTTGGAAAGAAAGTTGTGAATCCGCCTTCGGTTCCCGGGGCAATTTTATTGCGGATTCTGACATTGGCAAATGTTCCGCGCATCATCACTTCGTGATTACCGCGCCGACTTCCAAACGAATTGAAATGGCGCGGTTTTACCCCATTCTCAATCAGGTATTGACCGGCTGGACCAGTATGTGGAAATGCACCTGCTGGAGAGATATGATCTGTCGTTGTTGAATCTCCTAACATCAGTAAAACTTGAGCACCGATTATAGGTTCAATTTCATCTAATTCTAACCTGATTCCCTCAAAAAATGATGGTAATCGTATGTATGTTGAATCATCATCCCAAGGATACAAGTCACTTGATGATGAAGGTATGGCATTCCACCTCGGCTCATCCGTAGCATCAGAGTATCTCTCTCTGAACATTTCAGGAGTGATTGAAGCGGAAATTGTTGCCTGAATTTCTGCATCTGTAGGCCAAATATCAGCCAAAAAAACATCATTTCCGTTGGAGTCTTGACCTAATGCATCATTTTGTAAATCAATATTAAGTGTCCCAGCCAATGCATACGCCACTACTAAAGGCGGACTTGCAAGATAACTTCCTTTCACTTTTTGATGAACTCTTCCTTCAAAATTTCTGTTGCCAGAAAGCACACTTCCTACTATCAAATTACCTTCATCAATTGCAGATTCAATATTCTCATCTAAAGGTCCTGAATTACCAATGCAAGTAGTACAGCCATATCCTACATTATTGAAACCAAGCGCCGACAAATCGTCGCTAAGACCTGCGGCATCATAATACTCAGTTACCACCCTGCTTCCAGGGGCTAAACTTGGCTTAACCCACGGCTTAATCGTCATACCACGGGCTCTCGCATTTCGTGCAACTAATCCGGCTGCTAACATTACAGACGGGTTGGATGTGTTGGTACAAGAGGTTATTGCAGCGATAACCACATCACCATTTTTCAGGCAGAAATCCTCGCCTTTAACTTGGATTTTTGACGAAACTTCCTCTGCATCAAGTCCATGACCTTGATGACCAAGAGGAGCCGTTAAACTAGCAATCCAATGAGATTTCATATCTGAAAGATTGACTCGGTCTTGAGGCCTTTTTGGACCGGCTAGAGATGGCTCAACGGTGGATAAATCAAGTGTAAGTGTGGAAGTAAATTTTGGATTTGGCGAATCTGAATCCAAAAACATCCCTTGGGCTGTCAAGTATCGCTTCACATTTTCAACATGGGTTTCATCCCGACCTGAAAGTCGCATATAATCAAGAGTTGTTTCATCAACTGGGAAGAATCCACATGTCGCCCCATATTCAGGCGCCATGTTAGCAATCGTGGCCCGGTCTGGTAGAGTCAAATTTACCAATCCATCCCCGAAAAACTCGACGAATTTTCCAACACATCCATGCTCACGAAGTATCTCAACAATACGCAAAGTCATGTCAGTTGCAGTCACTCCCGACTGCAAACTTCCAGTCAACTCAAAGCCTACAACTTCTGGTAGAAGCATGTAAATCGGCTGGCCGAGCATTACCGCTTCAGCCTCAATTCCACCGACCCCCCAACCTAAAACTCCCAAGCCATTTATCATCGTGGTGTGAGAGTCAGTTCCGACCAGAGAATCGCACAACCAAACCCCTTTTTCTTGGCGCGCCACACTTGCAATCCACTCGAGGTTTACTTGATGGACGATACCTCTCCCTGGTGGGACAGCGCGGAAATTATCCAAACTTTGTTGACCCCATTTTAGGAATTGATATCTCTCCATGTTGCGCTCATATTCCATCTCTAAGTTACGTTCTCGCGCGTTTGGGATAAGACCCGAAAAATCAACCTGTACCGAATGGTCAATAACAAGGTCTACAGGAACTTGCGGATTTACTTTTTTTGGGTCGCCGCCTAATTCCACCATTCCATCACGTAGGGCGGCGATATCAACAACTGCTGGAACGCCAGTGAAATCTTGCAGAATTACGCGGCTTGGCATGAATGGGATTTCGGCTGGAGTCATCGTTGGATTCCAATTTGCAATCCTCTTTACATCGTCATCAGTTACTAGAAAACCATCAGCATTTCTTAATGCCGCCTCAAGCAATACTCTGATAGAATATGGCAAGTCAGAAAGTGAAACACCCCAATCAGCTTCTTTTGCAGGTAAAGAGTAGAACTGCCCCGCAGTCCCATCACTCATTTCGAACTCGGTTATGGCGCTCATCCTACTCCCCAGTACATGGGGCGAGGGTGGCCTCCTTGAATCTCACGCTAAGGAGAGCGGGGGTGAGTTCGTAAAATCACCGCGGAAATCGCGAATAGCGATGATTGGAAATTAGGATAATCATAGCAAAATTAGCGTAAAACATTACTAAAAACTGCTGAATTCAGGCAGGTAACATTAGACCCATGTATGCCATATCGCCAACGGTCTCTATGCTGTGAATGTAGCGGGGCTGAGAGGCCTATCACCTTCATCGGTTGGCAATTTACCCCATGAGTTTACTCAATGAGTTAAGTGTGGGAAAACTACTCGCCCTTGATGAAGGTGCACATAAGTGGGTCACTTGTAATATATTCCTGGGTCAAATTAAACGGTCGATACCAAATACCAGAGCCCCAGCATGTAGCATATTCAGTCTTTTGAAGATTCTCAAACACCGCTAAGGTCCCATTAACATAAGTCGACGGAACAGGGTTGTCAATAATTACGTCAATAGGAATTTGGCTGCAATCTTCATTAAGACATTCCGTTTGCCAGATAAATTTTGGCAAAGTAAATGTCCCTTTTATACTTGAGCATACCTCATGCGCAGGACCCAAATCGCTTGATACTGAGCCAAAACCACGGAGTGTCATCGTCAGATTTTCGGACAATTCAATCGTGAATTTATCACTATACCTTCGGTCACTAAATGCGACTGTATGGCCATCAATTATCAAGGATTCTACATCACTTTCGTTGACCAGTTTTATCAATAATGGGTGATAACTTATTACCCCATCTTCATATTCAAACAGTGGTGCCGGTAGAACTATGCTCCAGTTGTATACATTTGTCTCAACTAGAAGACAGACTGAAATTGATGGTATCCTCGCGGCTGGATAATGACCCATATCTGGCTCTTCAAAACATCCAGCCAACATCGGTTGGGAGAGCATCATCGTGATGACTAAGAAAATAGATTTAAATTTAATTTTCACCACCAACCACAAATTGCTCAGATAAAGGCAAATTTTGTTCAGTTCCTAGTGAATTTGTATAGTAAAATACGAATAATTCAGTGTAGTCCCACTGGGTATATGTAATTGAATTCCAATTGTATATTCCCCATCGAACAGAACCGTCGGGGTTCTGCACTTCATAGGCTGGCCAAATCATGATATATTGAAGAGCACTCGTTTCTGATACATCATGATTCACCCATGAAATCGGGTCACCAGAACCATCATTTTTTATTCTAGATAATGTTGGCGAACCATCTTTACACACTTTATATGCAAATGGTTCTTCAGGGATGAGTCCACATGCGGATGTAATATATCCTGAATTATATTCAAAAACATAAGGGGTTCTTTGTTCATAAGCTGGGTTGTTACAATTCACCGGTAATGAGATCCATTCACTATTAGAATAATAAAGGGTTGAATCCTTTTCATCACGTATATAATTCGATGCATAACCTAACCAATTATCAAATGGCTGATTTGGAGAATTTGTGATGCCACCCCTAATACCTGCAAAAAATTCGTTTATTGTTGAGGTACATCTAGATCCAATTGTTATTGAATAAGATTCTTGGCCAGAAAATGGGATACTGAACACAACGGTCTCATAATTATCATTCTCTACGAGTTTGTAATGGAAATTATAAAATGGACGCTTTGCAAACGAATAATCACCAACTTCAATATATCTAAACTCATCAATCCACATAATTATGGGCTCATGTGAAATATCAACCCATAACTCAGCAATTGATAGAGAATCAGAAATTAATGTGTTACTTGTATCATCATATTCAAAATTAGTCGAATCACCAGGACCAAATCTAATTATTCTCTTATATGGCAACCAATCAATAGCATGATTCTGTACTTTTGTCTTCGTGGCTGAGACTATTTCGCGAAAATTGCGATTGTCTTCATTATTCCAACAACTGGGGTTATGATCTGGGTTTCCGACAGTAGAATCTTTGATTGTACTGGTACAATCCTTCTTTGAGTCATCGTGTAATGGTTCTTTTTTGAAAATAAACCACCAGTATTCATATTCTGATAATGTGTGGAGAATTTCATGATTTAAAGTCAATTCTTTGTTTTGAACATCATCTACTTCGTCGGGCATCGTATTAGCCCATTCAACCCAAAAAGATCCTATATTCTTCTCAACAGACCCTTCTATTGCACATCCTGCTTTGTATGTCTCATCGTCTTCGCCATCATTGTTAACTTTAAACTCGTCAAAACCAATTAATAATCCAACGATGTCATAAAAATCATGAGAACTCTTGTAGGATTCGTCATAATTATTTCCCACGAAGGTTTTCCACCATTTGCTCAATGAATCACTAGAGCCATCACATAATCTCTCTGGATCTTCAGTTACACTCACAGTTGATAATACCTGGATGTTATACTCAATAAATATATCATGGCTAATGAACCAAGCGGCTGAATCTCTAATCGCTTTTATTGATCGCTCTAAATTTGAAGACTGACAATTTGATGTGCGGAATTCATTGGTATCCGATGTCTCGTGGCTATACGCTAGAATACAAGGCAAGTTACTATCCGAGGTCCAGACACCTTTCCACTCACTGGCAATTAAGCGAACTCTAACGAGTGGGTACTCTCTCTGGTACGGAAAGAAGGAATCTTGTTCATTATTTGGGGTAGTCGTACTTTGTTGCATAGTTGTTAATAATAAGCAGTTCAATTGTTCTGTTGTAAAAGCTTCAAAACTAATTTCATTCAACGTGGAATCGGATGAAAATGACTCCAGGTCATCACTAGAAAACAAACTTTTATCATCACATGAGAAATTAGTTTTTTCCTTTTCTGTCTTAATCAATGAGAAATTTTGGATATATTCTCCTGAAACATTAGTCTCTCTGAAAATAAATTTTGTTGTCTCATTGTCGTTTTCATGGATAATCAATAATTTGCAAAAAGACAATTCACCTTGATAGTCATTATCACAAGATAACACAGACTTCTTCTCATACGACATTGAATCAATAGAAATACCTAGTGCTAAATTACTCATCAGTGTTATTTGAGAAATTTCAGGCTCATCAGTGTCGTGCTCGTTAGAAATAACAACAGGATTAAGATAATTCAATTGGGAAAAATAGAAAATATTCTCATGACCGTAATACATGATTTTCGCAGACCGTCCAAGTGAAGCGATCGTTGATAATGTTGAAGACCAACCCGATGGTATAGAGTCTGTCAAATCAATTGTGATCGTTGGATAATATCCAATTAAATTTATAGAATTATTCCAACCCATTGCGTCAACTGAATCTGTTGAGGTTGTTACCTCCAGCAACTCAGAGAAATTAATGTCACCACTTGAATCAAACGATAGGCTTCCTTCGGCTGAAACTAAGGGTGTGAAAAGACTGCTGAAAAAAAAACAAATAATTAATAGTCTATGAACTACCATTGCTATAATCACTGATAATTGTTACTTATTACACTTGTCCATGTATTTTTCTCAATCATTCTTAAGTTAATTACAAATTTATAAATAACTAAATTCTCATTAATCTGTTCTCCAACTTTTTTACTAATAAAACCAAGGTGAAAATCTAGTTTAGATAACACATTGAGGCTAAAAATGTTGAAAAAGATAGCCGAAAAACCGAGAAATTATGGCCAAAAATGCTGAAAAAAAATAGCTGAAAAATCTGAAAATCAAGACTGAAAATGGCGAACATATTGAAAAATCATGGCCAAAAATGCTGAAAATCATTATGGGAAGATTAGGTGCATGTAAGCCATGTTACCATCTATCTCAATGCTGTGAATGTAGGGTGGGTTTAGTGGTCTGTCTCCTTCGTCAGTTGTCAAGACACTCATTCTGTCAATCAACTCAATTCCACCAATATCACTACCCAAGTAGGTGCTGTCATCTGTAGCCATACCAAATACCGTATGCTTGTCGTCAAGATGAGATGGAGTACTGTCCTTGTCAACTAGGTAGAATTGACTGCCGCCGGTATTTGGTCCAGAGTTGGCCATTGCCAATATTCCTGGTGCATGTCGGTATGCTGTGTTGAATTCGTCCGGCATTGTCCAAGTTGTCATGTCGTTTTGGTCACCTTGACCATACCACATTGCTGAATATCCACCGGTTCCCGGGTTACAACCAGTACTAGACTGAGTAAGAGGGTACTCCGAGCATGAAATATCACCGCCTTGAACCATAAAACCATCAATTACCCGATGGAATGCAATACCATCGTATCTGCCATTGCGCGAATGGTCCTTGAATGAATCAACAGTTTTTGGTGCAGCATCGGGGTAAAGTTCGATTGCAAGGGTTGCATCCCAATCTGAAGATTCCTCTGATGTGAGGTGAAGTGCTGCCTTGATTTCAGGCATGTACTTGATGCTGGTCAATAGAAGCATCCCAACTAACATAATTGCAACTAATCCATAGATTGTTGGAGTTCCATCATCAATCATCTTTGGAAGGCTGGATGTTCTAATTCCTAACCCATCCATTTTTGCCTGCAAGGCGTTAGAAGCACGGCGAGCATCACGGTGCTTTGGGTCCTTTTTCAATGCACTCTTGTAAGCGTTCCCAGCGTCTCGCAACATTTTGCGGTTTATGGGTGTACTTCCCTCTGCCAATGCTTGCTTTGCATCACCGACTAAAGTCCATGTATTCGCATGGTCAGCTTTGTCACCGTGTTCAGACCAAGAATCCCTCAATGTATTCAGGGCATCATCGTATTCACCAGCGTCTATCTGCTTCTCAGCAGTCTCCCACGCCTCCTTCAATCCACTTGGAATCATGAACCGCCGACAGGCGTCTCATTGATGAATCACTCGCTCCCGCGAAATTTACCAATATGGATGAAAAAACTTTGAAAAATCATTCTTTGTTTTGATTCATACCAACATAATAACACACTTTTTGATTCATTAAATGTCATCGTTTCATTGGAGGATAGCACAAAAAATGTAAGCAAAATATGAAGAGGCTAATGCCACGCCCAAAAGCGCAAGGGAGAGGTTGCTGTCCGTAGGACAAACCCAAAAAGGGGACTCAGAACAAGATGGAAACCATCGTCAACGACTTCACATTCAATATCGCTACCGCGAACGGGACAGGGTCCCAATCGGCTAATCTGATTCTACTCCAAACTATGTTTGAGATGGGAGTTCCAGTCAGTGGAAAGAATCTTTTTCCTTCAAACATATCAGGACTCCCAACATGGTATATCATCCGCGTTTCTGATGCTGGATATCAAGCACCGGGTGACCGCACTCACATCCAAGTTTTGATGAATAAAGCAACGTGGGAAGACGACATTGAAACACTTGAATCTGGAACCGTATTAATCTACAATTCCGATGTCAAAATGCCAGTTGAAAGGGATGACTTGATTTTATATCCAATTCCAATGACAAAAATTGCTCGTGGCTTGAATCCAAAGTTGGCAAGAATGATTGCCAACATGGTCTATGTTGGAGTCATTGCCGAATTAATTGGACTTGATAGGGGAATTCTTGACAAAGCAGTGAGCAAGCAATTCAATGGCAAAGAAAAGGCGATTGAGTTGAATGCTACAGCCATCGAACTTGGCAGAGAATATATCTGTGAAAATTTTGAACAGATGTGTCCATTCGAGATTGAATCAAGAGAGAAAAATCCTGATTCTTTCATTATTGACGGAAATGAAGCCGTTGCTCTAGGTTCCGTATTTGGCGGCATCACCCTGCTATCATGGTATCCAATAACACCATCCACATCTATTGCTGAGGGAATAATCTCCTATCTCCCAAGACTCCGCAGTGACGAAAATGAAAAAGTCACTTGTGCAGTGATTCAGAGTGAAGATGAATTAGCCGCGGCTGGCATGGTAGTTGGTTCTGGCTGGGCTGGTGGACGTGCTATGACTTGCACTTCGGGACCAGGGATTTCATTGATGTCAGAATTCGTTGGTCTGGCTTATTTCTCCGAAGTGCCCGGAGTAATTTGGGATGTTAACCGTGTAGGACCATCAACCGGCTTACCCACTCGAACTCAGCAGGGTGACCTCTCTATGCTCTACGAAGTAGGACATGGAGACACGAAACATCTTGTGTTAATCCCCGGCAATGTTGAGGAGTGTTTTGAATTTGGATGGCGAGCATTTGACTTGGCAGAACGATATCAAACAATCGTCTTTGGATTCTCAGACCTTGATCTTGGAATGAATCGCTGGATTTGTAATGGCTTTGACTACCCAGAAAAAATGGATAGAGGAAAGGTCTTGCATTCTCAAGAAGAAATCGACGCGATTGAAAATTTTGGCCGCTACCGTGATGTTGATGGGGATGGAATCTGCTACAGGACTTTACCAGGTAGCGGACTTGAACCGATGTTATATCGTGGAACAGGTCATGATGAAGATGCAGTTTACTCCGAAAATCCAGAAGTTTATGTTGCTAACATGGAGCGATTAAAGCGGAAGATTGACGGCGCTAGAACAGTTCTACCCCAACCAATTCTTAGAGAAGAACCAGAGAAACAAGTTGGAATTATTTACTATGGTTCAATGGAAAATACCATTCAAGAAATTGATGATATTTTGGAGGAAAGTGGGCTGAAAGTTAGTCAGTGCAGATTACGATCTCTACCTATTTCACCAGTTGTTGAAGAATTCGTTGACAATCATGAACAAATCATTGTACTGGAAGTCAATCGTGATGGACAATTGTATGGAATTCTGCGCAAAGAATTACCAATTGAATTAGTGCCTCGTGTGCATAGTGTTGCCTTCTCAGACGGACTTCCTCCAAGAGCAAGAAAATATTCTGAAATGATCCGCGAAAAGTTGCTAGAGGTGATGTCTTGAAATTGAATATAATTGAATTACCCAAAGATGACTACAAAGGTGGTCCATCTTCGTTGTGCCCGGGTTGTGGCCACGACCAAATTTCCAATGTTGTCATCAATGCGGCATGGGAAAACGGTGTACAACCAGAAAAGATTGCCAAGATGAGTGGTATTGGGTGCTCATCAAAGACCCCAGCATACTTCCTCGGTAAATCACATGGGTTCAATACCCTTCACGGAAGAATGCCATCGGTAACAACTGGTGCAAATGTAACTAACAAAGATTTGCATTACATAGGGGTTTCAGGCGACGGCGATTCTGCAAGTATTGGAATCGGACAATTTGTCCACGCAATTCGTAGAAATCTAAACATGGTTTACATCATTGAGAATAATGGAGTCTACGGCCTAACAAAAGGACAGTATTCAGCAACAGTAGAAAAGGGCTCTCAGAAAAGAAAAGCAGATGCAAATGAGAGCCCGCCAATTGATTTGTGTGCAATGGCAATCAATCTTGGCTGCACATTCGTTGCCCGTTCATTCTCGGGTTCAAAGAAGCAATTGACTTCAATCATGAAAGCAGCCATCAGCCATCGTGGAACTGCAGTAATCGATGTAATATCCCCTTGTGTAACATTCAGTAATAATGATGAATCATTCCGCTCATATGGATATGTGAAAGATAACCAATCAGAACTCCATTCCTACGACTACATACCTACTTTCCAACCTATTGAGGCAGTTGAAGTCCCAGAAGGAGAATACAAGGATATCACACTGTTTGATGGCTCAACCCTCAGACTTGAAACTATAGGTGAAGACCACGACCCTACTGATGCGGTGGGCGCGCTCTCACAAATCCATCAGGCTGAACAAGACCAAAGACACGTGACCGGACTATTGTACTACAACCCTGAACCAAAGACCCTTGACGAGATGCTGAATCTTTCAGACACTCCACTTGCTGAACTTGATATTGATAAGTTACGTCCAAGTGAGGATGATTTGGCTTCATTACTTGCTGACTTCCGCGCTTGAGCGCAGTTTCCAGCATCGTGCAAGCATAGATGATATCGGCGCTGAATGCTTATTGGATTCCAATACAATGGTTAAAATATGAGAGTGTACACACACGTGTACACAGGTGATTAGTATAGCATCTAGAACAATAAATGTAAGCACCGAAGCATATAGCAGATTAGCCAGTTTGAAAAATGACGGTGAAAGTTTTACCGATGTAATCAACAGGCTAACTGGAAAACATCGGATCCTCGATTTAGTTGGTATGTGGGATGATGAAACTGGAAAAGAAATTAAGAAACATGTTGATGAGTTGCGAGAATCTTTTGATGATTCTCTTGATGAACGTTATAATCGGATGGTGGAATAATGGTATTACTAGATACGTGTTTCATCATTGATATTATCAGAAATAATTCAGAAGCAGTAGATTACCTAGGACGTCTTCTAATCAATACCGAACCAATGCTAATCTCTTCTACAACTGTATTTGAATTACATCATGGGATTTCAAGAAGTCAAAGAAAAGAATCCGAGCACAAACGGGTTGAGGCGGTTCTCACTGATGTTGGAGTAATCAACATGGACAGTAAAATTGCGGCTTCCGCTGGAAGATTAAGTGGAGAGTCACACAATCAGGGCAAGCCGATTCCGAGCCTTGATTGTATAATCGCGGCAACTGCATTAGAAGCCGGAGAGGAACTTCTTACTAAAAATAGCAAACATTTTCAAGATATCGAAGGATTGATTACTCGGTCATGGTGAAACATCCGTAGCATCTTTGAGTGACATTTCTTGAGGGGAGATTGAAAGCGGATGACCTTTTCTTGCAACTTATGGGACCAACTCTTACCATCGGCCACATGACTTCAAACGGCGAATTGGCGCACACTTCTGAAGTGCCGCAATTCGGCCTTGGAACATTTCTCATGAGTAAGCCGGGTGAATGCAAAGACGCTGTGCTAACCGCATTGAAATTGGGTTACAAACACATTGATACTGCAATGGCGTATGAAAACGAAGAGGAGGTTGGTGAAGCGATTGCAGAAGCAATTGATACAGGAATTATCACTCGCGACGAATTATTCGTAACAACAAAACTTCGCAGACCCCATGCAGTTGGAAATGAGGAAGCGCAACAACGCTGTAAAGAATCACTAGTAAATCTTGGACTTGAGTACGTTGACCTATATTTGGTGCATGCCCCACCTAAAGACCCATACCATCGAAAACCTACTTGGTTAGGGATGGAAGAATGTTTGAAAAAAGGAATGACTCGAGCGATTGGAGTTTCAAACTACGGGGCTCACCACCTTGACAAAATGAGAAGTTATGCAACATTTATGCCATCAGTAAACCAAATTGAAGTTCACCCTTGGCTACAAAGAGATGGACTGAGAGCCGCCACAGAAGCGGTTGGTGCAACCGTAATGGCTTACTCACCACTGGCAAGAGGCGACAAAGTGAAGGATGAAAAACTGCAAAAAATCGCCGAAAACCTCAGTTGCACACCCGCCCAAGCGGCAATAAAATGGTGCTTAGATATAGGCTGTATCACGGTTCCAAAGTCAAGTAACGCGGGTAGAATTGAGGAAAACCTAGGCTCATTGACCGTCGACCTAAACACCCAAAACGAGCAGATGAGGGGGCTGGATGAGCACTACATTTCAGGATGGGACCCGACGTCTGAAACATGAGGTGAGCACATGGAATGGTACTATTGGGCAGCAATTATTGTTGGGCTCATAATCATTTTACCCGACCCAATAAGCATGTTTTTTGCCTGGCTTCTCGATAAATGGTTTAACAAATATGAGGAAAAGGGGACTGATGTGAGTAAAGAACGCTATTCCAAATTACGTAAGGCAGGACAAATACGAGATTTCACCGAGCAGGACTCGGTAGTGGAACTCGATGAATAAAAACACAAAATCGTCATCGGTTGGCTTGAAATAACTGAGGCTACTCGCCAAGCCTACACACAGCCCCTTAGTGTAGCGGTCCATCATCTGTGACTCTGGATCATAGGACTCCAGTTCGAATCTGGAAGGGGCTATCTCAATGCCTACATCCTTTCCACATTCGAAAGCGCGTCAGCATCAAAGATGCTTCGCGTCCTCGAACCAATTTGTTTGAAATCGCTAGTTCGAGGATTCGCATCTAGAAGGGGCTATCTCAATGACTACATCCCTTCATCGGCCGCGAGCGCGGCGGCCGATAGGAAAATACGCTGAGAACGAAGAAATCGCTGTGAATACCCTTCGGGCAGGAACAGTACCCTCAACTTTCCTTCGCGGCTGAATAACAAAAACCGGTTCAAAACACAATACCGGCTCAGTCCCAATTGAGGATTTGGAATTCTCTCTTGGTAATCAAGTGTTGAAAACTCCACACAAGTTCAAGAGTCAATTACCACTCGCAGTTGTATGGCTCGCTTCCTGATGATTACCGCTACTTCCGGCACAAACCTTGAACTTGCAAACACTTTTGCCTCTACAGCAACAGAAAAAGGACATGATGCTGAAATTATTGATTTGGCTGAAATGGACCTTCCAATGTTTACGATTGCACGTACAGAGGACCCTGAACAAGTCCCGGACATCTCAGACTTAGTTGACACTATGATGCAAGCCGATGCTTGGATTGTAATTGCTCCTGAGTACAATGGTTCTATTCCTCCAACCCTGAATAATGCCCTTGCTTGGCTCTCTAGAGATTGGAAAAGCTTCCAAACTTTGTGTACCGGAAAACCGGTTGGCCTAGCCACCCATAGTGGAGGAGGAGGAGCACATGTCATCATGGCCATGCGACAACAATTTTCCTATCTCGGAGCAGATGTCATGGGGCGTGTATGCCAATCCGGGCGCGACAAAGAAGCAAACCCTGAAACAATTGATGCTATGATTGATAATTTAGCGCGCTGAACTAGTTGGGTTCTGCAAGATTCCCAAATGATTCGTAGAGACTTGGTCCACTTCCAAGATGGCACATGACGCCTAGTCTACTGCGAGAATCTTCTGGCTGGGAGTTGTTTCCTGTAGCACAATCACCGGTGCAACCGTCTGCAAATGCGATGTAGACTCGGCCTTCTTGATCGATATGCAAGTCGTTGAAATCAAGCAGATTCCGATTCGAGCCTCCAATATCACGGCAATCTCCACTGTTCAGACAGATGCTACCAATTTGCACCGGGTCTGCTGAGGCTCGAACTGTGTGGAACACAGGGCTTTCATCGAGTGCATTCAAACTGTAGGTAACATACAGATAGTAACTGACATTTGCGTTAGCATAGTGAGCATTACCATCCCATGGATTCCCATCGATGTCGGATTGGTTCAATTCACTGGCGTTTTCACTGCCAAGATAAGTAATCGCAATCCGGCCGGGATCGCCTGCATCAACTTGTGGGAATACTGACGAGATGACTTCAATTGGACTGATTCGAATGCTGGTTTGTTCCCAAGATACTCCTGAATCCGTGCTTCTCGACATGTAAACACCTTCATCGGCTCCTGTCCAAATATGGTACGCATTGGATTCTGTATCAGTCGCAACCTCCGAATTCTTGCGTGGATTAGGAGTACCAGTATCCTCGCCCATGCTTCTATCAAACCAAGATAACCCGTTGTCATCAGAAACGATTACTGTAGGAGTTGCGACCCGTGGTGTCACATAAACGGTGCCATCCGGTGCAGAAGTAATTGCACCGTGAAGGCCACCATTGGTAGTGGCTAATCCGAAGATTAGCCCGCCTGTGTCAAATGTAGCACCACCATCAAAACTGGTGAAACAAAAGATGCCAGCGAGTTTGTTGTAACAATAGTACACAGCCGTTTCGTAGAATGACTGAGAAACTTGACCAAGAATGCCGTATCCATTACTAGTCCAAGGGCCAGTTGCCAATTTGATGTGGTCATTGATTGGAGTCGTACCTGAGTCATGGGGATTACCTAACCAAGATTCACCATCATCATCACTCCAGCATATCCAAGAAGTTTCCAAGCCTTGCATTTGAACTGCGAATATTCGATCGGTCACTGGGTCTACCCAACCCCACGGGTCATTGGTTTGGAATGCGCACATTGGACCTGCGACGTCTTCCCATGATTCACCATAATCACAAGAACGCATAACTTTCTCAAGGGCAATGAAAAATACACAACCACTAGATGTTACTCCAATACTTGGTTCGGGCGCATCCTCCCCAACACTACTGAAGGTGAAATTCAATGGTAGAGGTTCAACATCTACAGGCAGGCCGTCAGGACCGGTCACAAAGATTCCTTCGGGACTCGAGGGTTCTTCAACAACTTTTGAGGGGCCATCATTTCCAAAACATCCCGATAAAGAAAACGAAGACACCAAGATGCACATGAGCAAAGCCTTCACTCGCATAGACACAACGACCATGCAATTACGCAAGTATGTTGCCCTGAAATAATCATCATATAAAACTGAGATGAGTTACGATTTCAGACTTCGGAAACCAAAGAATTTAGCGCTCTTGATTAGATTAATCGGTAGGCGTATTTTGAAACCCAACCAATCATCAGTAGAATCATGAACCAGGCAAGAGAAATTCTTGCAATTCGTGATTTGATTGCCTTTCTCCTTCGTTGTTCCTCGACCTCTTCGAGAAGTGGGGCGATTGGGTCGGCCCTGCTCATGACTAAGGCAGGCGGGGCCATGGGTTTGAAAGCGTGGGCGATAGGAGGAGAGGTTTGTGTGGAGTAATATTTCCTGCAGGGTGAATATTTAAGGAGTCATCCGCTACATCCGAATCCATGGAATCACTTGCACCAAACACCTTGAGTGGAAAAGTCTCAGATAGGTCCGAAGCATATGCTACTGAACTCTTCCGCCAGTCTCTGGTTGCGGATGTTGCGGCCCACAAAAGAAACTTCTTGGTCGTTCGAATAATTCTTGGTGTGTTCCTTTTCGGGTTCTTAGCAGCGTTTTTCATCAACCCATTTTGGATTGCAGAGATTTACCATAACCTAGGGTTTTTTGATAACCCTAGCATGCATTTCCTTGTTGATATCTCGTTAGTAGCTATCATCTTGGGAATTGTTTACCCTTTTCAGAAACGATATAAAAATGCATTAACAGCATTAGAAGACTTTGATGAGGAAAATTGATTCTCCAATGTTAGAGGCAAATTGATAGTTATCCGGCGGGAGCACTCAGTTCGTGAGCGATATTCCTGATGGATTTGATGCGCCGGCCGCGAAACCGGCGAAAGTTCGGCAATCTGCTTCAGTTGTAGTTACTCGAGATGGTGAAGACGGTGCAGAGATTCTATTCTGCCACAGAGTAGCAGAGATGCCTTCATTTCCAGATTTCTGGGCTTTCCCTGGCGGCGGTGTGACTCGATTTGACCGCTCCGCCGCCGCATCACTTTCCAGCCTTTCCAACGACGAAGAAGGTGCTGCTTTAGCCTGCTTGATGCGGGAAATGGTAGAAGAGGTTGGATGGGAAAATGGTCAAGAAGGAATTGTATCCGTTGATGACAATGTCCGAGATGAAGTCATAGAAAATGGCGAAAATTGGCACACTTTAGTAAACCAAAGAGAACTTAGGGCTAATTCCAATGGATTCAAAATAGTCTCAATTAGAACTACGCCACCTCTTGCCCCTATGCGGTTTACAAATCGCTTCTTCCACCTGCATGACTCATATCCACCAGAACCTAAGCTACCTAGTGGCCGAAGCGAATTTGATGAATTTCGTTGGTTAACTCCAAAACAAGCACTTGAGTCTTGGAACAATAGCGAAATGAGAATTCCACCACCTCAAATTACTCTTCTTCGCGATATAATTGAATCACTCGAAAAATCTGGAGGTGATATTCAACAGGCTACATCAACAATGTCTGAAAATCCACCCCGCGGTGAACATCGAATTGAGTTTGCACCAAGCGTTGAATGTGTGCCACTTCCAACACATACGCTTCCACCAGCCACCCATACTAATTGCTACATCATCGGAGATATGGGTGGCGACCTTGTTGTCGTCGACCCTGCTGCAAAATCGGATGAAGGACTTGCATATCTTGAGAGGAGAATTAGATCAGCGGAATCACTTGGTAGCAAAGTAATTGCGACTATTTTCACCCATCGCCACCCAGACCATATTGGTGATTTATCTAAGATTTCAGAAATCTATCAAGCACCGATTTGGGCAACTGCAGAGACTCATAGCGTGATTCCTCCCTGTGATACGGACAAGATACTGAAAGATGGTGACACATTCACTTTGAGTGGAAGAACATGGAATGTACTGGAAACCCCCGGTCACTGCACCGGACATATTTGTCTATCAAATGAAGTGGGTATCATTTCTGGAGATATGGCTGTGATGGTTGGGACAATCCTAGTTCCACCAGGTGACGGTGATATGGACAAATACCTATCAAGTCTCGAGAAATTACGCGACCTAAATCCACCAATTCTTTTACCTGCTCATGGCCCACTTTCCCCTGTTCCAGAAAAACTACTTAACCGGTATCTCACACATAGAAGGGCTCGACATGCTCGGGTATTAGATGCTGTGAAAAATGGAATTAGTGAAATCACTCAAATTGCTGACTACGCTTATGATGACACACCTTCTGCCCATCCAATCCTCAAGGTTGACCAAACTCTTTCTCATCTACTCGCTCACCAAAGGGCTGGGGAAATAGAACAAATTAATTCAGCGTGGAAACTTGCAACACAATGAGAGATTGGGAAGTTTACCAAAATTCAAGGAGATTGGGAAAATGGAAGACAAAGAGGAAAATTTGTCTGATATTGTAGATGGCCCGAATGCTAAGAATGAGAATGATGAGGAGAAGCCACTTCTTCCGAAAAACTTCTGTTGGACTTGGCCAAATTCAATTTTAACTTGGATAATTTGGGGATTTGGGGCGCTTGCACTCGGCTTTGGAATAATGAACAGTATTATTTCCCTTCAAGCAGAACCACTTGTTTACGGTTCAATTGGATTATTGATTCTCGGTTTTGCTAGCCCTAACCCGTTCAATAATATGATGAATGATATTTTACCAAATAGCAATCAAAGCGGCACATGGTCTATGCCTCCTTTGCCGCCAATGGAACCTTCAGAATGGCATTTGGATAGGGTTGAGTGGAATGAAAAAGTAGGCGCATGGCTACCTGACCCTCTTGCACGCTATGAGCAAGATGGCCCTAAATTAGATGTCAAAAAAGATGGGAAAGAATGGGTCACATATTCGGATGGTGAAGAAGATGGGAGATTTGAAACTGAAGCAGAAGCCTATGAACAAATGAAAAAAGTGCTCAAAAAGGCAGACACTCTAAATTCACAAGAGATGATTTTTGGCGAACACCCGCGCCATCACCGATACCGCGCGTTATACAATACTACGCCACCACAAATTACGGCTCGATTTCTATTCCATTCATTCTCAGTTATGTTTCTCACTGGGGTTTGG
>JAERSV010000009.1 GCA_016845345.1 Methanobacteriota archaeon
GAGTGTTAGCAGAACTAGAACAGCATCAACAGGTTTTGTCTCAAATTGTTGAAAATAAGGGGCTCCGGCCACAAGAATGGCCGCGCCCCACTCCAACATGCAATTGGTTTACGCCCGAACCGCCTTTGGCAGAATGAGTTGTTGACTCGCTCTTTTGGTAGGTGTTTGTGGCGGTTGGAACCAACGCTCAGCAGGACTGACCGCATCGCCATTCCAATGGCGGACATCTCTTGTCCAACCTGAGTAAACGGTTAGTATTTCATCTGTTGAGTGAATTAATCCTACTGAGCCATCAAGTGAAAATAATTTCAGAGAACCAGATGGTACACCTTCTCCTAAAGCATATATTCCGCCATCTTGCAATCCAGCAATCACTCGCTTTCGCCCTCCGGGTTCATGTAATGCAAGTGCTGTAACTGGTGTTTTACCTAATTCATGGCTTTCAATGAGATTCAATTCAGGTAGTGAAATTAGGTGGACGGAGCCTTTCGAATCTCCAACTAATAGCCGGAAAACGATTTTTTGCGGCCCATAACAAGCTAACATTACTGTTGCCTGGGCCGCCATCCGAATCTTCTTCTCACGCCCTCTAAGGGGTTTGAACAACAGTGTTCTATCTGCGTGTGCAGTGACTATTCCATTTGGCATGACTATACTTCTAACAACTTGGGATTGCATGAACCAAATCAAACGCTGTCACACTACCTACTTTTCCAAAGGAGGGTGGACTGAAAGTGAAAGTGAATTTACAGAATCTTTTGATTCAACTTTGTGAAATCAGACTTCACCAAGCAGTTGTTCAAGCGCTGTCAACACTTGTAGAACCAACACTCCATATTCCATAGGAATATTGGGGTCTTCTGACAACTCTTCCAGTTTGTTTTGAGCCATAGCAATTCTAACATCCAAATCCTTGGATTTATTCAACAGCCACTTCTCAACTGCTTCCTTAGCGCCTGCACGAATGTTTCGTGGCACTTTGGAATCATCTAACTGTAGAATTACAGTGGAAATCTGCTCTATTCGCGTCTCGATGGTCATATGAGTCAGCCTCTGAAAGCATGCTTCCAAGGTGGCCGAACCGCGCCTCATTTATGGCACTTACCTGTGACAGCACCCGACGGACATGGTGACACCAGAGCAAATCCTGACCTACGCGCGCCTCGTTACTCTTGTGTTGTGCCTTGGTGGGGCGACCTATCTTGACCTCAAAATTCGACGCGTTCCAAACGATTGGTGGATCTCATGGGCAAAGCCTGCATTGTTTCTCCTTTGTCTCGAGTTATGGGCATTGGAAGCAGACTGGACTGTGTGGCTTACAGCATCAGCAGTTGTGGCATACGCTTCAACCGCGGTTATTGGTCGACCTACTTTGGATGATCTGCGCAATGGTTCACCAGAAGATATACTGGTTTCAATTTGGTATCTTGCATCGGTTGTGGGACTTATATTCGGGGCACTGCGCCACCTCACCCCACTGATGGATGGTCTAGGGTTTGGTTCGCTTGTTGATTGCAATTACTGTTCAACTACTGCTGAAATTCAAGCCTCTTACCTGTGGGGGCAGATGTTGGTAATTGGCGCAGTTTTATTGTTCTTTGAAATGTGCTATCAATTGCGAATGTTACATGGGGGCGCTGATGCAAAATGCTTGATGCTCATTGCTCTTTGTTTACCCGGGTGGGGTGAAATCTCAGCCGCTGGGGACGCTGTGATGCCACCGGCGATTTCACTACTTATTTGGGGTGCAATGAGTTTTCTGATTTTACCAATTTATGTATTTGGAATTAATTTGGCTGCAGGTGATGCTAGAAACTTGAAAATGGCTTGGCATGCCCACCGATTACCTCTCTCTGAAATCCCAAATCGCCATGTATGGTTATTGGATGAGGTAATTGAAGGAGCAGATGGTGAGAAAAAAATCAAAACTAGAATGCGGCCGAAGCGCGGAGGGCGCGCTGAAAACAAATTGCATCATATGCTGTCAGAACTAGAAGAACTAGGAGCGGATAAAGCCTGGATTACAGAAAAATACCCCTTCATGGCATACTTGATGGTCGGAACCATACCATTGATTCTGATTGGTGACCCAATTCTATTCCTACTAAATTTAGTGGGGCTTCCTTGAAGCACAGACTTGATGATGGACACAACCTTCGGCAGGATAGGGATTAACGATGTACACGGCTCGGCAAATAACAGATTCCGAAGGTGGAATGACTGCTGTTATTGAATTCCTCACCGCTTTCGTCTTATTTCTCATCATCCTATCTGCTTTCTTTTCTCTTGCCGGTCTTCAACTTGGTGCAAACCATCCAAGAACTGACCAATTAGATGATTATGCCCTTGACAGTTTACAACGATTAACAACTGACGCTGGTTGGTATACACCATACGATGAATTTGGTAATCGCGATTTAGCAAATGCCACATCCCAATGGCATCACTACAATGCTACCAATCTGCTCAACGGAGTTGTTCAACCGGGATTATCCGGGACGTTAGGGCAACTCGATACCGAGCGACTTGATGCGATTGCCAACATCACACAAGATCAATTTATCAGAGGTCTCGGACTTCCAGATTGGGCTAGTATTAACCTCACAATTAGAATCACTGAAAGTTCTAATTCTAGCAGAATTGATTTATTATTATTCCAAGATGGCGCAAGCCGCGATGCTGCCGCTAACAGCGCCGTAGCACATCGTTTGATGATGTTAAATTCTGAAACTGTTGAAATCATATTAGAGGTTCATGACGCAGGACGGATGCCAGCGCATTTAGTCATCTCAGAATTCATGGCAGAACCTGAATTAGGTTTTCCAGAATGGGTTGAATTAGAAAATCGCGACGGATTTGCGGCTAACCTCACTGGTTGGGGGATTGGGAGATCGTCAAGTGGAGGGGTTCACTCACTTATCGGCGACGGTGCTTTAGCAGGAGGAGATGTGATGCTGTGCTCTGGTAAACCCTCACTACAAGAAAATCAGGGCGCTGATGTTGTCCTAGACCTTGGCCTTTCCGGGATTTTAGGCAGGGGAGCCGTTGATGGTCTGAACAAAAATGACGACACTCTAACTCTCACATGGACCTACCCTGGATTGGCACAAACCGAAACTAAAATGGAGGTTGATTGGGTTTCTAGTTGGGACATTGACGATGATATAGCCCTCAATTGGCTTGGGGGTGGCGCTTCAAATTCCTCAAATTGGGGGCGCTCAACTGGTGGAACTCCTGGAATCCTTTGAAATCATTTTTGATTCGATTCCACTTTGTTTAATCCACGCCTAAAGGCGTGTTCGTTTGGCAACGAGTTATTAGAGGTGGTCGGACTTTGCATAGTTGATAGCATGCTGGGGGGGCCACAGTACACACGCGACCGTTGTATCACCGGCATTCATGGATTGGATGAAATTACCCGTGGTGGAATACCATATGGGGCAACTGTGCTCATCGGAGGAACTTGTGGTTCTGGTAAAACTACGTTGACTATGGAATTTCTAGTTCATGGCGCGCAGATGGGTGAGGCATGTGCTTATTTCGCGGCTACTGAACCATCTGTGAAATTACTTGAAAATATCCGGCAATACACCTTTTTTGACATGGAAATGGTCGATAAGGGACTCATCAATGTTTTTGATATGGATGTCGTTTACTCTTGGCTTGGATTAACAAAGGCGACATTTGACAGGGATGATATCAACTCGCTAGTGAAAGCAATTACAGATATTGTCAATACCATTGGAGTAACTCGTCTAGTTATTGATTCAGTAACAACACTGTGTTACAAGATTCCAAATGACCAACTTATTCGCGATTTCTTGTTTACTCTTGGAAAAACTCTAGCCACCCAAGGGTGCACATCCTTCCTTGTTGCTGAGATTACCTCTGCTGGTGCCAAAGCCCACTGGTCATCTTTCGGTGTGGAAGAGGCTATC
>JAERSV010000010.1 GCA_016845345.1 Methanobacteriota archaeon
CTAACCCACACAACATAGGAAAATTACCTCCAACCAAAGAGGATTGTAAGCGAATTCACTTCAACCAAAAGGAATACCTTTTTTTCACATTGACTGATTTAATAGCATTTAGAAGTTCTTTGCCCTCTTTGGCGTCAATCAATTCTTCATCTACATTGAATTCAATTAACTCAATTTGCTTAGCAAATCCCTTAGTGGGCGATACTTCTGTTAATGCAAGAATCCTCAGTTCAACATCATATCTCAATTTTAACCTAAATGCCTGGAATTGCTGGAAAATTTTACTCAAATTGAGTGTTTCTTTTATGCCTTTGACTTCAATCGGAACGACTGTTATTGTATCTCCGTGCTGATAATAAAACAGTTCATCAATTTCTAGTGGAGTCTCGGAAACTATGTTTGTAAAACCCTTCAGATTAGAAATTAGATGGTTCCATTCGACATCGCCAATAATGGAAATAGGCATTAATGGAAGGCAGCGGGCCGAAACCCGCTGCACAACCAAATGTTGGTACTTACTCAAAGACTGAAACTACTCAACTCGTCGTTCTCATCGATTCCAGCCTGCTTGATATTGCCCTCTGAATCAACGAATTCGCCTGCCTTTGCCAAGTTGCCATGAATGTCTGCATCATGGTCTGTGGTTCTGCTGAGTTGTTGTTCTCCTAGTGCTAGAGAAATACTAGTTGTTATTCCTTGCAAAGTCTGCATTGCTCTATCACGGTGACCGACTGTAATCTGGTGGTCAGAGTATCTTGCCTCTTCAAAGATTGACAAGAATGCATCAAGTTCAGTAGGCGAAGCGATTCCTCGCAATGCCTCACGAACTGCCCACTCAAACTCTCTCGTAGTCTCGTATACCTTCTTCATGAAACCATGTTGACGGAAGAACTTGACCAAGTCTTTGTAACAGTTGAAAATCACTGCCACATACTCGTTAGCAACTTCTAATTGCATCATAGTGCCCATCAAAATTCCTTGTAGAATACTGATTCTGCGGCGTTCAGCATAACGCTTGTACATCACAGCACCAATAATCATTGCAAACAGCATTGCTAGAATAATTGGTAACAAAAATTCTGGTTGAGTCCACCAAGCCGCGCCTTGAGCATCAAGAGGAGGATCACCCAAGAAAACCGTACCTTCTAGGTCCTCTCCACCCACAAAGTGAGCAGATTCTGGGAAGGTCGCGATAATTCTCCATTTACCCTCGCACGTTTGGTCACCGCAATTCTTACCGGCGTATTCGTAGGAGAAATTAGCGATTCCACGGTCATTTGTGGTTTCAATTTCTACAGACTCATTAATCCAATCTGTGCCATTCCAATACTGGAACACGAAGTGCACCTGTTGACCTGCTACTGCGGCCTCAATGCGATTACGAAGTACGGCAATACTGCCACTAACTTCTTCGTATTCCTGATACCCATCTATCTTCTCCCATGGGTCGTCAAATTGCATGTCTACCTTAGAGCGGACTAACACAACCATATCCATGGATGAACCGTTAACTACCGCTGAAGACTCTTTGTCACAACCCTTGGAAACATCTCTGTCAGGCTCATAAGCAAGTCTGAGAACTCTAAATCCTTCCAACTCATTACCCATTGGCTCCACACCCTTTCTAGATGGGTTCTGCTCTGGGTCACCACTGAACCAAGTGATTGCTCCATCTTCGTCGTTTGTGTAAGCAGTTGCTATTGGGCGCGTGTTTTGGTCAGGGTTTAGGTAGATGTTGATACACTTTCCACCGATTGCTTGTCCATTTGACTGCTTGAGGAATGCCTCAATGTGGAAAGACTCCTTTAGGTAAAGTACTGGATAACTTGTACCATTTGAGAATGTGTAACGGTCAACGTCAGTCTGATATGGCCCAACTGCAGTAATCTCCAAACTTGAGTTAGAGAATACTGGGAATAGATGAGTCACTGATTGATTCTTGTATCGTTGACGATCATTGTTCTCCCATGCGTTGTAGTCAATTGTGACTCTTGCTTGGCCTGCCATTACTCCTTGTAGTGGACAGGTGATTTCGAAGAATCCACCGAAGTCAGTTGTACCTGGAGCACAAGATACTGGCCCAGCACTACTTCCTTGCATTTCGTAGAAGATGCGAATTTGCCGGTTGGTCAAATTGTATCCTAATTCATCTAACAACCGGCCGGTGACTACCATTGGCTTCTCGATGACTTCACCCGTGTTTGGGTCTGTCTCAGAGGTGTAGACGATCTGTTGATCGACATCTAATACAGTTCTACCAATCATAGAGAATCCATCTACATCCGAACGTAGAACTCTGCGGAAGTGGTCGTTACCCGGTTGATTTGTACATGGGTCCCATTGTCCTGGCAGAGTCAAATGATATTCCTGAAGGGGTATTTCACAACCTTCATTCGGAAGATTCTCATTGAATCGTAATATCACATTAACTGGTCCAAATCCTTCAGGAAGGAAAGATGCTGGGTCTTGACGTAGAGCTTGTGGGTCAAGGCTGATTTCATGATGAATCACACCAGCATTCGGTGCCAACGTAGCAACTACTTGACGATGAGCAATATTCTCAAAGTCATATCCTTCAAAGATGACTGAAACGTTACCTCCGTTTTCTCCATCACCCGAGAGTGAAGAACCTAAATCACGTATCCCCGGCGTCCGATTATCATCCGTAACTTGAGCAGTGAACTCCCACACATCCCCACTCTCACACACATTAGAACCAGCGCACTCTGCGCTTACGAGGTTGATGAAAGTTTGAGAAACCACCCAGAACTCTTGCGACACTGATGAACTCTTTAGCAAAGGATTTCCAGGGAACTCAAATGACATTGTAAAGTTACCAAGTTGGTGGTCCGAAGAAATGTTCATTGGAATCTTGAAGACCCCGTTGGAGTCTGTCTCTGATGAATTCATCTCTCCTGTTGCTGACCAACTCCAGTTGACTGCGACATTCTTGACAGGTCGCAGAGCATTGTCAACTAGACGTGCTTCAACTGTTGAGTTTGTGTTTCGGTATAGTCGAGGAACGGTATTCAATTCGAAATCAGTGGTTCCGACAACTGAGATATTGACATAAGCGCCAGTCGGTGCTAACACTGTTGTTTGGTTACCAGTGAAATAGTAATTTGAGTTGGTAAAGTCAACCTTAACTCCGTATGTTGCGGCCTCATATTGGCTGTACCAAGACCAGTTGTAATTGAATACTGCTTCCCCACCCATCATAGTTGGTTTTCGAGCGTATCCGGTTTCTTGTGAGCCTTGGAATTCACCATTGTGGTCTAAGTCAACTTGGAGAGCCATTGCATCTTGGTCCCACGGGACGAATGTTCGATTTGTGACATTTCCAATAACTGTAAATGTTTCACCAGTATCCATTTCAGGAATGATTTCACAACGCACATCACTGTCCGGGTCATTAGCATCAATTGGTCCACAAGGTGGAACATCGAAATCTCCTCCATTCTGCATTGTAATGTACCAGTGGGTTCCATTATGGTTCAAGAATGGGCGCAAGCGCGCTGCTTCATCGAGTAGAGTTGCTTTGTTTCCATCCCACTCCATTGGCCATGGCTTACCAAGGCTCTCGGTACTGAATTCAGTACCTGCTGCTGCTAATCCAGAGGTTAGGTACACTGCACGCCATGCCCCGAAACTAGAGCCGGTAAACACTGTTGCATCCCAGAAGTAGACTGGGTTGTCACCGGAAATAATGATCTCCGCTTCAACATACATTCTATGCATCGCTTTCATTGAGAATGGGTCTGTTTCATCTCCAACCATGTATGGGAACGGCCATTCACTTGCCAATCCCGGATCTACACGACCAATGAAATCATAGTCGCCAACGGGTAAAGATGTAGTTGTGTAATTGTAAATTCCTTGCACAACGTGCTCTTTGGCTGAGTTATCCCAAATCACCTTTTCATAACCACCGGGTAACATTCCTGGACCATTGTCCATCGTAGAGTTCCAAACCACTTGCTCCCAAACTCCGTTAATTCCGCCGGATTGAACAAATGTAAGTGAAGCCCAGCCATTTGAGTCAGTTCTGTAACCCATTCCAAAGCCAGTAAAGTTAGTTGGAACAGAGCGGTTACCAAACGGCCCACCTGATACTTGGAAAGTAATTGGCGCGTTTTCAATTCTACGGTCAAAGAAACCTCGGTCCCAATCTGCCGTGTAGTGTGCCTTGAAGTCGAGCCAAAGTGGCTGTTCATCGCTTCTGAAATAGTACCAAGCAACATAATCCACAGTTAGATTTGCTTTCACTCCTACTGTCGTGGGTATAGATGTTGAACCATCGTGGATGAACATTTCAGTAACTTCTGCTGTTACGGTATAAGTTGTGTTATCACCTACATGAATATCCTCTGGATACAGGAATTGACCTACGGTAAACTGCCCCCATGAATTAGTTAGTACATCCACTGTTTCCAATGCTAATGTGCCATTATCTGTCCACTCAATTGTAACTTGAACAGGCAGATTTTCTGCCGCTTCAAATTGGAACGTGGACATATTCAACCATTCAACCCAGCCACTAAACAGCGCGGGGCTAGAAGCATCCATCCATAACGTATCACCAACTGAAACATTGACTCTTGTTGGAATCTTGTCATCTTTATCCATGACACAATCATTGTCATGGTCCCAATCTGATGATAGGCTTCCATTGTAACATGGGAAACTGTTGGACCCTTCTTCAAGGACATCAAAGTCCTCATCAAAGTAAGTGTCATTATCATCATCAACATCTTGGCCATCTGGGCCAGTTGTGTTGTTCAAAGGATTGTAAATACCTACTCCACTACCAAAATCATCGTGGTCCCAAGGGTTGGTTGATTCTCTGTTAAAACGAGTTGGCCAAAGTAGAATTTCGTCCTTATCCTTCATTCCATCTTCGTCATCGTCTAGGTCTTCATCATCACGGATTCCATCATTATCGTGGTCCCAAGGTGATACAAGAGGCGTAGCGGTTGCTAATTCTTGTGCATTTGTCCGTCCATCACCATCCCAATCATCGTCACCCCAGTCAGGAGTACCGTCGTTATCGTGGTCCCAAATGTACTGTTCTTCTCCGTCAAAACAACCGGGAACTAACTCTTGAAGTTCATCTGCAACTCCATTGTTATCGTCATCCCAATCTTCTCCGTCGGGAACCCCATCATTGTCATTATCAACATCATAGTATGAAGGGAATAGGAGTCCTTGTCCCATCACTCCTTTATCCCACACCGCTTGATACCACCCGTCTCCATCGGGGTCTGAATCTTGACCATCATCATCCTCATCTTGACAGTTTAGTCCAGTGAAGAAATTGCCGGGTGGAATTGTTCCAGCGTCATCATCAAGATCGTTATTGGTATCTATCTCAAAGTAATCCCAAATACCATCGCTATCATCATCCACATCCCATAAATCATAGACGGCATCAAAATCATCGTCAAGGTCCGCTGTATCGTTAAACATGCAAGTTGGGTCAATCCATGTACCATTCATGTTGATTGGTTGGCCACAATCGTCATCAGGGTCTACCTCATCATCTAGATGGTCTGCAAACTCATCTGGGAAGAAATTTCCATTTGTATCTTGATTCCAGTTAAACAACTGCCATTTCAATCCAAGCCAAGCTGTGAATAAATCGCGATTGTGGTCAAGCGCTGTAAAGTTGGTTGAAGAGAATACCTGTGGCCCAAATTCAAAGTGGTAGCACTGTACAGTACACTTCCATTGTTGGTTTGAATTAGCACCATCGTATGCGCCATCAGAGTAACTTTGGTCTGGTCTTGTACTATATGGAACTCCCATTTGAGCACCAAATCCGCTCAGTGGGTAACCGTACTGTAGCGCATATTCAAATCCGCAAACAAGACCTGTTGGGGCGCCACCAGAAACTGCTTGTGGCTGAACGATGAAACCACATTGACCGTAGTCAAGGGTTCCACCCATCTTAGGGTCGTCAACGTCCATAATTCCATCATTACCTTCATCTTGGTCCCACCAATCGGGCATTCCATCAGCATCTTGGTCAATATCTAAGCCATTTTGAAGGGTGTCTCCATCACCATCAATATCCCATTTATTATCGCCATTCCAACTTGACCAGCGAGATAGATAAATCCACCAAAATTCTGGAATTGTGCCAGATGTTGCTGGGTTAGTAGTGCCATCGAATCCGTTGTAGTTTAGAATAAAATTCTGGCTAACTGAAAAGGGATTGAACAAGAAAGTCATGTTCCAGTGGTCAGTGATGTTGTCTGTGTAACGCTGAGAATCCCCAGAACCATCCAAATCATCACCATCACCAAGAGGATACCACGAGCGGTAGAAGTTATCGCTCATATCTTGGTCAACAATTCCACAGTTTCCATCATCAGGGTCGAAGATATCAGCAATTCCATCGTTATCATCATCCCAATCTTCGTCATTTTGTAGTCCATCGCCATCAATGTCAGTATCAACATCATTAGGGCCATCGTCACGATACTTGCTTCCATTCAACTGGTGAATGTCATTATCGTTATCAAGATCACAATCTGGGTCAATATCCATGAAATCAGGAATTCCGTCGTTATCATCATCCACATCTTCGTAATTCAGGATTCCGTCGCCATCCCAGTCATTATTTCCAGTATAGGAAGTTCGCTGAGTTGTACACAATATGTTTGAGCCACCGGGTTGGCCATCACCATCACCATCGGTGTTAGGATTGTAGTTAGCACTCCATTCACAATTCCAAGTATTCACTACGTTTGTGTGATTCAATGGATAAGGATCTACTTCATTTTCTAGACCATCATCATCTAAATCCCAAGATAGGTTTGCCGCGTTCCAGCCTGGCTCGAACAGAGGGTTATCTGGATTAGCAGTGCCACCCATTTCTTCATCAAACCAATCCCAAACGTGGTTGTAATTGAAGTCAATCGCTCGCCAGCGGTCGTTATCGCTGTCCCAATCATAATCTAACTCACAATCTATTCCAGAGATTCCATCGGTGTCTCCACCGGGTGTTTGGTACGGGCTAGTATCCTCTCGTGTGTAATCATTGAGACCGTCGCCATTGACATCTAAATCCCAACAAACATCACGGATACCATCGTTATCGTCATCAGGGTCCCACATATCTAGAAGTCCATCATTGTCATCATCTGCGTCAACATTGTTTGGACTTCCGTCGTTATCACCATCAGCATCTAAGAAATTAGGGATTCCGTCACCATCAAGGTCACCATCCCAAATCGATGTAAACACAGGATTTCCTGGGTGGAATAATGCTTCTAGGGTAACGAAATTAATGCCACCGCTGAATGCACGGTAGTCTGTATGTTGCCAAGAAATTGCAGGATCAAAGTTTCCAGTCGCTTGCATTGTTCCTGTAATTGAAGCATCGTATGGGTTCTCATCAATCCAATCTAAGACTCCGTCGTTATCATCGTCATCGTCGAAGTAATCACGCTGACCATCTGCATCGTCATCACAAGGCCATGAAAACTGGTCAATTCGACCATCGTTATCATCATCCTCATCATAACTTTCTCGGCCTGAACCATCCATATCTTCGTCAGTAACTCCATCATTATCGTGGTCCCACAAATTTTGGTCTATTCTGTAGCCAAAACCAACTGGTTGACCAGTTGCTGGATGAATTGTGGATGCATTCACATATCTGTCTGCGGTCACATTTCTTGGATCTGCTCCCTGATTCCAATCAATTGGGCCTTCCAAAATTCCATCATTGTCGTCATCAAAATCCTCATTATCAAGAATTCCGTCATTATCATGGTCAAACGGATCGGTTGCATAACAACCGTCAAATCTCTCAATCAAATCATAAATTCCATCATTGTCATCATCAAGGTCATCTAAATCATTGATTCCATCATTATCGTGGTCATTTGTGTTGGTTTCTTCAAGATTTGGACCAATGTTCTGTTGCCGTAAATCAATCAATGAGAGGTCAGAAATCTTTCCGTACATCACTGCTGGGTCACCATACTGCGGGTCAAGAAACGCTGGGTGCAACTCATTACCCCACATTGAAGGAGAATCACCGGACTCACCGCCAACTTCTTGGTCATAGGTTTGGATAGCCATACGCTCACCTATCACGCCAATATTCACTTTCTGAGAATCATCGCTTGAACCGTAAAGTTCACCCCATGGTATGGCAGCCATTACACTCATCAACATTAACAAAATCATTGAACAGGCGGCAAACCCGTTATTGCCTTGTTTATTTTTCATTCTAATCAAGTTGGTTTTCGTCATCATAACACCTACTGAAGCACCTCGCCACTAACGCTTGATATATCAACGGCTCGGCCTCAGTGTGCCCCTTTGTATCACATAGTGATACTCGTATCATCACTCAGTCATCGTTAGCAAAATTTACAAAATTAATTACAATCAACTAATGTAACTAAAATCAAGTTAAAAAATAGGTTTCGGCCCCCCGGGGGAAATTCCCCCGAGGGTGCCTGGCACCACTCCGCCGAAGCGAGTGGGATCATGTCATTGGTGCTTAGACAAATCAGTTCAAGAATCAGTTCTCGAGCTCGTCGAGGATTCCATCGTTATCGTCATCGTCATCGAGGTGATCATCCATACCATCGTTGTCGTGATCAAACTGTCCGGTTAGATCGTTGCCATCGTTGGATTCGTACCAGTCAGATAGGCCGTCGTTATCGTCGTCCGTGTCTGTCTTGTCTTCTAGTCCATCGTTGTCGTGATCGTATCGGTAGCTGCCGGTTGCGCCGTCGAATTCGTCAACATCTAGGATGTCATCGTTATCGTCGTCGTCATCCACGCCATCATTGAGACCATCATTATCGTGGTCACGCATAGCGCTGCTGCCGTTCTCATACACGTCATTGTGGTTGTCGATTCCATCGTTGTCGATATCCATGTCAACATTATCTGAGATTCCATCGTTGTCGTGGTCATAGATGTCGGTATTTGGATCACCGTCATTGACTTCCTCTTGGTCGTCAATTCCGTCTCCATCGTCATCGCTGTCTACGTCATCTGGGATTCCATCGTTATCATGGTCCTCTGGCGAAGCATCGACGTCATCTGGGATGCCATCGTTGTCGTCATCGGTATCAATATCGTCGGGGATTCCATCACCGTCATTGTCGTTTGCACCCTGATTGTCGAGCTGTTGACCTTGCTGCTGGTCGGACTGTTCCCCTTGCTGGCCTTGTTGGCCGTTCTGGGTTTGACCTTGCTGCTGCTGGTTTTGTCCGTTCTGGTTCTCGCCATTCTGGTCTTGCTGTTGTTGCTGACCTTGCTGACCGCCCTGTTCACCACCTTGCTGCTGCTGTCCTTGTCCGTTATCCTGCTGCTCACCCTGCTGACCTTGCTGGCCTTGTTGACCTTGCTGGCCTTGTTGACCTTGCT
>JAERSV010000011.1 GCA_016845345.1 Methanobacteriota archaeon
TACCCTCTGCCTACCCATTCAATCAGAGGGGAGCCCTCTGATTAATTGGAAGAAGTATTCTTCATTCTTTCAATTCCTTCCAACAAAATTTCCATGGCAGAGTCAATTGCTTTCTCCATTTCAATTCTTGCGGAATCTGGCATTTCGACTCCCAACGTCACGTTTTTTTCTTCACAATAAGAGAACCATTTCCTGATATTTCGGTAAAGCCTTTGTTGCTTAGGTGTACAGAGATTGAACTCTGCGTCAGTCAGTTCTTCCCACCCGATATTCTTCGTGTATGATTTATCATTATCATCGGTGAATTTGAATTTCTTATAGCGGATGTTTTCGCTTGTTGATACCGGCAATCTATTCCATTTTTGTTCAATGCCAACCTTGCCAGTTTTTTTCAAATATCCCCTGACCTCAAATAAATGGTCCCCTCCTGATTTGGCAACTTTTTCACCGGTGACGACGCATGTTTTCATATCTGGAATTTCAAAAATCTCCATCATTTTTTGTTCATCTTCGCTTGTAAATTCTGGAATAATTTTTGAGGTGTGATGAGCAATAAAATCGCGTGTCATCTCATATCGGATAGTTGACAAACGGGATTTCATTTTACTAGATTGACCAGCCATATTTTTTCCAGTTGGGATTACAACATAAAACAATCCATGATGTGAGTATTATTCTTATGATTCAAAGGGTCAATGCACAAACCCACTGATTCGTTTTGACCAAATCAGAGGGCTCGCAGTGGGCTTTGTCATAGCCTACCCATTGCTTAGATGGCAGTAGGAGCGACATGATCATCGTCTTTATCTGAATCAAATGTGATTCTACTCCACACTCCTGACATCAGTTCACTGTGGTGGTCTTGGCAATAATGGAAACGGCGATACGCCTCTCGAAATGAGTATGCTTTCTTGCCGGTTGCTACTAAGTATCCTTCGGGAGAGAGTCGACTAACGATTTCACCTAAATCTTCACAACCAGGATAATCACAACGAGGGCCGGTCTTCTGTTCCGGATTTGATTCATCGGTCATATTCGTTGCCCCCGGTGTAATCTTTACAGTTGATGGTTAATTGTCTTACGCTTAGTTTTCAGTGTCTGCTGGTGGTTCAATCACAACCAAAGGAAGGTTTGCTTCGATGTTTTCACCCGATTTACAGTTGATTTCGGTAATTTTCCCGGAAATAGGGGCCGCGACCTCATTCTGCATTTTCATAGCTTCAAGAATTAGCACTACGTCACCTTCCGCAACTTCTTGGCCAACTTCAACTTCTACAGTGATGACTTTTCCTGGAATACTGCTTGAAACAGTACCGGATTTTTTGCGCTTTTTCCGTGATCGTTTTGGTTTTGCAATTGTTTGAGATGTATCTCCCTCAACTTCAACATTGAAAGTTTCTCCTTCGACAGTGGCTTTCCATGAATTGCCATCAGGTTCTAATTTGACTTCAAAAACCTCGCCGTTGATAGTGACCTTGTGCGTTTCACTCATTCACATCACCTCCAAGTTGACCGCTTCGCCCGACTATACGATAGTCCGGGTAATCCCATTGCCGATAAGCGGTGGTCCTGAGCCCAAGCACTACCTAGTTGGCGGCCAATATCTGATTTTGATTCGCTTCTAACTGCTTGCATCGATAATACAGCCATTACTGCGGCTAAGCGCCTTAGGTTGGTTCGGTCTGCACCATTCTCTTCAGGTTGCGATTCTACTGTTTCATCTATTGAATCAGAAGTCACAGTGATATTTGGTGTGTCAAAATCTTCTATGTCAGTGAGAGGGCCACGCGCGGAATGAAGAATCTTGCTTAGAGCATCGCTGTACGATTCTTCCTCCATAATTTCACCTCATAAGGGTATATTGCCGTGTTTTCTCGCAGGTCGTTCCTCTTGTTTATCTAGTAACATCCCAAGAGCTTTGCACAGTTTAGAACGGGTTTCTCGTGGTTCAACTACATCATCAATATAGCCAAGGGACGCAGCCTTGTATGGATTAGCGAAAAGTTCTCCATATTCTTCAACCAATCTTCCCCTTTCTTGGTCGGGGTTGGTGGCAGATTTGATTCTGTTTCGGTGGATAATTTGTACCGCTCCGTCAGCCCCCATTACTGCAAGTTGTGCAGTTGGCCATGCAATGTTGTAGTCACCTCGAATATGCTTTGAGCACATCACATCGTAGGCTCCACCGTATGCCTTTCTCATAATTACCGTCAATTTTGGTACTGTTGCCTCCGAGTATGCATAGAGTAATTTTGCACCATGACGGATGATTCCACCCCATTCTTGATTGGCCCCGGGTAAAAATCCAGGAACATCAACCATGGTTAGTAGTGGAATGTTAAACGCATCACAGAAGCGAATGAATCTAGCTGCCTTCACCGATGCATCAATGTCGAGGCATCCTGCAAGGTTCTTTGGCTGATTACCAACAATCCCAACCGTATTTCCATCTAGTCTGCCATATCCGATAACGATATTGGGGGCGAAATCTGCTTGAACTTCTAAGAATGCACCATCATCTACAATTTCACTTATCACATCAATTACATCATACGGTTTTTGAGAATCTTCAGGGACAATATTTTGTAAATTTTCACATTCACGGGAAGGCGGATCTTTTGTGGGTTTGACAGGTGTAGTTTCGAGATTATTTTGTGGCAGATGTGATACTAGGTTCCTAGTCAATTCAAGTGCATCTTCATCATCTGATGCTGTGAAGTGAGTTACTCCGGATAGCGAAGCATGTGTTGACGCTCCACCTAATTCTTCGAAACTAACTTCTTCATTAGTGACAGTTTTGATTACTTCTGGGCCGGTGATGAACATGTGGGCCGTTTTGTCTACCATGACTACAAAATCAGTGATTGCGGGGCTGTATACCGCACCACCAGCACAAGGCCCCATGATTATACTAATTTGAGGGATAATACCACTTGCTCTAACATTACGGAAGAAAATTTCAGCGTATGAGCCTAAACTTGCAACACCTTCCTGAATTCTAGCGCCACCACTATCGTTGAGTCCAATTACTGGGGCGCCGGTTTTCATTGCCATATCGAGAACTTTGCAAATCTTTAGCCCGTGCATTTCTCCGAGACTGCCGCCATATACTGTGAAATCTTGAGCAAAACAGAACACTGGTCTGCCGTCAATTAATCCGTGCCCCGTGACAACACCATCACCTGGGATGACATTTTGGTCCATGCCGAAGTCACGGCACCGGTGCTCAACTAGTGAATCAATTTCTTGAAATGAGCCTTCATCTAGTAACATTTCCAATCTTTCACGTGCTGTCAACTTGCCCTTTGCGTGCTGGGCATCAACTCTCTGAGCCCCTCCGCCTGCGGCCGCAATTGCCTTGCGCTTGCGCAAATCATCAAGTCTTTCCTCAGTCGACTCCATCCCGCTCAACTCGCAGGTGACCACGCTAGCCAATAGACTATGCGGAAAATTGGAGGGAATTTGACTGCTCATAAAAGGAGATACGACCAATTGAAAGGGTGACGCCATTTCCACGAGGTTGAGGGTAGCCATGCGTATTGTGATTGCCAAACCGGGGTTGGATGGCCATGACCGTGGTGCAAAGGTTGTGGCGCGGGCTTTGCGTGATGCAGGACACGAGGTGATTTACACCGGATTACGAAGAACACCCGAACAAATTGTTAGGACAGTTCTTGATGAAGATGCAGACATGTTAGGACTTTCCTCATTATCGGGGGCACACGCGTTTCTTTTTCCTAGAGTTTGCCAACTGTTGGTGGAAGCAGGTTGTACTGACGTAACTGTTTTTGGTGGCGGAATAATTCCTCTAGATGAGCGTTCGCTTCTATTTGATTCCGGGATGAGAGCGATATTTGGTCCGGGGACAAAAATGCATGAGATGTCAGAGTTTGTAGACGCAGTAATTTCCCGCTCCTCGTCAAATCAACCAGTTGGGGTTGGTGAAGGCGGGGATTGGGTCTGGTCTAGCGGAGAGTGAACCTTTGCCAAAATCACTTCTTGAACAAGCGATTTCAGGAAATCGGCGTAGTTTGGCAAAGTTGCTAACTGCTGTGGAAAATGGTGAAGTCTCACGTGATTCACTCAAACTTTCAACGCGCGTGGCAGATGGTTCAGTAATCGGAGTAACCGGTGCCCCGGGTGTAGGCAAGAGTTGTCTCATTGAGAGATTACTAAGCACATGGACATCTAATGGATTAAAGGTCGCTGTTATTGCAGTAGACCCATCCTCACCATTGACTGGTGGCGCCCTTTTAGGTGACCGCGTTAGAATGGAATCTGCGGATGATAATCCAAATGTGTTTGTTCGTTCTTTTGCAGCTAGAAATCAACCAGGTGGTATGCCTAATGCAGTCGTTTTAGCAGCCGATGTGATGCGAAATTGTGGTTATGACATCGTTTTGATTGAAACTGTTGGGTCTGGACAATCTGAAATCCGTGTCGTGTCTGTTGCCGATAGAATCGTTCTAGTTGAAGCCCCATTAAGAGGTGATGAAGTTCAAGCTGAAAAAGCCGGAGTGATGGAACTTGCTGACATGATAGTCGTGAATAAATCAGACTTGGATGGGTCTGAACGCGCTGCTGCTAACATTATATCGTCGCTTGAGTTGACCAACAATCCACCTCCAGTCTTACTTACATCTGCTAAAAATTCGGCTGGAATCGATGATTTAGCCACCCAATTGAGAACTCTTCGGGCAAAACCTGATGCGGAATTAGCACGGGCACGTGAACGATTATTGACTGCATGGGATAACGCACTTCTCTCACGAGAAGACATAGACGGGGTTTTGGATGGTCTTGCCGGTTCAGAGAATTCAGCACAAGAGTGGGTGGACAAAAATCTGAGGTGGTAAACATGGAAGAAGGAATCGTTCTGAGTGAAGAATCATACGAAGCAGACCATGTTAAACACAGTGTAGGTGGATTTTCCGGTCATCTTTTACGAAGAGTCGTACATCTTTCACTGGCGATAATTCCCTGGCTATACTATTGGCAGGGTGAAGAAATTGCTGGAAAAGTAGGCACTACAGCCCAAAATTTAGCATTCATCATATTAGGGATAATTATCGTAGCAGAATTGATTCGCCTAAAAGTTGGAATTACAATTTTCGGCCAGCGCGATTATGAAGCAAATCAATTGAGCGCACTATTCTGGGGTGCAGTCTCTGTCGTATTGGCACTCGCTTTATCACCGCTTGTTGGAGTAATGGGCGCGGCACTTGGCGCGCCTTTGGTGCTTGGATTAGCATTTGGTGACCCAGTTATGGGTGAACTACGTCGGGCTGGCAAAGAACCAAAATTTGTTGCCATTGGAGGCCTCATCACAGTCTATGGATTGTGGTTGTTATCGTGGAATTGCCTTGATACTCCACTTCTTTTTGCTTTACTGATTCCACCCATTCAGGTTGCATCTGAATGGCCCCGTTTGCGTTGGATAGACGATAATGGCACTATGGTTCTGATTCCATTATTTGTTATATTGTTGTTATCTGCATTAGGCCTTTGAATTTACACAACGTAATTTCTTATGATTTACTCATCGTCCAAAAGAAAGATAGATTTGGGTTATGGTTAAAATCCGAATCCACTTCGACAGCAATATGAGTGACGAGATATTGCAAGATGATGCGCCTTCGCAGAGCCTGTATGTCTTTGTTTATGCGGTTTCTCTCATCGCAACATTGGTAATCGGTATCATATACTGGTGAGATTAACCATTCTTCCCCGACACAGTCTTTTAGCGGGTGATTTGCGGGATTGAAACGAATGTGCGGTATAACGGCTATTCTAGGGGATGGCGACACATCACTGACTCGTGAGATGGCTGACCTGTTATCGCATCGTGGGCCTGATGGAATACGGGTTTGGGGTGACGAAGTTTGTTCTCTAGGCCACTCACGTCTATCAATTGTTGACTTATTGGGTTCAGACCAACCGATGGGTTCTGAACATGGTTGCTGGCTGGTACAAAATGGTGAAATCTATAATTTTCGTAGTTTAAGAGAGAAATACTCTGGTTATGATTGGCGTACAAAAGGAGATGGGGAGGTAATTCTTGCTGCCCATTGGTCGGCATTTCACCTTAACACTAACATTCCTTCACCAGCCGATCCTTCTCGCTCATCACTCTCTGGTTATTTGAGGAGATATTCAGGTGCTTCCCTTCCTAACAATCCAGCGTCAGCGCACGTTGAATGGGTAAGTAAGTTGGATGGGATTTGGGGATTTGCTTTATGGGATTCAAAACGCCAAGAATTGATTCTTTGTCGTGACCCATTAGGGGTAAAACCTCTGTTGCGAACACTGACTCCGTCGGGAGAACTTCTCGTCGCGAGTGAAGCAAAGGCATTCCGAGCACACCCTGATTATGTGCCGAAAATTGATGAAAATGCAATGTTAGCGAGACTTGCATTTGAATATCCACTTGATGAAACTACTCTGTTTGAAGGCGTTTCTCAAGTAGCTCCAGCAACTATTGAGACTTGGTCTCTAGATTCTGAGGGGCGGGCAACACTTACAGGAGTTGCAACTTACTCTACTGAGAGAATTGTTCCAGGAGATACATGGAATCCTGAGTTAGATGCGCCTGCTCTACTTGAGAGCCTGTGCAGTAGTATCGGGGACCGATTGATGTCTGATGTCCCACTTGGAATTATTCTATCAGGTGGTTTGGATTCAAGCATGGTGGCCGGCCTTGCCCACAAGGCATCAGCACAAACAGGGCAACCGGTTCCTGAATGTTGGACAGTTGCAGAGGATGAGGATAATCCCGATTTCCGTGCTGCTGAAGATGTTTGTTCTGCCCTTGACCTAGGGCACCACACATCAACATTGGAGGATGATTGTTTTCGGCGTACATTGCCTTCATTGAGTTGGCATGGTGAAGATCTTGATATTTCAGTTCTATTTTTCCAGCCACTTTTTGAGAAAATGTCATCCGCAGTCACAGTTGGGTTATGTGGTCAAGGTGCTGATGAACTACATGGTGGATATCCTCGTTATCGTAATTTAGTAGGCCATCAAGAGTTGATATCTTCTAGGTTATCTGCTAGTCGCCATCCCTTTGCAGAACATCTTGTAAATGATATTTCAGCAGTTGAAGACCAAGGTCTTGCTCAGCCTTGGCGTGCTCAAAAGCATAATCCTGCTGAGGTATTTTCGGATTTGACAAGTACTTTACAGTTTGAAATGGATCACGGTCAACTAACTAACTTTCAGTTGCGACTAGTTGATCGGCACAGTATGGCGCATGGATTGGAAGTCAGAGTTCCTTTTTTGGGTACAGCACACCGTCAAGCATCAAACACAATCCCAAACGATTGGAGGGTACGGGGCCAACAGGAAAAACTTGCATTAAGGGCAGCAGCAGCACTGACTGATTTACCTAAATCAATTGTTAATCGGCCAAAACTTCCAGCAGGAACTGCAACAACTCCAACTCTTCTAGATGAATTGATGACTGAATTGAAGCCACACGCTAGAGAATGGGCTGCAAGTTATCCTAGATTAGAGAGAATACTCAAAACTCAGCCGGATATGGCAATCGGGTTGCGACTCTTTGAATCGCTACACATAATTGATGGTGGCCTTGGTAGAGAAAACAAAGGGCTTTGGGACTTATTAGAAGATTTTAGTTGAGGTGTAGTGATGACGGAATATAGCGGCCCAAACTTACTCGCGGAACTGTCTGCAAAGTTAGAGTCAAAGAGAGAAGAATTGTCAGATTTCTTTTCCTCAGAGCGCGCAAAACTTCCTATGCCATTATACGCTTCTGTTGATATTAGAGATGCTGGCTGGAAAGTTGCTGCTGTAGATGCAAATGCTTACCCCGCTGGATTCAATAATGTAAGTTCAGCAGACCTGCCTGCTCTTTCAAAACAACTGCTAATTTGGTTGAAAAAAGAACACCCAGACACAAAATGGCTACATATTTGGCCAGAAAGTCACACACGAAACAAGGGATATGTAGAGAATCTAATAACACTGCAAAAACTATTTTCACAGGGTGGAAACAAAGTTACTGTTGGCTCACCTGCACTTAACGAACTAGATGAGGTTGAAGGGTTAACAGGTACACTGAGCCTCTCAAAGACCACTGCTGAGGGTGAATTACTCGTGTCGGGAAGAACTCCGGATTTGGTGATATTGAACCATGATTTGAGCAATGGTCCATTGGATGGAATTGGTGGAGTCCCCCTTGCCCCACCACAAGCAATGGGTTGGTATCAGCGCAAAAAATCAAACCATTTCAGACATGTCCAACCTTTCATTGACAAAGCCGCTGAAATTCTAGATATTGACCCG
This sequence comes from Methanobacteriota archaeon, assembly GCA_016845345.1. GTDB lineage: Archaea > Thermoplasmatota > Poseidoniia > Poseidoniales > Thalassarchaeaceae > MGIIb-Q1. Next base: position 8,308 of record JAERSV010000011.1, read on the forward strand.
TGGTTACTCGGGACTCACTGGTTTGTTAGCGAAGATAAATGCCTCGAAGAGGAAGTCTGTAGAATTAAATTGGCCGCTCATGTTGATTCGTTTTTAGAATTCTTGGAAACGAAGTACGAAGAGTATGGAATTGAAGGTGAACCTGTCTTGTTTGTGAAGAACGATTCGGGAACCTACGGACTTGGAATCCTTGAAATTCGAAATGGCGAACAATTATTGAATCTGTCAAACAGAAAAGTAAACAAATTGACCTACGGAAAAGGTGGCACTGAAGCGATTGATTTCTTAATTCAAGAAGGAGTACCCACAGCCTTGAGTGTTGAGGGCCATGTGATAGAGCCCTGCATTTATGGGGCAGGAGGCCACAGTTGCGCAACTTTTTACAGGGCTAATCCAAAGAAAGGAGTGATAGCAAATTTGAACACACCATCTACTAAATTTTTGCAACCAGAGGATTTGGCTCATATGGATGGTGGAGATTTGATTTTGGGCCGTGTTGATAATTGGCATTCATTGGTTGCTGAGTTAGCAATGCTAGCAATGGGGTCAGAACTTGCAGAACTTAATTCAAATGTGATTTCTCATGGTTGAGTAGCCAGGCTTTCGTATTGACGCCATCCGCTGCCGAGTAGTTTCCGAGGCTACCATCAGATTTGACTACTCTATGGCATGGTACAAGAAGAGTCCACGGGTTTTTTGACATGGTTGAGCCCACCGCTCTACTTGCCCCTTTTCTCTCCGCCTCAATCGCTAATTCCCCATAAGTCGTTATTTTACCGAATGGGACTTTGTTTTGCAAGGTCAGCGAGACATGTTTTCGGAATTTAGTTAGCCCAGAAAAATCAAGGGTTGGCTTCGTAGTCTCTTCACCTAAAAAATATGATTTCACCCATCTTTCAGCACAGTCAAGGTGGCTACTTCCAGTCTGGCTTTCTGTAATCGGTATGTCACCCCAGTGGAGTCTAGTCAGCCCAATTTCACTTGCTTCTGCAATCATTGGGCCTATTGGTGTAGAAATTTTACGAACGCCAAGAGATTGCATTATTCATTGATTACTGGATGTAGTCTTTTATTGTTTCACAGTTAAAGAATCAACTTCATTTGTTGATTCATCAGTTGCATCGTCTTCTTTTTCCATACCAACAATTTCGTAATTTGATGG
>JAERSV010000012.1 GCA_016845345.1 Methanobacteriota archaeon
GTGCATAATTACTAAGTGGGCCACCTTGAATTAAACAAATTGCAATTCTTTTTTCAGTCATCTGGGGGAATCTTTTGATCCAATGAGAGATGCTCCACGGCCTACTCATTTCTTTTTCCATTCTAAATAGAATCTCAAGTCCTATCCTTGCCCCATAATTCAATTTGTCATTTGCTTCCCCATTGTAATCCTCCACTCTTTCGTTATGAGAGGGGATTTCGCAGTTTCTAGAACCTCGAAATCTAAACTGACGCTCAGGTAAGTTTGAACCATGTATGTGTTTAGAAACAGCAATTTGAATATCCATGTCTCCCCTTTTTTCATCTTTTGTCGGTTTTGAAAATGGGGGACAAAGTTTCGCCGCATCTCTCATTGAATCAGATCCTCCACCTGCACTTGGATGCATCCCTAGTAACTGGCCGGCCAGTCTTATAGCATCCACCTCTGTATAATCATCATGGTTGCTTGTTATTCCTGCCTTTGTATACATTGGATCAAATTCTGAGTATCCTCTGTCTTTTAGGTTCTCCATTTGCTTACGTAACTTCGCAGCCTCTTCAGTTTTAGTCTTTTTACGCCCTGGTCTAGTTTTCAGTTTGGCCACAAATAGGCATGTTCCTGCCCAATCGAGGTCCTCGTTCTTCTGAACTTTATTTGGATTTGCAATGGTAGTTATTTTGTCATGTGGGTTGTAGGTAAGTTCTATTCCACAATCTTCATTCTTACATCTGAATATGCCATGGGTGCTATCAAGCTTTGAATCACCTGATATTTTGTCAATTGATACAACATGGGCATTTTCAGGATCGAGTTCTCTGAAATCACAATTACTGTTGCTGCCACATTCGCCGCCATAAACGAGACATTGTACCTTTTCTTTCATAGGTGGAGGTCCTCTTTGGTTTGCGCGATATTTGTCTACCTCATCCCAAAAATCCTCCGATTCAGACAATGTGATTACCTTCCTTGATTTTTCTCATAGATGCTCTTTGCCAGCAATTCACCTAGGAAGGTGAGTTGCAATGCGTTTCCTCCTCCATGTTGTTGCACATCCTTCAATAAAATTAGACCATCCGATTCCAACTTCTTTACGACGCGAGGATTAACATTTCCATCACCAGTTGTTAATTGGAATTTATTAGGAACCTTTCCAGAATCAACCCATAATTTTACTTTGTCATTAAGATCATTCAAGGTAATGGGGAGTTCTGGTTTAGAATCACCGGGCCTCTTTGTAGGATTATTTTTCCGAAATATCAAAGCCTCCTCCTCTGCCTCTTTGATTTCCTTTTTATGAATCAATAAACCAACTAGAACTTTTTTATCTATCTTTAATTTAATATCGTCGTTACTGGTGGGAATAATTTGAGACAACAAACCTATTGGTAGGTGGATAATATGGCTTGAGGTGGGCAATGTAGACAGAGGAACCTCTCTCCGAACCCCTTCCCTCCCTCTCCTTACTTTTGTCCATGTAAGTGGGAGATTGTACATTGTTGAAAACAGGATAGCACAGAGTTGCTGCTCTCTTCCTAATTGGGTAATATCACATTTCCAATCTGGCACGCCACCCCGTATTTCCGCACTTATTCGGGGCCATAACCACTCACAAAATAATCTAAAAGATTCCTCCATTTGATCACTGGGCGCATCGAATAAAGCCCAGTGTGATGTGAATGCAATCTCTCTTTTGTCAAGATATTCAAACCATTCTTTGTAGTATTTTTCAAATTTATCCCCATCTTCTTCACGCCAAATTGAATTCAATGGGTTTTCCTCTTTTGAGAAATCATGATCAAAATTTAATGAAGGAGTTAATTCTTCTCGGTTTCGAATAAAAAGTGAAATAACAGAATCAATTTCAGATAATAAAGAATTTGCCACACCTATTGCAGCCATTGGAAAGGTGGTGTTCAATGGCTTGAAAGCTCTAACGCCCAATATTATTCCTTGGAATGGGTCTTTATTCATCATATAACGATTAACTAAATCAGGGTTTCTTTCTTTTGAAATCCCTTCCAGAGGGGCTTTCTCACGATTTTCACTGTCATCATCAAGGGCTTCTCTTAATTGACGTAGAGCAACCATCCAGCCTTTGCTCGTTAGACGATATTTTGTATCGGTATAACGTTGGTGGAGTAGTTCTTTCTTTTCTTTTTTGAGAGATTTTAATTCCTCTTCAGAATCACTTATTTCGTCATTCAATTGTTTAATTTCTTTCAGTTTTACCTTTTTTCCAACATCATCTTCGTCCGTATCATCTAAATCAAAATCAAAACCATATGTGTTCTGTAATTCTAGTTTTTTGTTTCGAAATTCTAGTTTTTTGTTGTTTAATTCTTTTTCAGAATCACTAATTCCATCATTCAATTGTTTAATTTCTTGTGAAATAACAGATTTTTGCTCTCCCATAATTTCAACTAACCCTTCTTTTTGTAAACGAGTCACTGTAGTTGAAAAACCAACGGGATCGGGTAAAACGCCATCAGATGAGCAAATGTTAGTTGTTTCTTCATGTGTCATTTCTCCTGAAAAAATATGGTCAGTTAATAATGAATTTTCACTCCTGAATATCAACATAGCTCGAAGTGTATTACGAGCCAAAACATCTTTCATTTGGCCTGTCTTTCCCAAATTGGTTGAAAAACCTTCAGTTATCCAATCATGACTTTGCACGATTGCTTTGTTTTCACTTTCAATTCTTCTAATTGTTGTAAAAATCGCGTTAAATTCCATTCCAACTGACATCAGAAGAGAGCTGTGTAGTGATGATCCAGATGAGAGGGTAATAATGATGCGATTATTAGGTTTCTCAGTAAATTGGTCAGGTAGGAACTCTTTGATCCCATCAAAGAATTCAGAGTAAATAGTGAATGCTAATCCGCTAATTTGTTCTCCATTATCGTAAGGTAAATTATTGATTTCAGTGACTTCGGGAAAGTACACCTCTCCTCCCGAATCTTTGGCTGCTGTTGATTGAATCAATGCAGGATACTCCGCAGAAGGACCAGCATTAAAAAGAAGAACTTTATTTGGGGGGTATTGTTCAAATAATGGTAAATATCCCGTGTTTTCTACAGTGTTTCCATTAGTGTTGTTTATTTCCTCTTCCGAGAGCATCATAATGTGGTCATAAAACATACCGACATCTTCCTAAATTTTCTTTACCATTTCGTTTCTGTATTAATTCGGTGCCCATTAACAAACTTTCACAATTATCCGAGCTGAATTTTCACTTTCCAATACGACGGAGTCACTTTGAGTCAATCCGGTCGTGATGTTTACCCAATATAAATCCTAAGACGGATTAAAGAGTGAATGGTATTGGCGCTTCTGCCCCATTTAATTGCTTATTTTTTGGTTTCCACTGAGGTTGTGATAGTATTGCTGTGAACGATTTTTCGTTGATTTCAAACTCATCATCAACGGGGGGTAAATCGTTTGATAGATAAATTTCTACAGCATGTTGTTTTACTTCCGTAACAAATCCCCCTATATCAGCTCCAGATAACCCACTTGGTAGTGAAGCAGCGATTGTCGAAAGGTCGATTCCTTCAGCCAATGTTGTATCTCTAAGATGGACTTCAATTAGATCAGTGTAGTCACTACGATCAGGTAAACCAACCATGACTTGAATTCCGAGACGACCAGGGCGTAGGAATGCTGAATCAATCAAATTTGGTCTATTTGTTGCTGCTAATACAATGATTCCATCACGTGATTCCATTCCATCAAGTTCAGTTAATAGTTGATTGACAACATTTGCTTGAGCGCGACTCCCCCCATCTCCAATTGATGAGCGATCTGAACCCAATGAATCAAATTCGTCAAAGAAAATAATACATGGTGACATTTTGCGTGCTTTGGCAAAGAGTGTTCTTACTCCCCTTTCTGATTCTCCAACCCACTTTGATAGTAATTCAGGGCCCTTCACTTGCAAGAATTGAGCTCCTGCAAGATTCGCAACTGCCTTTGCCAACAATGTCTTTCCAGTTCCTGGCGGTCCATGCATCAAGACACCACACCCTAGGGAAAGACCCGCGAGTTCGTGAAGTTCAGGGTGTTTTAGTGGTTTGATAACTTTGTTTTCTAGCGCTTTCTTTGCCTCTTCTTGGCCAATTACTCGGTCAAATGTGACCTTTGGAATTTCAACTTGCATTCGGCGTTTGATGGATGGTCTTACTTGCCCTAGTGCAATTTCAAAGTCATCCATATTGTAAGTCAATTGAGCTAATCTTTCTGGGTCAAGTTCGTTATCTTCCATCAATTCTGCAAATCCGAATTGCCTGCGGCTACCAACATAGACCGTCTCGCGGCAATGTTGGTCTAAATCAGCACCAACAAATCCAACAGATAATCTAGCAAGTTCATCAAGATCAACATCTCCATCGAGTGGCATATGTCGTGTGTGAATTCCTATGATTTCCCGACGTGCTTTTTCATTTGGAACAGGGCATTCGATTTCGCGTTCAAATCTACCCGCCCTGCGGAGTGCTGAATCAAGAGAATCAACGCGATTTGTTGCACCTATCACCATTACTTGGCCGCGGTTTTTCATCCCATCCATCAGGACTAGAAGTTGCGTGACAAGGCTTTGACTCATTCCACCAGATCGCTCCTCACGGCATCCACCAATTGCATCAATTTCATCAATGAAGATGACTGCCGGAGCCTCTTTCTTTGCTTTCTCAAAGAGATTGCGCAACCCTTTTTCACTTTCTCCATAGACTCCTTGAATTAGTTCAGGCGCAGAAACAGCTAGGAAAGTACAGTGGCATTCTCGAGCAAGTGCTTTTGCTAGCATTCCTTTACCAGTACCCGGTTCCCCATGTAGTAAAACACCGCGAATTGGCTCTTTTCCAGAATGAACGAATAGTTCTGGATGCAGGAGTGGAATTATTGCACACTCTTGTAGACGTTCAATTTGTTCATCTAAACCCCCAATATCTGCAAAGGAAACATCGGAAGTACTGATTAGTGGGCGTTTTGCTGCTTTACGATGGATTGTTGCCTTAGTATTCTCTGATAGAAATCCTTTCTTTGGTCGGCAGCGAACAACTTGTAGTTCTAGTACACCACCAGGAACTGGAAGAGTAATATGATCTCCTTGACATAGAATTCTATCTTTTAATCTCCCTCGAATCATCTGTTCGATATCTTCCTCAGGCGCGCGCCCTACGCGTGCAAGAGTGATAGAGTTGAGTGGGGTTGATTCTTCAGTTTCAAGTAAAATTTGACTTCCTTCGGGTGCTGAAGCATTCAATCGAGTGGTGGCATCTACATGCACAACACCTTCCTCAATTTCCTCATGAACAATTAGTTTCCCCCAAGTTTCTCGACCCCCATAGATAGAGACAGTATCACCTGGTTTAGCATTCAGTTTTGCAAGTATTTCATCTGAAACAGCAACAATACCTTGATGGGCATATTCGGCAGGCAGATCTTGAATTCTTAGTGTCATTTTTTCAGTCATTTTAGTTCCCTCATTCCAATTATCAATTCGTGACCGCTTTTTTCTGTCAAATATGACATGAGCATTCTCCTTTAATCCAAGGTAAACCACCAACAGGCCTATCTTGTACAATTCCATTATCCCAGGACATTCCTTCTCTGTGCCCTTTTATTCCAGCGAGATTCAGGAGTGCAAGTGCTGCTTGCATTGCTCCAACCCACGCGGTTGTTGTAACAATAGATGCAACCGGTCTAGTTCCAGTTTCTTGACACGAAATGATTTCTTGAGTGTAAGCAGCATCTTTTCCATACCGGCACGTCATGCAAGTCCCATTCTCTAGAACCTCAACAACACCTGAAAAAGCCTCACCACCACCATTGATCATAGGGACCGAGTTAGAGATGCAGCATTTGTTTAGCATTGTGCGTGCGAATTGATTATCAAGGCAGGCAAGTGCAATATCCATCTTTTCAATTGCTTCATTCAGTGGTTTGTCATCAATGACATCCTCGATTCCAACCAATTCATCTAATGAAATGGACACATGGTCATCTAATTTTTCCACTTCAATTACTGGGGTTGTATGTCGTTGCTCTAATCGATTTTGAATCGCTGTGATATTGAGGTCCTCACCAAAAATTTCCCCAATACGTACTGCTGCAGCCGGTGCTTTTGGTATTCCAACTTCTTTGGGTGTGTAGAGAACTTGGCGATTCAAGTTGTGAATATCTACAGATGAATCAGCATCAACCAAAGAGATATTGAGATTTTCAAGATTTACTCCACTCACAAATAATGGTGTAGCCCAACTCCCCAATCCTCCAGTTCCAAGAACAAGGATATTTGCAGAATTAATTTGTGCAGGTAGTTTTAGTTTTGAACAGATTACTTCACCCTGTTTATTTAATTCAACGGGGAAAGGACCAACTTCCATTAACCAATCATTAGATAGCAATTCTGGCATTGTGCAGGAATGAATAATCCCCTTTAGTAATTCAGGAGGTGTAGATTCAAGAGCAATTCTAAATCTTAGCAAACTTCCACTGCCATCTGGCAATAGTGTTGCAGTTGCACCACCATGAATCGAGGAATATTGTTTTACAGCTTCATCTGGCATTAATCCATCAGCTCGACCTGTCAAGGTCACCCAAGTATCTGAAAGCATATTTTCTTTAATTACACCATTCATGGCAAATAATCTCTGTACGGCTGCTGCTGCTAACGCCACTTCTAATGATGCATCTATCAACGAGGGCGAGATATTGGGGGTATCATCAAATTTCAATGGAGATTTTGATAATACTGCTTGGCCATGCCAAATAGTAGCGTAAAGATCAGCATCTTCACCGTTATCTTCACCTCTTGAAAATTCAATATGTGTCGTATCAGATTTTAATGAAAAATCTAAGCTGATATCATGTGATTCTTTTAAGATCATAGTCAAATCACCCCATATTTCAAGTTTATTAGGTGCTGTAAAAACCCATGAATGCCTATTATTTTCTAATCTATTTTCTTGTGGTAAACGTATTGAGATTGAACCTTCAGGTCCGGTACCTACACCTGCACATGCTAGTTGTGTCAAGGTAGCCATAACGAGTTGAGCATCACCACCAAGAGACACTTTCATTGATGAAACAGCATCCTGATCAATCAATCCTAATTGACGATGGTATCGATGTTCTTCAGAGTAAGTCAATTTCCTCCACCTCCTGATTAAAATTATTATTCACTAACTTTCCAAACGGAATTTCATTAAGAGAGGTGCCATTTTGAGGTTTTTCTAGGAGTGAACCAGTCATATCTCTGTGAATAAGAAGTAAACGGCAAGCTAGTTCTTCTAACCCTGCTCGCTCAAATTCAATTTGAAGTCCCGAACCAGGTGTAGAGAGTATCACTCTTTCATCATTAGACATAATTGACATATCTGCCTGTTCAAATTCTGGCAACGCACCAGTAGAAACTCGTAACAAAGTACGCGCAACTCCTTCAAGAGGTCCTTCTCCAATATTGTTTATCCGTGGACCGTTTATTCGAATCAGTTGGGTGAGTCCATCCTCATCAACAGTGACCTGAAGTGCTTGAGGTGGCATTACACCTGGTAACAATTTACCCGCATTCAATGTAATTTTTATTTTCTCCATATATTCACCACTCAGATATTCCTCGCACGGTCTTCTGGATTTGGGTTACAGAGCACACTTTGGATGTGATTTAACCAAGCTAGAATTCGAAAGGCCCGATCAGGGGGCCAATTGTCAAATGCATCTTTTGCATCCACACCATCACATATTGCACAAATTTGTTTGTTGGGAAGAATAGAGAAATTATTCTCATGGTAGATATTGCAATGGTCAATCACATCGTCACTTGGAGACAGGACAAACGCATTTGGTTTTTGAAGTGGAAAACCTCTGACATCAATGAGTATGCGATAGAATATTTCAGATGAATTATGATGTGAAACAACTCCTTTGAGGTTTAGAATAAATCCACCAATGCGTCCTGTTCCTAACCTTAAATGTTTGATTGCTTGAGCGCTCGGATAGAGTACGCGTAACTCTTGAAGTTCATTTTCGGTTAACCCGACCCCGCCAAACCCATTACTATCTACTAATTTCTGCATTTCATACCCTCCTAACTGTTTAGTACTGAGATAATATGATTGAGGTAAGACCCCATAATCTCAATAGGATCTGAACTGACCCCTATAATTTGACCAACATTTCCCTGGCAGACCCCGTAACTTTGTCGTTTTGTTCCAGGTATAGTTATCCGGGAATATGCATGTGGATGCCTGTCACATGTGAGGGTATTAAGGACATATGTTATCATTGAATTTGCATCTACTACGCACTCGTAGTATCCATCATTGGTTCGTTGTTTACCATCAGGGAGGCGAATCGCGAACATGGTTGCTTCCCCATTTGTTTCCCTTCCTCGAATTGTTCGCAGGCTGGGGTAGTCAGTCCTAAGTTCTGTAAGTCTGGCCATTGGTAGGTTAGCACCTCCAGCAACTTTCTGAACACCGACGTAAACGTTCTCTTCAGCTAATTGTGCAACTTTCTCTTTTGAGATAACTCGTCCAGTCGCATCAAACACATCAAACGCGCCCGCGGGAGCTAATCCCTCTTGGCGTATTGCCTGCTCAACAGTCAAGTCTTTAGCGACTTCAATTCTCTGTTTATCACTTTGATCAAGTGCGTTCGAGACCGTGATGTACACGTTCTGCATTCCATTT
>JAERSV010000013.1 GCA_016845345.1 Methanobacteriota archaeon
CCAAATTCGCCTTCCATCACTTCTCCGGATTGGTTGATGATTTCAGGAAGCCCATACTCAATTTCAACAGTAAATTCTTCAACCCCACTCAAACCATCAATATCCCGCGCAATAATTTGCAGGGTTGCATCTCCGGCGGTAAAACTGTTATCTGCTATTATGATGAATCCCCAATGATAGTCTGCAGAATCAGGGAATTGACAATCATCCCAATCCCATTTACTCGATTGCATCGGTTTGATGTTACCCGTTTGCGCGAGGTTGACTGTAGCCCCTTCAATCAGACGGTTAGGGTCAATCATTACCCAGCCTCTTACTTCATCTCCTCGCGTCAGTGGTGGGTCGTCCCCTTCACAGAATCCAATGTCATAAACCAGTGGTGGTTGGAGATGTATTGTCCAATTCATTACAACAATTTGACTTTCCCCATTTGGCGCAATGTCGGTGATTTCTAATGTTGTGATTAGTTCACCGAATACTAAACCCGCTTCTGGTGGAGCCAGAGTGATTGAGGAGTTTTGACGCATCATTTTCGCGGCTGTAATTTCTCCATGTTGAGTATATTCTTCATGGCCAGGCCATTCAATTTTGATGTTATAGGCATAGTCTGAAAGTAGGTCATCAGAATCAGATAAGGAAATTACTATTCTCTCACCAGTACCTCTTGCAAGAGTGCGCAAGTCACCATTGAAATCAACAAGCGTGAGGTTTGCATTGAATTTTTCATCATGAACAGAAACCAATCGAGTTGTGAACAGGTTTCCAATCGAATCGTAAAGATAAACTGTGACGTCACTTGTTTCACTACCCCAATCCAAACGCCAAGTTGCTTGGTAGCAAAAGACGTCTGAAAATTCACTTTCAGTTGGCTCAACCCCGCTTACATTCCCGCTATCAGTGATAATCATCGGTAACTCAGTCAAGGGGTCGTGGTCAGCATCAACAACACATGATTTGAGTATAATGTCTGTGTCTCGAGACACAGTTTTCGGAGCGGTGAACGGTGATAGCGTTGTGACTCCATTCCATTCATCTGCATCGACTCCAGCAATATGTACTCCGTACCAATTGTGTTGAGCATTGGTTACCACCATTGCATTATCAAGTTCAAAAAGAGTGTATTGGAATTGCTCATCTCTAACCTCAGCAACAAGGTCAAGAGCACCCAATTCAATATTAGTTGGGACAGTCAAACCACTATACCAAGAGATGTAATCAACACTTGTTGAATTGATGAAAGTCCAATTATCACCACTACCGTTGAGGCGCCATCCAAGTCGACTTTGCACTACCCCAAAATCATCACTGACTGTGGTTGTACAACCAACAGTATCACCCCTGCTAACAGTCCATGATGAGCATATCAGGTCATCGATATGTGGTGGTTCGTTAACTTGAATATTGAGAATGCCTAGGTTGTTATCAACCACGCGCTCAGGATTTTTCCAGTCGCTAGCAATGTAGCGAATGACATACTCATTGAAGCCAATTCGAGATGGAGTTAAATTTACTGAAACAATCCTTCGCGAGCCAATTTCATTGCCACCAGGTATCTGAAGCGTGACATTTGCAAGAATTGAATTTCCATTTCTGTCACGCACTTCTAAGGTACCATTTGCTGGACCAGGTGCAAGATTTTGCAAAAGCACATCAATACTACCATTGACATCAGCAGTCAATCTCCCGTCTGCTCGTACAGCCTCAATTTCAATATCGTGAAGAATATCAGAATAAGGTGCCATCTTAGGGTCACCTACTACAGTACCCATCCATGAAATTAAAGGATTAGCGGCATAATTTACCTCTGCGAAATTGTAACCATAAGCATAGTATGGTAGCAGTACACTTGGATAACCAACTGCTGAAAGATAAGGCTCATACACATAGCCCTTCACTCCTGACACACCATCCTCTAAGAGATCGACCACCAAACTTTGTCCGTACGTGGCCCCCCACGAGAAAGTCCGACCACCAGTGCTCACAGCGGTCTCAGCAATACTACCATCTACCCATTCAAAATGAGGGCGAATTGCTCGCAAATTCATGGTGTCAAAGTAGACAGAGCCATTTCTACTGCCAGTGTCAATTAATGCTACCATTTTGACCTTGAATGATGAAGCGTTTGCAGGCGGTCTAAATCGCATAGTTTTCGAATTCCATGAGGTTGCTAAATTCTGAGTTGAACTCGTATTTGTGTCAAGCAGTGTACCATTATCATCAAAGGAGTCTACCTCAATTCGATAATTTCCAGCAAGCCAACCATCTTTCATGCCATATCCATATACTATCCATGCATGACCTTTCAGATCATCACTGAAATCATAATCCTGTTCTACAGATGTTTCCCCTGTACCTGCACTGCTATAGTCATAACAAGTTAAAGCAGCAGCTGCATTGACTTCCGCTACCTCGGAATCTTGAAGTGTTCTATTCCAAACTTTCAAGTCATCAATTAAACCTTCATAGTGGGTATTTCCACCTCTGTTAACACCTACTTTGTAAAGTTCAATGCTATCAATACTGCCGTTTGGTACAACATTCGTTTGCACCAATTTACCATTGAGATACTGTTTCAATGTATTGCTTTCGTAGGTGACTGCTAGATGGGTCCAAACTCCAGCTTCTATGGCCCCAAATGAATATGAGGTATTGTGATAAACTTCCCAATCACCAGAATTTGACCCACTCGTCATAATTTGGAAGGAGTCGGAGTCGCCTGCGACGTCATTCACTGCGAAGGCAGATGAATAACGGTCTTGGCTTACATTATCGGTTTTAGTCCACAATGAGACGGAAAAGTTCCCAGCCCAATCATTGACATCAATTTTAGCATAATCATCAACGCCATCAAATTGGTAGCAATTTCCAAACAGGCATTGTTGCCACCCTACACCATTATTGCTGTTAAATAGAGTTAGGTTTGCATTTCCAACAGAATCTGTGATACTGGTTCCAGAGCCATCATCAAAGGTCCAGTGGTGTACTAAATCAGTTGTCACAGAATCAGCAAGTCCTCTTGTGAAGGCAGAGGATGGAACGACCTGTTTACTTTGATTTGGACCTTGCCATGAAAGGATAAGTCCTGCATGACTAGTATGCTCGAAGAACTCAGTGCGCAGTGTATGAGCCCCTGAGGAAAGCCATACTGTACTGGAGATTTCTCTCATGCCGTGAACTCCAACATTACTGACAACTTCGTTATCATCAATCCATAATTTGGAACCATCATCACTGTTGAGATAGAATGTCCAGTTCCCACTCTCTGGGATTGTGATGATACCACTATGACGGGCAGACCAATAATCACTGAACTGACTACTGTCAAGTCCAGCCCATGTGCCTGTGGTTACCGTATTGTTGATATTTGCCTCAGAACGCCAATAATCAGGACTTCTACCCGATAAATCTGGCATCAGACTAGAATTATACGTCACTCCATTATTGTCAAAATATTCTGCTAGAAGTCCCGGTGTTGCGCTGGCCTCAGTAACTGAGCAGGTCTGGGAGGTTAATGCCCCTTCAAGCGCGCCATTTCCATTTCTTTTTACCGCGGATTGCCTAGCCCAAGTAAAACCCTCATCACTCATCAGAGGAGGGTTTGTGAAATCCCAATATCTAGCACCTGTACTCCATCCACTGTTAGCGGTATCGAAGCCGGAATTTGGCAGCCAATTTGAATTCCACGAGCCATCATTAGATCCCCAAGAAGCGTACAGCATTACATTTGATTGATTCGTCACAAAAGTGGAATTTTGATTGAAGTGGACCGGAATTTCCATGGTTCTATTTAATGTTGAATTTGCCGCGTAAAGCAAATCATTCCACCACTTATACCCCGAGCCATTGCGATTTGTGGCGAGATCTAACACACCCTGCCCTCTTTGTCCAAACGAATTATTTGCTTTGTCAATTAGTCCAAGTGCAGTTTCTACTGTATATCCCGTCAATCTCGTGACTAAATAGAAGCCTTCTTCTTGCCGTGAAAATTCCTTCATTTCTTCTCCAGAACCAGGCCCATAGCTGTGCGATGACCACCAATTTTGGTGTATTGTTGAGTTGAATGCCCCGTTAATCAAACCAATTTCAGAATCGAAAGCGGCTCGACCATTTCCTGGCCCATTGATTCTCAAAGGGATTCCCTTAGTCGTCACGAGGTAATTCAATTCTGTAGTCAGATTTCGGTCACTAATCATTTCTCGCAATGGGTCTGCAAAGTAAATGTCAAATGAATTTGGGTCAATGGTCTCAGCAGTAGGTGTGCTATCATTATCAAAGAGGAAAATATGGTTTGGGCTAATGTTACGAGCCGCAACAAAAGCAAATCCAATGGTTTTACTTGCCTCACTTTTGTTGTTAATCAGAACGCCTACATCTGAGTAGTCAATATAATTTAAAAAAGTGAATGTTTCTGGGATTGCAACATCTCTGAAAGGGGTTTCATTCCAAATATCACTACTGAACATTTTTCTTTCTTCTGTCTCTAATACCGTAGGTTGGTTGCTAAAATTAGCCCATGGCATGGTCACTAGAAGTAAAACCAAAGCGAGGCTAAAGCGTGCGCTCGACACAACTGTTGTTAATTTCTTCTTGCTCAATACATTATCGCATTCGTGTCAGTATTTTATACTGAAAAATGTCGTAATTTAAGCCTATTCAACGAGGGGTATATTGCCGACGGCCTCACCTGCTCCAAACATGGCAGATGTTTTCATGGCGCGACAGTGCAAGAATGGCTTGGTAAAAGTCATTATTGGCGACATTTCCAAGATTGAAGCAGATGTTATGGTTACCACTGCGAATAACCGTCTTGCAGGTAGAGAAGGGGTTGATGCAGCAATCCACAAACAGGCGGGCCAAGAACTACGTGCGGCCTGCGATGCTATTGCTGTTGAACGCAGAAAAGAAAACATGCAACCTTGTCCAGTAGGGACATCTGTAATTACCGAACCTTATGGCTTATCAGCCAAGAAATTAATTCACGTTGTTGGCCCAGATTGTCGTAGGCCAACTCAAGATGAATCAAGACGTAGCCTCATCAAGAAGGCGTATGAAACATTGTTTCAACAACTCTCAAACGTCAAAGATAGAGAAATTGTCGCAACACCACCCCTTAGTATGGATGTGTTCGCATACCCACACCGTGAGGGGGCGAGAATGACAATGGAGATTGTATTGGGTTGGATGGACACATCCGAGGATATCGGAATAAAGGAGTTTTGGATAGTAACTCAACAAATGAACTGGGTGAACAACCTAAGAACAGTTTACCGAGAGTCTGAGGACCAATTCCCTGGAAAAGACATCACCCGTGAATATCGTTAATCACGATGCACTGGTTGCTCATTCCTCTTCGGAGAAAGATTCCGTTCCCCCACCTTTTCGAGAAAGTTTCCACTCTTTCTCAACGGCGAGGGCCTCCTCACTTGGCTCCCAAACATCCCGCTTCAGGGCTTTTCGATAGGGTAGTCGATGAATAATTCGGCCATCTGAGACATCGACTTTTTTCAGCATCCATTTTGCCGCGAGGTGGTATACCAGCCCTCTGAAAATGTCGGGTCGGAAGAGCCGACCAATGAACGGTAATCCATCCTGTTTCTTCTTCTGATTCTTCATCCAAGAAAGGGAGATTCGTTTGAAGGCGCGATCTCCAACTCGATTCATTAGCCAGCGATTAGATACTGAGGTTTTTACTGTCGGAAGAAGTCGTTTTCTGACTTCATCATCATAATTGCATTCACCAAGAATATCCTTTGCTGCGAATACACCACTCGTGATAGCACATCGCATCCCAAAACCCCACATGAAGTCCTGAAGCCCTCCGGCTTCACCTACGTAGTGGCGTCCATCAACAGTGTAATTTCGGTTAATTGTGAAATCACCTTTTCCACCAACTCGTTTAATCGGTTTTCTGTCAAGTTCTGGATAATGCTTGTCATACCAAGCGATGGTTTCATTGAGATATCTTCCACTTTTCTGCTGTTTTCTCCAGAGACAGGTGCAAATTAGCCCGATTCCGTCGATGACAATCAGGTAGGCGTAAGCGCCCGGGGCTAATTTGTCATTGAAGTGGAACGACACATGGTCTGGGTGTGATGTTTCAAATATTTCACCATAGGCAAGTGCTGAGGTATCCTTCGGACCGGCGGCTACAATGTGGCAATCTTCCGGTTTTACTCTTGATTTGTAGTGAAGATTTGCTCCTGCCGCAACCGCTTGACGCTTCAAGCCCTGGTCAATTGTATGAGGTGCTGTACCTCTCTCAATCACACGAAATGCAACTGTTGGGCTCCATGCCTGAGTGATGACATCGTCAGGATGGATGACATCAACTTGATGAAATGCTGTAGTCTTAAATTCATCAGGATTAATACCCCATTCTCTCATTTCGTCCATGAAATCATGGTCGCTTGTCCAATTTTCAATCCCTTGAAAATCACCATCAAATCTAGCCCCCGAATCATTGCGAATATCATGTACATGCACTTCGCGTCCCGCTTTAGCTAAAATTATGGCAGCAGATAGCCCTGAGAGTCCAGCACCCATGATTTGAATGGGTTCATCCGTACCAGCCACCGTAACCATCAATTTCGTCGGGAGGCCATTCAATCATGAAACATTCGCCATCGGCGGTTTAATGCAGGGGTGCTTTTTCAGATACATCAAATGACAGCAAATGAGAGAGTAATCGTGGTTGCCGCGGCAGAATCTCTTGATTCAACTGCCATCAGAGAAAAACTTCACACAGAGGGTTGTGGAAGTATTGTTTCATTTCTCGGCATTACTAGAGGAGTGGATGATGGGGTGGAAATAAAAAGATTAGAATTTGATGCTTGGGAAGAAAAATTACCTCAAGTTCTCTCAACCCTTGGTCATGAAGCACTCTCTAAGTTTGGTGTTTCTTCAGTTTCAATGGCGCATAGGACTGGGAGTGTTGGGCCAAGTGAGCCAATTGTGGCGATCCATGTAGCGAGTCCACACAGGGCAGAGGGTTTCGAGGCCTGTAGTTGGTTAATAGATGAACTGAAATCTCAAGCCCCCCTGTGGAAAAAAGAAGTTAGGGCTGATGGAACGATTTGGAAAGGTGGTTTAGGATGAAGGATGGAATAGATGGTATAGTTCCAATAGGGCATAAACCAATCGTTGAGAGAAGCGCAGTTGCCACAGGATTACTGCGTTTATCCTCAGATTCAGCCGATGCGATTCGGAATGGCTTGATTGCAAAAGGGGATGTGTTAGAAGCATCCACTGTTGCTGCAATTCAAGCAGTAAAAGATACACCAAGAATCATCCCTCATTGTCATGTAATTCCAATTGAAGGTTGTAATGTATCTTGGGCTTGGGAAGGGGATTCCCTTCGCTGTACATTGTCGGTTTCAGCACATTGGAAAACCGGTGTTGAGATGGAAGCGATTGTAGGCGTTTCAGCAGGTCTTCTTTGCGCGTGGGATATGGTGAAATCCTTAGAAAAGGACGACCAAGGCCAATATCCGGAAACTCAAATAGAATCTATCCAAGTTCTTGAGAAGAACAAAGGTTCGTGACCGCCACATTGAGAACCGATACGCCCTCCGGCAACCATGGCGAAGACTAGTGATTTGACATCTCACTTTGTGAAAGCGACTGAAGCAGCAGCAATAGCGGCAGCAAAATGGCGTGGTCATGGTGATGGTAAATTGGCTGATGGTGCCGCTGTGGAAGCAATGCGCGGTGTATTTGACTCAGTCCCATTTGATGGCCGAGTGGCTATTGGTGAGGGCGAGAGAGATGATGCACCAATGTTGTGGATTGGTGAGCCACTTGGTTCAATGCAGGGTGAGGCTGGAGCCTTACAGATTGATATTGCAGTTGACCCACTAGAGTGTACTAATCATGTCGCTAAGGATTTGCCCAATGCGATAGCAGTTCTTGCCGCTGCTCCGCGTGGTTCTCTTCTACACGCACCGGATTGTTACATGGACAAACTCGCGGGGTCCGCCCGAGTAGCAGGTGAAATTTCACTTGAGGCAGATGTTGCATACAATGTAGAAGCCGCTGCTGCTGCTCTTGACAAAGAAATCACAGACCTAAAAATTGTTGTAATGGACCGAGACCGTCACATCAGCTTGATTAAGGAATTGCGTGAGTTTGGTGTCTCGGTCCCACTCATTGGTGATGGTGATGTTGCAGCGGCGCTTGACGCCGCAAATCCAGAGAGTGAAATCGATCTTTTGATGGGTATTGGCGCCGCACCTGAAGGTGTGATAACAGCAACAGCATTGAGAGGATTAGGTGGACATTTCGAAGGTCGCCTTGTCACCACCAATGAAGACCATGAGCGGAGAGCAAAGGAGATGTTAGGTGATGACGTTTATCGACTATGGGGTAGGGACGATTTGTGTTCAAGTTCAGATGCGTTATTTGTTGCCAGCGGAGTCTGCCACGGTTATCTCCCCGGAGTGGAAGAACTTGGTGACCGAGTGGCAGTACACTCAGAAGTAATTGATGTTGCCAGTGGAGTAAGACGATTCATCAGTGCCGAGTATCCACAATAATGTTCTAAAAACAGTCTTTTGGTGGACACTGCTTATCTGCGTAACTACAAAATACGCAGCAGTCTCCTTCTTTTGGTTTCAATGTCACTTCACAATTAATACACTGATGGAAAAAAATGCAACAATTAGTCGGCATCTCAATTGTTTCAACATGATTGCATTCTGGGCAGGTTAAGTTACTCTCCGTCATTTCATCAACCTTTATTCAATCCCGAAAATGTTGTGATATTAATTCCTTACCAATTTTCGGGTGACAGTTTAATTAATTTTAAATGAAAATGCGGTAAACATCTCCTATTGGCTTTGAGCGATGACTTGAAAATACCAAGCCGACTCGTGTCACTTAAGTGGTGCTAATGGACACTATTATGCTTGAAGAAAATGCCAATAAATTGGTTGCCCCCGGCCGAGGGATTCTAGCGGCGGATGAAAGTACGGGGACAATGAGTAGCCGACTTCAGGGAGTTGGGGTTGACCCCTCTGAAGAAGCACGCCGGTCCTACCGTGCGAACTTGTTTGCCACACCTGGTTGCGAATCAGCGGTTAGCGGAGTAATCCTATTTGATGAGACTATTAAGCAGTTGATGGATGATGGAACCCCGATTCCTGATTTCATGATTGGGCAAGATATTCTTCCAGGAATCAAAGTTGATACCGGCGCCCACCCTCTAGCAAATCATGATGGTGAAAAAATCACTGAAGGATTAGATGGTTTGAGAGCTCGCTGTATTGAATATTTCAATTTAGGTGCCCGCTTTGCGAAGTGGCGTGCTGTCATTACAATTGCTGATGGGATTCCTTCACAAGCTTGCATCAGTGCGAATGCACACGCTTTAGCGCGCTATTCAGCAATATGTCAAGAGCAGGGATTAGTCCCAATTATTGAGCCAGAAGTTCTGATGAGTGGGGATCACGATGCCGCTCGTTGTTACTCGGTCACTGCCGAAATTCTCACTGCAACCTTCGCCGCGTGCGAAGATCAAGGAGTACACATTCCCGGTGCATTGCTGAAACCAAATATGATAATTGCTGGGACGGATTGTACTGAACAAATATCGAGAGAAGAGGTGGCTAGATTAACCCTCAAGTGTCTACATGAGAATGTCCCTCAAGATTTACCTGGTATCGTATTCCTTTCAGGCGGGCAATCCGATGAGGATGCTACCGCTCACCTAAATTTGATGAATTCAATAGATGAAAATCCACCCTGGCAACTCTCGTATTCCTACGGTAGGGCCCTACAGGCAGCAGCACTACAATCTTGGGCTAGTGGAACACCTGAAGATAGTCAAAATGCATTTTCACATCGTGCTAAGATGAATAGCCTCGCACGTTCAGGTGATTGGGACAACACTCTTGAAAATTGATGAGTGAAACCACTCTAATTTCACAAGATTACCTTTACTTTAGTAACTTGCAAGCCGATTTGCTTTAGTAACTTGCAAGCCAATCTAACCATTGCCGAATTTGATTGCTAATTATCTGCCTCAGAATGCAGAGTCATCGCGGTCTAGGAGAAATGGCTGGCCAGGACTCCATTCTGGGTGCTTGTCTTTTACCCAGTCTACGATTGCCCACTCGCAGATATCATAGCCGCCGGAGAGAACCCCACTTCTCTTGATGTATCCTACCTTCACTATGTCTTTATCTTTCGAGAGAACATTGCCCAGTTGTTGGCTTGTTGTGCCATGTCGCATTGTGGTATTGATGTGCTCAAGAATTTCGGCAGTATTGCGTGGCCTCTCAGCAAGGAATGCCTTAATTTTCTGTCTGATTCTAACCGTCTTCATTTATTTTCACCTTTTCCTCCAAGTCATTTAACGGATGTCCACAGGGCCACTTTACACCGTCTGACCTGAGCGAATACTGTCACTGATATAACCATTGCCACAGATGAAGCATTGTTGTTACAGATAGTGACATACAAAATGCATAGATAGAGAATAAAATAATCGGTGAGTTAGTAAAACCGAACATTCTCCAGTGGAAATATGTAATGAATGGTAACTAAAGAAATAATTGAAGTACTATCAACAACTCCCAAATAACAAGGCCCATGTTGAGGTGTCGGAGAGGTTGCCATGGTCAAGAGTGGTGATTCTGTGACTTATTCTCGAATTCGTGGTAGTTACCGACGGAGGTTATTGGATCATCTTTCCGATGGCCCCTCAACCGTAACTGGTTCGAGTAAGGCAGTCGGATTACGTTTGCCGCATGCCTCTGCAGAATTGAAGAGAATGAGGGAAGAGGGCCTTATTCAGTCAGATTCTGGGCCGGGACAAAGGGGTGCTAAACAACACCTTACTGCAGCAGGTTGGCAGGTTTTCATTGGCGATGAATTGGCTAGATTAGCAGATAGTCAGGTTGATTCAATTCCAGAACATGCAGTTGGAAAGTTGCTTGCAAAAGATGGTCCCCAACTATTACTTGCTTACACAAAATCTCTCTCTAGTCCGCTAATTCCATTGCCTTGGAGTGGAGATTTTAGCCATCCGGACCAAACCGCAATCTCTAGTGGAATCCAAGGGGTGAAGGATGGGTATGTTTGGGCAGTTGCACGTGAAGCAGAGGTAAGATGGTACGATTTAGAATCACTACAGCAGGTTTCCTCACCCGCAGAGGATCAATCGACATCATCATTATCAGATTGGGTAGAACCATCTCCAGTAATTGGGTTAGTTCGGGCCCGATTATTAGACCCACGTCAATCCCTTAAATTAGCAATTGGGAGTTGGTTTGGTGAACCACCAATAGAGGGTTGGCCAGATCTTCCCCTGCCAATGGGTGAATCAGAATCCTGGACCCTCGGGACAGCCCATGAACGGGTTTCGCCACTTCAGTCACAATGTCCTATTTGTGCAATATTACCAGATAGACTATCCACAACAACTCTACTTTCGGCGGCATCAAACGGCGCTTTAGTGATTGCAGAAGCATCCCTCTTAGGGCGTCAAGGTGATGCATTACCACTTTCAATCCTTGAATCATGGATACATCGCGCCCATCCTAGGCTAACAGAAACAGAACGCCGTAATCGATTACAGGGCTTGACTCAAGCAATTCGTAAAGGTCGCCGCAAACGGAGTGGTAACATTAGAGTTGAAGAATCAACTTGGAGGCGATTTCAATCAGATTGGTCAGGTCATCAATGGAGTGAGAAAACCGAAGTTGAGAATACCATCTTTGATGTTCAAGGGTTATCATCCACGGCTTGGCTTTCTCTCATAGATTGGTCTTTGTCACGACAAGAAAAAACTCCTGTGGTTTTGCAATACCCACCCGGTCAACATGACTCCGCACAATTACACTCTGTTTTCCAAGATTCGAGAACTAGATTAGCAATTCTCTCTCAAGAACCCGAAGAATCATTGGCATACCCAACACTCAGGCCAGACCCAATTCGGCCACTATCTTGGTATCTATTGAAATTGGCTGGGGATGTTGAATTACCCTGTAAGGTAACACATCGCCCACCACCTAGTTTTACCTCTCCACCCCCACTTTGGATTCCACCAAATTCAGCCTCAAACTTAGAGGAGGTCGTCTCAGCTGCGAAACTTGCGGCTGGTGGGTCCGCACCACCTAATGCATCTGAAGATTCATCCGAAGAAATGAGATTGTTTGCGGCATCACTCAGATATCCAGAAGGCGATGTTGATTGGGCTGATAGAATAGAATCCGTTGATCCATTAGCAGCATGGATCGCGTGTCCAAATGAAAATCGGTGGCCATTGTGGCGCCGACAAGGCATTAGGTTGGGTGCTGACTGGATTTCATTGTTAGATGTAGAAAAAGTACCCATAGAATTTTTAGCAGAAGTTGCGGGAACCGCACCTTATGATTGGCAAGAGTCAGCACACAATCATCTGGTTCAAAGAATCCGCAATGAGGATGACTTAGCATTGAGATTGAGAACTCTGATTGATTCTCACAACTTCAGTGATTCAGCATCGTCTTGGTTAACCTCAACCTTACTTTCACAGGTTGCTTGGTTGCCATCAGAACTCGCTGCTGATTTGGCTCGGTGGGCCCCGAATAGTATTTCCAAATCATTCCCATCAAATATAATTCCAGCTTTAACCGGATTATCTTGGCTATCTTCTCAGGGGGAATTAGATGATAGTTGGGTAGCCCAAATTGAGGATTCACAAAGGTCATCACCGATTATCAATGGCTGGACATCGTTGATATCAACAGCGAGGGATAGTAGAACTCCAACGATTGAAGAAATCAAAGAAATCACAACCCTCCCTCTTGACTGGTGGGCTCCTTTTTCACCATTATTGTTCAGTATCATAACTGAAGGAGGGGAAGGGCGTGAGGTTCTCCTTACGGAACGCATCCCATGGGCGTCAGCTCTTTTCCGTCCTATTGGTGAGACACACAATATACCCGGAATTGGAATAGTTGAACATCCCGGTTGCCCTGCTGACCTCGTCTCTCGTTTAGAGCGGATTCTACAGGGAGTAGATGTTGATGAAGAGTTAATTGGATTTGCTGAATTGACCGACATTCTCAATGCATTGAAGTCAATTCTTATTGGTACTAAGCCGGTAATTGGACAAATCCATCCAATGGTAGGGTGGTTGTTACAGCCCAGAGACAGATGGCCAGCCTTCACCGCTACTGAAATTATCAGCGGGGACTCAGAAGTTGCCGCTAGATTAGCGGCGGGTAAAAGTGGTTATCACGATGGCCTTAGAGAGTCATCTCAGAGGCGTTTATGACCATTTTTCGCCGATAAGAGGATTCAAAAGGGGTGGTTTTACCCAAAAGTTTGCCCCGGCTGCAACACCACACGGACCTTGGCCTTCGCCGGCGAGGAATGAACTGTGGTACCAAGTACGGGGTATCGCCGCCTTCGAAGGCCGTGGTGACCCTTCGGGGAATGAACCTCGGTGCAAAATGGCGGCAGGGCGAGAAGGTCTCCATACGACTGCTGTGCGCGGAATGACTAATGGAACCACCCACTCGTCCGACAGACGCCCCGGGGTGGGTCAGAACCTCCGAGCCAAAAGCGATGAGGCGGTTCGTTACTCCTCGGGGCACACATTTCTGCTCTCTTTTTTCCGTAGGATTGATTGAGGTTCAACCTCTCAGATGATTTAATGGGACGGCACTCACTGTGTTTATTAGGCGGTACATTTGACCGATTCCATGCAGGTCATCACCACCTTATCTTTACTTGTTTACAACAATCTGATAAGATTCAAATCTGGCTGACAAGCGATACTATGGCCAGACTCAAAACCCCGATTGTTTTAGATTGGGAAACCCGTAAACAAGATATTTTGGATTGGGTCATTTCTGAGGAGGTTAAAGATAGGGTATCTATTCATCTATTGGAAAATGAAGTGGGGCCAGCCCCAACTAGTTTAGAGGCTGATGCAATAGGATGCACCTCAGAGACTAAACCTGCATGCGAAGACATCAACGATTCAAGAAAATTAGCAGGCTTAGATTCGTTGAATATTATTGTGGCAGAACATGTTGTAGGCTTGGATGGAAAAATTATTTCTTCAAGCAGAATTAGAGATGGTGAAATTGATCGAAACGGCCAACCTTGGCTTGGTGAGGCAGAGATGTATCTCGACCAGAGGATGCCAGAAATTTTAGATGATGAATTAAAACAGCCATTTGGAACACTTCACGAAGGACCAGAGTCGAGACCTGAAGTAGCGATGCGAAGAGCGATTGAATCAATTTCAGATTTATCACCGAAATTAATTGCAGTCGGAGATGTGACTGTACAAACATTAGTCGATTTGGGAGAAATCCCGGATATATCGTTTATTGATGGGATGACAAAACGTGAGGTTTGGGCGGAAGCAGAAAATCTTGACAGAGAATTATTCCCCCACCTATCAACTTGTAAAAATCCCCCGGGCCTCATCACTGCTGACCTGAAATTAGCCACAAAAGTCGCCCTTTTGAATAGCCGCCCCACACTTGTTGTGGTACAAGGAGAAGAGGACTTAGCGCCCATTATTGTGCACTTACTCGCTCCAATCGGTTGTGCAGTACTATATGGTCAGCCAGGAAAGGGGGTAGTCGTCAGAATCACTAGTCAAGAAACGAAGGAGAATTGTCGCAGGATACTAGATGTTTTCACCAAGGAGCTGTGAGTGTGTCTACTCCACTGATTAGCATCACAGTTTGCGTTCGCAATGGGGTTCAGTGGATTGATGACTGCATGTCTGCCTTAACTGCTCAAACATATAGGCCATTGGAAATTATTGCTGTGGACGATGGGTCAAAAGATGGAAGCACAGAGTTACTCCAAAAATGGCAAACCTCAGATGGTATACCTATCCAAGTCATTTCTCAAGAACCGTTAGGACTTTCTGCGGGAAGAAACAACGCACTAAACATTGCAAGAGGTGAATGGGTAGCGATAACCGACATTGATTGCCGACCAAGACCTAATTGGATTGAGAGGATGTTTGCGTCAAGTGAAGGAATGGATGCTGTAACTGGCAGAGTCATCTTTGAACAAGGCAGAACTTCAGTCAGTAGATTACGCTCACGTACTATTGCATGGAAATATTCATCACGCTCAGAGATGGCTACTTTGGCCAATGGCCCATGTTCAATGTTTAGGAGAGAGAATCTCATTTCACTAGGCGGCTTTGACCCGTCTTGGTATCATGCAGAGGACATGGAAGTTTCAATGAAAATCAAACAATCAGGGGGAGATATTCGATATGAGCCCGAAGCAGTGGTTGACCATGTAGCAGAGAGTCATCTCAAGGTATTTCTTCAAAAGCGCCGAAGGGATGCCCGAGCCCATACAAGAATAATGAGGAAATACCGCGGTGCAAAACACGATTTCTCAAAAGATGGAATGCTCATTGCATTCCTTTTAATTCCATATGTGGTATTGTCAATCACAATTTCAAGATTTCTTGAACCAGAAATCTCATTGGCTTTAATTCTCGGCTCTGCTCTTATTTTTCGGAACCATCTGTTATGGAGTATGGCACTTTGGCTGGGGACATTTGAAGGATGCTTAGATGCAGTATTTGCAAGAAATGGGCATGATCGCATTTTCACAAAATCCAAAAAATGAATCGTTGGGTAAAAGGGTCTGACCAAGCAGGTTCAAGATTCAGATAGTAAACTATCACTATCATCCACCAATGCCAAGAAGCGTAGTCCAAAGCCAAAGGCAAGAAGTGGGGCTGTTACTGCATAAACACCGATGTCAGTCCAAGCCCAGTGAACTATTGACCAATAGGCGTAAAATCCGAATCCTAGTAGTAAGCACCAAGCGGCGGCAGTCATCGTCATTCCCCCTTCTTCACTTCCTGAAACTAGGCTTGTCCAAACAGGGTGGAAGAAAACTCCCTTAATCCAAACTTGGAAACCACCCTCTACTTTTTGGTGAATTCCCCAAGCACCCCAAGCAATACCGATAACTGCGATTGCTAGGAAAACGGTATCAGACCAGGGCCGATAAATCATCTCTGAGTACGGTTCATCCCAAAGGTAACCCATTGTTAGGTATCCTGCCCAGACAATCTTTCGCTCACCCGCAACAACCGCTCCGAACACCACATTGACAATCCCAAGGATTAGTCCCCATACACCTAGTCCAAAGACTAGAGATGAAAACGCCTTGCCAGGAGCCTTAACCCAATTTACAATCATGTTGACAGACTCATTCCCACTGTCGCCACTATCGTCGCTCATCAAGGCGGCCGACCAGCGCCCCTCTCTTAACAATTCTTAGCGAAGAATTACTGAAATATTGTTGCTCAGAGCCTTGCTTGGAGGCGGTATGTGCTATTTATCACAGGTTTCATGGCTTCATCAGACTCACTCATGATTGTTATGGCGTTGATGTTTCGAGGTATACAAGAATTGATTCGATTACTCCTGCCATAGCGTCCAAGACTGGTTGTCTTGGCGGTAACTAATCCAAGGCTGTCTAGGTTTTTAATCACATTTCCAATGGAGCGTGAAACCAGTGGAGATACCGATGCGTTAGCGCAAGTCATTTGGTAAACTGAGAATACTTCACCTGTTGAAACGTTTGTCAAACCGTTACTCTCATTGAGAAGGATACTGTAAAGTACCAACTTCTGATGGAAGGGTAGACTAGAAATCACAGGAGTCATTTGGTCAAATTGTAATTGGTTTTGTGCTAAACGAACATGTTCTGTTGAAACCAATCCATCTTCCATTACCTCAGCTTTGTGAATAGCAACTCGGAGTAAATCCAATGCACGGCGTGCATCTCCGTGTTCTTGTGCTGCCAAGGCAGAGCAGAGTTTGATGACCCCGTTTTCAAGTACTCCTTCACGCACACCCGCGAGCGCGCGTTGGGATAGAATGTCTCCAATTTGGCTTGCGTCATAAGGTGGGAATGCCAAATCCTCTGAGCCAAGCCGGGAGGCAATTCTCGCATCCAGCATCTCAGTGAATTGTAGGTCGTTTGTAATTCCTATTACACAACACTTAGAATTCCTCAATTCATAATTTAGACTAGTAAGTGGATAGAGAATGTCATCGCCGTGGCGCTTTACAAGGTGGTCAATTTCGTCCAATACAAAGATGTGAACCCCACCTTGTGATTCCATATTTTCTCTAAGTCGTTGAAGAACTTTATCGGTTGGCCATCCGGTGAATGGAACGAGACTTTCATTGTCGGGGGCCAAATCATTTGCTAACTTTGCGAGTACACGATACTTGGTGTCAATTGAGCAACAGTTGACTTCGACGGCATGGATTTTGCGGCCGATTTCTTTTCCTCGATCCAATAATTGTTTGCAGACATAACGGGTGACAGCGGTTTTCCCTAAACCCGGTTGGCCATACAAAATCATATTGGAAGGCATCTGTCCATGAAGAGCCTCAACTAAATTATGAACCAAAGTTTTGACTTCATTTTCCCTATGTGGTAGGTTATCTGGTGTGAAGCCATGGTGAAGTACATCGCGGTTCTTAAATAGGCTATCATTACCGAGTAAGTGGTTGAAAATATTTTCGCCCATTTTATAACACTGACTCCATTCCGCTTCATTCTCTCCGTCTTTGTGATGTGAGTGGTGGTCTCGACTGTTACGGAGATTCATGAGGAGGCGTGTCGGCCTAATAAGGCTACTTACGCAATCGCGAAGGTGGGCTTATTTTTTCGCGTTGGTGAAATAGAATTATAGTATATTAAGTCCCAATTGAATCAGCGAAAAAAATAACTATTTCAAAGCCCATGTATCGTGTTTTGGAACTTTTGTCACCGAGTCGTATGAGTCGCGCCCTCCCTGAATGCGTAAATGGAATGGTTCAGAATTGAGAATCAAAAGAAGTGAATTTTTCAAGTGATATTTTGTAACATTTTTTCGTAAGTAAAGTGTTTAATTCAAAATTGACAGTTGATAATTTATTGAACTCAATCAAATTTGCTTCGATATTGCCAACGCCACAAATCGATGTTAATTAAATTATTATTATCATATCATTCAAGAAAAAATAATTCAATTGGATTTTGTAATAATTCCACCTATTTCACAATTAAAAACGTCTCCATCATGTACTTGGATAACATTTTCTGGTAAACCCGATATTGGTTCATCTTTTGTTGTATAAAGATGAGTTGCTAGGAAAATTGTTGAGGGATTATTATGTGCTAGTTCAGATAAACTGGATGGCTTGAAGTGAAAATCAGTTGGGACTCCGTCGGGAACTCCAACTTCAATTATCACAATGTCAGCGTCCCCTGTTCTCTTTGCAATTTCTTCACAGGGGCCAGAATCCCCACAGTGGATTATTGTGAATCCCGAAGTGTGTTGTAATTCGTAACCATGTGGTTCTGTTGCGGGTTCGTGGTTCACTGGAAACCTCTCAAACACCCAATCTGGGGCTCCGGTCACCTGTCCTTTTTTCGAATCGTAGAACCTCACGCGATTTTCGAGTACATCATTCAAAGAACCAGGGAATGCAATTTCCGAGAGTTCCTTCAACTTCCTTTCTCCACCCTCGTGTAGGTGAATATTTAGAGTGTTATTTCCAGCACGGTCTGATATGTACTTGCGTTCAAGAATAAAAAATGGAAATCCAAAGATATGGTCACCGTGCCAGTGGGTGAATAGTATTGTGTTGATATCACAAGGGCTCAGCCCTGCTTGGCTTAATTGGGGTAAAATTGTTGGCGGAGTATCAATGAGGATTTTCTCATCGAGCAAGACGAGTGAATGCATTCTTCCGTCAGGACAAAAGGCATTTCCGCTACCTAGGAATTTGACTTCAACCATGCTCCGCTCGGACCGTCGGAGTGTGCATGAGTGCTTTAGTTGCGCGTCGTAATACAATTATTCAAAACTACACTCCTTTCCATTCGCTTGATAAACGGCAGTCTTGACGGATAGCCATCCCGCCGTAGGCGGAGTGACATCAGGAGATGGCGCAATGAGCGAATACAGCAGTAAAAATCCTTACCTCGGAGAAATGGTTGAGAAGAGAGTAATTACTCATCCAGACTCAACAAAAGAAACCCGCCACATTGTTTTCGACCTCGGTGATTCTGGTTTGGAGTATAAAGTAGGAGATGCCCTTGGGGTTATTCCAGAAAATCCTGCAGAATTAGTTTCGGATTTACTAGGTCTTCTCAATTTCACAGGTGAAGAGGTCGTAGAGACTCACTTAGGCGAGACAAGTGTAGGAGAGGCATTAGCCAGCCACTATGAGATTCACCGACTTTGCAAAAAGTTCATCCAAGGTCTTGAAATGAAGTTTTCATCCACAAGTCCGAAAATATCAGTCAGGTTAGTTGGGCGCAGTAGAGCATCAACAAATGGTGATACTAATAGTGTTCAATGGGATTGGTCTGGAGAAGAACAAGATTTCCCAGAAGGTTTCACTCCTGTAGGCGCGATGAGTGACCCATCACTGATGTTGTGGGAGTCTCTGGTAAATGATCCAGATGCCATGGAGGATTATCTATGGAGCCGCGACTATATCGACTTGTTAGGGGATATGCCAAACCTTTCTTTCACACCTCAAGAGTTTGTGTCTAACTTAGACCGGTTAAAACCACGGCTGTACTCAATCGCTTCTTCTCTTGATGCCCACCCCGGTCAAGTTGAATTGACAGTTGCAATTGTTAGGTATAATCATCATGGCAGGGACCGTGGTGGATTATGCACTGTTTACATGGCCGACTCTGCTCCTCTAAATGAAAAAACAATTCCAATGTTTATGTCACCAACTCGCAGTTTCGTATTACCTCAAGATGGTGATACAGATATTATCATGGTTGGGCCAGGTACTGGTATTGCCCCATTCCGAGCATTTCTAGAACAAAGGAAATTCGACAAAGCCAAAGGGCGAAATTGGTTATTCTTTGGTGACCGAACTTCAACCCATGAATATCTGTATGGTGAAGAATTGAATGACTGGTTAGACGATGGACACTTAACTCGCCTTGACCTTGCATGGTCACGAATGGCAGAGATTCCCAAAACCTATGTACAGAATTTAATGGCGGAAAATGGCGAAGAGATTTGGTCATGGATTGATGGTGGAGCATACTTCTATGTTTGTGGTGACAAATTCCGGATGGCAAAAGACGTTCACAAAACTCTCATCAATATTTGTGAGGAACATGGTAATATGAGTGCTGAGGATGCAAAGGAATTCGTGGAACAGCGGATGATGAAGCAGGAGAAGCGCTACCTCAGAGATGTCTACTAATTAGATATCTAGGAATAGTCATTCTATTGAACCGGGTCCTCTCGTGGCGTTTTATGTTTGAGAGAGTGCTCATTGCGAACCGCGGTGAAATCGCCCTCAGAATTTCAAGGGCCCTACGTAGTTTGGGTTGCGAAGTTGCAATCATTCATGGACGGGAAGACCGACTTTCTTTGCCTGTGCGATTCTCTGATATTGCAATCCCAAATTATTCAACCAATCCTTTAGATGCCTACCTTGATTATGAAAAGGTGATTGAAGCCGCAAAGCAGATTGGGGCACAAGCAATTCATCCAGGTTATGGGTTCTTGGCTGAGAATGCAGATTTTGTTCGCCGTTGTGAAGAAGAAGGAATAACATTCATTGGACCTTCATCGGATGTAATTTCATTGCTTGGTGATAAGATAGAGGCCCGAAGGGCAATGGAAGAGGCTGGTCTTCCTGTTGCCAAAGGCAGTAGTGAACCGGTTGCGAGTGCCTCAGAAGCGGCAACAATTGCAACTGAAATAGGCTACCCAGTCATCATCAAGGCTGCTGCTGGCGGTGGTGGAATTGGAATGCAGATAGTTCATCAAGAAAGTGAGTTTGATTCTGCGTTAAACCTCTGCCAATCACGAGCACGTTCAGCTTTTGGGGACGAGCGTGTATTTATTGAGAAATACATTGAAGGGGCGCAACACATTGAATTCCAAGTTCTTGCTGATGGAAAAAATGCCATTCATTTCGGTGAACGTTTTTGTTCCATCCAACGCCGACATCAGAAACTACTCGAAGAAGGTCCGTGGCTTTCTCCTGAAGTACGTGAGGAAATAGGGGCCCGCGTTTGTGCCGGTGCGGAAGCAGTCGGTTACAAGGGATTAGCAACCTTTGAGTTCTTACGCGATTCAAGTGGCGAGTTCTATTTTTTGGAAGTGAATCCTAGAGTGCAAGTAGAGCACACTGTAACTGAAATGATTACTGGCCATGATTTAGTGAGCCTTGGTATTCGTATTGCTGCTGGCGAATCTTTGCCTATTACACAAGATGAAATTGAGATTTCAGGGCATGCTATCCAATGCCGAATTAATGCGGAGGACCCGGTGAATTTTGTTCCCTCTCCCGGGCGACTTTGGGATTGTCATTTCCCTGCCGGTTTTGGGGTGAGGGTTGACACGCACGCGCATGTGGGTTACGAGATGCCTGGGTGTTTCGATTCCCTCCTTGCCAAGATGATTGTGTGGGCACCGAATAGAGAAGATGCAATCGCTGGGATGAAGACTGCTCTGAGTGAAACAGTATTGGTAGGTGTTGAAACAGTCATTCCATTACATAGGGTTATTTTGGATGAGCCAGATTATTTGGCTCGAGATATTACGATTCAGTATATTGAAGAACATCCAAATCTATTGTGAATTCACGGCGGAATTCTAATTATCCAAGACGTTGCATACCAGCAAACCTGGGTGCTGGTTCATTACTAGCAACCATGCCATTGAAATTTTGAGGTGCGTTTAACTTCTTAGATTCCATCCCTGAAAGGGTGAAGCCCTCGCTTTTGCTACTACTTGAGATTCCACGTAATGTTCGGTTCGCAAGGTCATCCGCTATCGCACCGCCCCCATTAGTTGTCAACAAACGCAATCGTGCCTGAACGTCCGATTGCGAATCTTGGTCAGCGCGTAGGCGAAGAATTTGAGTGGAATTAAGTTGGGTATCTTCGTAGTCATCATTTTGATTTCCATCATCATCACCGTAAACGTCCTTGTAACCATCACCCGCACCAATTATTTTGCGTGTGATATTCTTTCCACCTGTTTCCATTCTTTTCAGTCCAGGTTTGACCCATTCTCTGATTGCTTTGAGTGCACCACGACTACGGCTGTAAGAACGACTCACCCTTATTCGTGAATCACGTGAATATTGTTTTTGCATGCGGCTCAAAGCAGGGTACGATTCTAATGGATGAGGTGTGTTAAGTTGATCGAATGACCTCTGGAGTTGTTCAGGTAATGGAGGCTGTTCTTCAGTTGTTTTAACTGCTGCAGATGCAACCAACCCGGGGTTTGTCGGAAGGTCTGAGCGTAATGCAACTCGGGTTGGTTCGGGTAAATTTGGACCAGCCGCCTCACTCAACATTGTGTATGATGAAACCCTCGAGTCAGGCGACCTTTTCCAACTCGGTTGAGTTACTGCTGGCAATTGTGAAGGTGTTGAAGGAATTTCATTCTGAGGAGAGGGGTTTGGGGAATACTCACTAGCACTTTCCAGTTCGTCAAACATATCGAATAATCCACCAGAATCAAAGTTAGCCTCACTTGCTTCTAAGGCCGCCGCATGTGCTCTATTCAATGGAGCGCTCGGGGAATTGTCATCGACAGGGACGGTAGTTACACTAGATGAACTTGGTTGGTTTGAATAATCGGGTAATTGGAATGGAGTATCATAACCTGAGGCGGTGACTGTTCTCTGCTCTCTTTGTTCAGCCAATGCCTTTGTCGATCGTTCCATCATACTGGTCTGTCCCGATTCCTTCTCCGAGTACCAATCAGGTTCACCTCTTCCCCAAACTTTCTCATATGCCGAACTATCTGTTAGTTGAGTGGGGTTCGAGGTTTTACTCACAATCTCCGAGGGAATGGTGTTTGAATTTTTGTGACGGTGTAATTTCGCAAGGGCTTGCCCAAGGGATTCATCAGCGCCAACTAACTGTAATTCAGCCTCGGCAATAGCAACTGAACCAGCCTCATGGCGGATATCTTCAATATCACCAATGAGGCCTAACTCTGGTTGTTGTAATTCTTCCAATCCTATTACAGCATCTTCCAAAGTGTAACCATCTGACATGCGGTCAAGAATAGTGTATAGTCGATGTAACAAATGGTCGCGGCCGTGTAGTAGATGACGGTCACCCTGTTTTGTATCAATACAAAGAGCAGGCCTTCTTCCCAATAACCAAGCGAGGATTGAAATTGCGCCTAGAATAAAAGAGTAATATTGCACCACTCCAGTAAAAATTCTGAAACTTGAAAGAATTGCGAGCACACCAAACAATGTAACTAGTGGTGGGGTGAATGCAACGTGGTGGTGGCGAATACGAGTTATTGTATCCAAATCAATTCTCATGCCTTTACGGTCACTACGCTCCAATAGCAAATTTTCATTGGTCAAAACGGCAGTGATTTGGCCATCAACACCAGCCATCTTCAAAGGACCGAATTTTTCGTTCTCCAATCACCTGCCCCCTTCTACTCTGTCCATCGTTTAGGGCTTAGCCCTGGTGCGCATCCCGGAACTAGCAGGATAGCGGTCTGCTTATACATATTACCCAAGAGAAGAGGTCGTTTAGGCCGGTCTGCTGGGTGGTTCTTCAAGTGCGGTAAAAATCACTTCACTGGATGAGGCATGGTAAATGCTTATTCTAAGGGGATTAGATTTGTGCTGTAACCTAGGAGCCTCATTTTTGCATCCAGTTGATTAATCAGTACTCTTGGTGGGGAAACTGGTCGTAAGAACAGTGGTTGGTCCCACCTTACCTCTAACTCATTTCCTTCAATTGATTCAACTCGTCCCACAATAAATTGCAAATCAACCGCAGCATGAATTACATCTCCTACCGCAATTTCTTTCTGTTGGAATGGTGCTCTGATTAATTCAATTCGACTCTTCATATGTTTAATCATGGACTTGCTGTAACTACCATCATCGTCAGGATGAACAAGGATGCTTCCTCGTTCAAGCGCGGCTTCGCGTAAATCCCGCATTGCAACACCCACTCTGTCGCCAGCTCTCGCGGTATCAACATCATCATCCATAACTTGTAATGAGCGAGTCACACCTGATTCGGCAGTGGGTAGGGCTAACAATTGGTCATGCTTGTTTACAGATCCAGATTGCACATAACCGATTGCTACCAAGCCAACGCCTTTGACGTTGAAATATTGGTCAACAGGAATCACTAGGCGTTGTTCTGAATTGTCTGCTAACTTCTCCAATTCGGCAAAGAGAAGTGTACGCATTTGGTGCTCGTCAAGGGGATTTTCATGTAAGGTCCAAGAAGATAATCCCGCCTGTTGTTGAATCATTTTGACTTGTTCTGGGTCAACCCATTCACCATCAGCAGGACGAATGATGATGTGTCCATTTTCTATACCTGAACAACCAAACGCCACAAGAATTTCTCCAAGTGAGGCATCGACTTTAGAAATTTCAACTACCCCTGCTCTTGCAACATTGAGAATGCTTAGCAATGGCCGGAGTTTTTCTGGGTGGCGCAGTGGCCTTAGAAGTGAGAGAACCTTTACTTCATCATCTTCAAGCATCTTGAATACATAACTTTCAATGTCTCTTGTGTCATTGAGTTTTGCGATGCTTTTGGCGAATTCCTGAGAGCCGACGAAAGCAACATTCAACACCCTCATGGTGGTGGCGGACAACCCATCTGAATTGAACCCGTCGCTCAGTCAGATGCTTTCATTGCAGCACGTGCAGTCTCTGCTGCTTTCCACAGTTTCTTTTCTTCATCGCTTTCTGGGATGAACTGTGGTATAGGAATTGGCCTCATTTGATTATCAATTGCAACCATGAAGAAAAAGCCAGTGCAGATCTCCTCAGATTCCCAAACACTACGATCTAGTCGCCTAGCAATAACATGGCAACCCGCGGTATGGGTTGAAGTAAAAACGACCTGTGCAGTAACCTCAATCAAATCTCCTTGGAAGGCAGGTCGTTTGAATTTGAGGGAATCAATGCTGACTGTGACAAATTCACGGTGGGCAAATTTACTAGAGACAATCCCAGCAGCAGTATCCATAATTGATAACAACCGCCCACCGAAGAGAGTGTTGTAGGCATTTGTATCTCCAGGGAAAACTTCCTGAATTAGTACTACGGGTTCAGTCGAGAACGGCTCATTCGGCATTGTAATCGTAACCTTGGCCGTTGCTCATCCCTCATCAATCCTTGTTCATCCTACGCTCAAAGTATGGAGGTTGTAAGAGAAGTGCTCATTCGTGAGAGGCTTCTCGGCCCCTCATGGAAGGTGGGGGTGACAAGGTGGCTGTAGCCTTAGTATCGGGCGGTATTGATTCACCTGTTGCAGTTGCCCGAATGCTGAAGTCAGGCTGGACAATTTTCCCAATGCATTGTTCACAAGAACCAATCACAGGTCGAGAAGCAGAAGAGAAAACTCTTGGCACACTTTCACTCCTGTCAAATCCGCATGGACCATTAGCGGAGAATAGTGGGGAAATTAGTGATAAACTAACAGTCATCCCAGTTGGTGAAACACTATCGATGTTCACAGAGCCTAAATCTCATCGGGATTATTTCGTTCATATGAAGAGATTGTTCAACGTGCTTGGTTGCATGGTTGCTGATGAAGTCGGGGCAACCCACCTGTTAACGGGGGAAAATCTAGGACAGGTATCAAGCCAAACTTTAGGGAACCTTGGTGCGGTTGAAAAATCCTCAAACAGACCAATTCTTAGACCACTTTTAGGATTGGATAAACAAGAAATAATTGATGAAGCGAGAACTTTGGGTACTTTTGATGTTAGTAAAGGCCCTGAACTATGCGATATTTTAGGGCCAAAACATCCCACAACAGTGGCCAATATAGTCAGACTTGAAGAGAATGAGGATAATCTCGGCGGGTTAACAAAATTGGCGGAAAAATGCTATTCTCAACGACGCGAGGAGTCAATTTTGCAGTAACTTCGCCACAGTCATTGGCCCATTGAGATTAAATGTGACTCGGCACTCGCTTTCATGAACCGCATAGCGGTTCCGGAGTGATAGACATGAATGACAAGAATAAGAAGGCAACCAGTTACCTCATCCTTGGGTTGATGATTCTCTCAACCACAGCAGCAGCAGCATCGGTCACAACATTTTCAGATGGTAGTGCAAGCGTTGAGGTTGAACTGAGAGAACCTGGAAACTATATGGACAGTTTGGCTGGGGCAATTTCACTGCCTGAAGGAGAAACTATTACCTCTGCTAGCGTCAATGTTTCGACTGGTTTTGCAATGCATGATGATTTCACAACATACGACCAATCCCTCATGCCACCAGGTGGTGGGGGAATTTGGGACGCTCGCTACAATAGTGGACTTACCACATACAGCGATGCTAATTGCCATTCTCAGAACCCAATTGATTGTTCTTTCACATCTACTGATACGACCTTATCTCTCACTAGCAAGGGGTTCAACGCTGACTTCGAAACCGGCGGCCAAGGTATGAGTCCTCAACAACCAGTCGACATATTCAATTGGGAAAGGAAGACACAAGGAATGATGAATATTCCAGCATCCGGTTGTCCAACTGGAGACTATTGCTGGGGTACTAATTTTGACGACCCTGATTATACCGATGATGCGCCAGATGCCAGTTACGAATACACAATGGATACCCCAGCAATTTGGGTTTATCCAACTAAAGGGGCAGCAACTTTCAATTCCTATCATAGCCTCTACAATCGTGCAGCTAGTGGAAGCAACATCTATTACGAAGATTGTGCATATGTTGCAGTTCAAAATTCATCAGATGCAGTTGGATGGTCTCCGTGGGAATTCATTGACATTGACATAGGTGCTACATCTGGGTTACAACAAGGTACTGAAGGATTATTTCAAAGAGGGACTGGAGTCAATAAAGTTCAATCTTCTTGCAACGGAAAAGGCTCACTCGCGGTTCCATCTGATGCTTGGGTCTTGGCTGGAATGAGTACTTGGGCAAACAATCAAAATGGTTGGGCAAATGTTGCTCTTGACCTTTCAGCACATGAAGGAAAATATGTCAAACTAAAGTTCGTTATGGAGAAAAACCCAATGTTGGGTACACCAATAAATAACACAATGCCGGGATGGTATATCGATTCTCTGAGAATTGGGGACGCTTTACCTCAATCAGGAAACGTAGTGATGAAATCATTCGCTCCACGGTCAATCCCTAATCCTGGATTCCCGAATGGATATGGGATACTTGATGTTGAAGTTGCTACCGCTGGACCGGGATCATTTACTGTTGATATTTTAGATTCTTCAAATGGCCAAACAGTTGTTGATAAATATGGCAAATCAATGAGTGGTTTAGAAGGAGAATTGATTGAACTTTGGGATATTGATAGCGATCAATACGGATTAATTGACCTTCGATTCAACTACAATTCTGGTGCAAATCGAATGAATGGTCCGATAATGCACAGTTTCACATTAGGAACCAAAATTGGTTCAGGACTCAACTCAACCAATGGGATATTCTATGACATGGGTTATTTGGATAATGGAGAATGGACTACAGATTCTTCTGGCGGGATGATTGTATATATGCCAAGGATGAACGATACCAGTTGGTCTCCCATGCTTGAGAAAAATCGTTTCAAAGCACCTATAATGGCTGTTAAACCGATGGTGGATGATTCTTGTGGAAGTGCGAATCGCAACCTTATTTTAATGACTAATAGTAACCAGTCAGGACAATTTAGCCCTGTAAATCATCAATGGATTACATTCGCCTCTCCTTCTACATCAGTTGCCTTTGGGGCACAATATTCAGATGCGTGCACGGTTTATTCAATTTGGTTGGAGGTAAGGTTTGCGCACACAATGTCGAATGTCCAATTAGATGTTGCTGGTGATGGCGATATTGAATGGGGCATGGTTGAGAGTGCTTTTGGCTCATTTGGGCGCCAACAAATGTTTAGGACACAGATGGTGAACGGTGTCAATTATGGCGCAGACAACACCACTTTGTCAATGAACATCAATGGGGAAGCAGAAGGTGCTGTGTTCTTCTTGCCGAAGGGCGCAGTTGTCAGTCACGCTGAATTAGCGTGGGATAATTCTGCAATTGGCAATGCTTCAATTGAATTATTGGCAGGCCCTTCATCTCAGAATCTTGGATACACTCAGGATCAAGAGAGGAGAACTCCTGATGCCTATGCTGAATTATCCGAGTTTTATAATCAAGTACAGAATTTGTTAGAGGACCCAAATGTACCAGTAGGGCACGTTGATGCTTATGGAAATGAATGGGTTCAATTCCGTTTCAAATTTTCAAATCCAACAGCACAGGCTGCTACAACTATCAATTTGAAAGATTTGGATATCTTTTACTCATGGAGTAAGGCGCTTTCTGACGACAACGGAATTGCTCGTGAATTGAATCAAGGAGTTGCTCTTGGCCAGTCAATGGGTGGTCAAGTAGTGGTGCCAATGAAGTTCTCTTCTGACGATGGTGGTGGGGTTGTACTAGACAATCTCCTAATTACCACAGAGAATGGTTATGATTCTACAATAAATATGAGTGATGAAATCACTGGATTTTATGCTTCTGGTGAGGTTTATGAAGTGATTACAACACATTCAGTTGGTGTAGGTACAGGTGCAACAGTCGCTGGAGCGAGCCTTCAATTCGAATCAGAAAGTGGTTTAGCAGAACTTCGTTGGGCTGCAAGTAATGGTTCATTCTGGTCAGAGAGTGGCTCAGAATTAGTTTCGGTCATGGTGGCTTTGTCAAGTTCAACAGACACTGTAGATGGAAAGCAGATAACATGGCGTTTCAAAATAAATTCAGCTTGGGAAGATTCAGACTCTGCAAGACTGTTTGCCACATTAATTACTGATTCAGGATTTGAAGGACTACCAGCGGCAATAATGTTTGATTTATTGGTTGGTAACGCCGTTGAGAATGATGCGTCTATTACTTCACTGACAGTTTTCAACCAAGCAGATGCTGAGCAAACAGATTTAGAAAATATTCACAGCAATAATGAATTGACCTTGGTTGGAACGGTGCGATTTGAGGATTTAGGAGTAGCTCCTGATCCAGCATCTTACACACTTGTATTTGAATTACAGAATGACTCAAATCTCAGTCAATGGAATGAAATTGACAGACTGCCTGGAATCTTGGGTGGTAACTTTTCATGGCAACCTGCCATTCCAGCACTTTCAGCAGGTAATGACACCTACCGGCTACGCATGGATAATTACACTGGTGGCGATACGAATTGCCCACCCACCTCGCTTTCTCCTGACTTAGAGTGTGGAATACCAATGACGGTCTACATTGACCAGTATTCGCCATATCTGATTAATATCAGTGTAATGGGGTTACAGGACTGGAGAGATCTCGCGGATGATACATGGATACCACCTCAGGCAAACCAAAAGTTCCGAGTTGTTGTTAGGGATATTCCTGAAACTCCTCCATCATTCGTTCTGAATTTCTGGGTCGAAGCACAACATGACACTAACAATAACAGGATTCCAGAGTTGAGTGAATATCAGTCAGTTCCTCTAAATGCAGATTCAACTGATGTGAATGGAAATACAACTTACTTCGTCTCAAATCCAGCATGCCAACCGACTAATGATTGCATAGATGACCGTCAAACCGGTTTGACGGTCCCTAATGGAGAACCAGCCCCTCGAACTAGTTTATTCGTTTCTGGCACTGATATTTCAGGTAACCCAGTTGATGGAGGGGATGCTGGTTTCATATCAGATTTGATTACCTATATCGGAAAGCAATCTCGACCACCTGGAGTTTACTCATTCCATGTTAGCGATGCTGGTGGAAACCCATTGACAGAGTTTAACAAATCAGTATATGCTGGAAATGTTTACCATTTGTTGGTCGAGGGTAATGACGATAATGGTTGGAGAGATGTAGATTATGTTAAGGTCGACCTTAATCCAGCAATCAGTGATGACCTGATAGTTTACTTCTCACCTCGGAATGGAACTTCTTGGAGTGACAGCACTTCAGCAGATATGTTGACTTTTGATGATGATGGAATCGGCCCTCGAATCACTCGATTAGATGGGACCGCACTTATTGACCCCTTTGAGACAGAATTCCTTGTTGACATTCCAATACGTATGCGTTGGGGAGTAGTTAATCTGCAGGGCGTGATAACTCCTGAAGTTTTCATGAAGGATTTGGACCCACAAAATGGTGAAAGTAAACTCTCAAGCAGTCGCTACATCCAATTGTTGGCATATTCTTCTGGCTTGAAGTTTGACAGTGAATCTCTGACTGTTGATGACACCTCTGGTTTCATCACAAACTCAGTTGGTTCTCAAGATGGTGGATTTGTTCGCCCTGGTGACCTTTTGCAACTACACG
Organism: Methanobacteriota archaeon; assembly: GCA_016845345.1. Taxonomy (GTDB): domain Archaea; phylum Thermoplasmatota; class Poseidoniia; order Poseidoniales; family Thalassarchaeaceae; genus MGIIb-Q1. The sequence continues at coordinate 30,333 of JAERSV010000013.1, forward strand.
GAGAGTATTATTTCAAGGCAGCACTTGAGTCAGGAATTGATGTTCAACCTGAAATTCCAATGACAATTGAATTGACTCGCACCCCAGTATATCCCGGAGGAGAATCTGATAAACCTAACAGTGGATATGTGGCAGCAGCTACAGAAGTTTTCTACTATAGTTTTGAAAATGGAACATTTGATTTAGTCATACCAGCAGCACTTTCAACTAACGAATATCGATATGTGTTCCGAGTATGTGACTCGACGGACGTAAACAATCCCGATTGTGAGAACACCTTGCCAGCAGGCGCTAACGATTTTTCAATGACTAATGACAAAACTTTCTATGTGAAAGTTGACAATGAGGCGCCCACAGTACCATTTGGTTCATGGAAACTAACATCTGGTTCTGATAGTGAAGAGTTTGATGGCATCTTGCCTTCTTCAACGATTCATTGCGTGAACATTAATTTCCCAATTCAAGAGAGACAGAAATTAGTAGCAAATTCAATGCAAATCAACTGGATGTACTATGAGCACGATTTGAATTGGAGCCAGTATCGTTCAACCTTCCCAGATGCTTGGCAGACTGCAGATCTTCAGTTGGATTTGTCAGCATCACCAAACCGTGCAATTGGGAACTGTGTTGATTTGTGGCCCGGCCATGAATTGCCATCAGACCTTGAAGGGGTTGATTTGAGATTCTGGGTTACAGGAACTGATTCAGCAGGTAATGGAATTACTCTTGGAGGTCAATTTGGCTCTGCGGTTGAAGGCGGTGAATTTGCGTTGACCTACAAAGAAGCAGAGTTTGTAATCAACAAAATTATTGTTTCACCCGGTCAACCTGAAGCAGGTCAGCCATTCGAATTACTCGTTGATGTAACAAATGTTGGTACTGATTCTGGTGAATTAGATTTACAAATCTTTACAGTAATTGAGGGTCGCCAACAAAGCAACTTCAACTACTCATGTGGTACTACCTTTGACCCTGCAATGAACAGCATTTGTAGAGTACAAGTTGACGCATTCCCTCTACCAGTTTCATCTGTTATGTTCAAATTACATGATTCATCTGGAAATGAATTAGGTGAGTCACCCTCATTCCACATTCGTGAAGCAGGTAGTTCGGCAGATGCTGAAACGAACTGGGCACTTTATGGTGGCATTGTTGCTGTAATTGTAGTTCTTATCGCCCTTGTTGTTGGAATTATGATGTATGTGGGAAGAGAAGAAGAAGAGGATGGCGATTTCTTCGTAGAGGACGAGGATTACTTACCTCCAGGTGAAGCAGTAACTCCAATGTCAAGAGGGCCACCTCGTGCTGATACCGGCGGTGATGCAGAGTATGCTACTCAAAGCAGTGGCCCACCAGGATATGGCGGCGGACCTGCTGCTGGCGGCGATTCAAAGATGGACCGAGCAAAGCGTCTATTCCCATTCTGGGATGAGGCAACGATTCAGGGGTACTTTGACCAAGGATGGTCATTACAACAACTCCAGGATTGGGTACGAGAAAACAAGTGATATATCGTCAATTAAATGAGGGTGAAAGCTTGGACTACAAGACTCTTGACATCGCCAATCCAACTGAAGAACACGCTATGCTAAGAGAAATGGTCCGCGACTGGGTCAGTTCAGAAGTTGAGCCACAGGCACTTGAGTTTGACCGAGATGAGGTGTTCAATCTCCAATTATTACGTGATATGGGTGAACTAGGGCTACTGGGAATTACCGCTCCAGAGGAGTTTGGTGGGGCTGGAATGGACGCCTTAGCCGCGACAATTGTTCACGAGGAATTATCCTATAGTGACCCTGGGTTTGCTTTGGCATATCTTGCCCACAGTATGCTGTTTGTCAACAATCTTTCACGAAATGGAAATTCTACTCAGAAGCAAGAGATACTTCCTAAAGTTTGCAGTGGTGAATGGATAGGAGCCATGGCAATGTCTGAACCAGATGTTGGTACAGATGTGATGTCAATGGGCACTACTGCTCAGCAAAGAGATGATGGAAATTGGGTAATCAACGGCCGTAAAATGTGGATTACTAACGGCTGTATTGATGAAGATGGCACACCATGTGATGTTGTTTGGACTTATGCGAAAACAGGAGTAAAAGAAAACGGTAGAGCTGAGATTTCAACCTTCATTGTATTCGCAGATTCTCCCGGATTTTCAGTTGGGCAAAAGATTGTTGATAAAACTGGAATGCGAGGTTCCAACACTGCTGAATTAGTCTATGATGACTGTGTGGTTGGTCCTGATAGTCTCGTTGGGGAATGTGGTGAATCAATGATTCACATGATGAGAAATCTGGAATTAGAGCGGCTCACTCTAGCGGGGATGAGTCTAGGAATTGCTCGCCGCTGTGTCAAAGAAATGAATCGATATGCTACCGAGAGAGAAGCATTTGGGCGGCCGATTAGAGATTTTGGTCAGATACAACGATACATTGGGCAATCATTTGCAGAATGGCGTGGAATGGAGGCATACCTCTACAATGTGGCTAGGCAAATGGATGTTGAAAAGAGTGGTAATCGTTTGGATTCAGATGGTATCAAGTTGGTCTCAACAACCCTAGCGAAGGATATTGCTGACCGTGCTATGCAGGTTATGGGAGGTTACGGTTATGTTGGGGAATATGTTGTTGAGAGATTATGGCGTGACGCAAAACTGCTTGAAATCGGTGGTGGGACTTTAGAGAGCCACCAGAAAAACATCACCAAAGATTTAGCTAAAGATTCATCAATTTTAGGTTGAGGTGTTCTCTTGTCTTGGCCTTGGAAACCGGTGGATTGGAAAGACCCCGAAGGGGGTGTGATCAGATTTTTCCCTTACATCCCCACTATTGTTTTACCGCGCAAACTCCGTCCCCGGGATGATTGGGATGGGCTTGCATTTTTACTTCATCCAGAAGAGCGAGAATCTTGGGAGGATGAAGAGAAGATGGAGAAGTCAGGAAAGGGCTCTTCAACAATGTTAGCAATTCATGGTGGTGGGGATTTAGCGAGGATGTTGATGCGGATGCAGTTGTTAGAAGATATCAACGGACCGAAATTCCCTGACCCTGAGCCACGGCGTTTACTGAAGTTAGCAGATAGAGACAAAACTCCAACTTATTTCATTGAGCCTGGAGTTGAAGATGAGGACTGGCTTGCATATTTGGAAGAATCCGCGGACGAGGCGGCGAAATTATCACGTATGTTTTTGCAATTATTTGCTCGACGCCGTTTTGCTAAAACATGGAAGCGCACTCAACCAGAGGTTAGCGAGCCACCAATATCAGAGGGTTCTGAAACACTTGCAATAGCCGCAGGATTAGCAGCAACTTGGTGGCGAGTTTCAGAATCATTTTCAACAAAAGAATTGCAAGAGAACAGGAATCTCAGATTTGCTAGCAGATTACGCGGAGCACTTGCAAACCTTTCATCAATCAAAGAAGAACCGGTTTTAATCGTTCCAATTTATCAAGATTGGATGAAAGACATACTCGCAACGCTCAAGACTAACGCAGAAGTGGAAGATGTTGAAGCAGACAGGTTGGAGGTGTGAAAATGGGTCGTCGAAGTGCAGTCAAAGTCAGGGTAGAGAATCAGTTGGTTAGGTTCACTGCTCCACAACCATTTGAGGCAGAAGAGGTCATCAGTTCTCTAGGCGGCAAGAAGAGTGGGAAGTATGTGATACTAGCTCTCAAAAATCCGCGAGCCACTCTCCTCGTTGATGATGAGGGAAGGTTGGTAGTCCATGGCACCAACCATTCAGAAGTCGCTTGGGCGGCCGCTCGTGAAATGTTACTCAGATTGGGGAGGCCAGATGAAGGGATTACCACAGAGAAAGGACCTCTCGTAGTTTCGTTCGATTATGGGCAACCACTTAGGACAGACCAAGTTTCAGATTACTATCCTGCTTTCGAAACCGATGGGCGTCTTGAGTGCATTCGTATTAGTGATGAATTACATGATATGGATTTACTATTCTTTTCAAACGGACTTGGAATTGCCCTTGGCGCTAGGCACAAAAATTTAGTTGAGATGGCCGCCACACATTGGGGTACTAGATTTGATGCTGAGAATCTATTTGTGGAAGTATTGGTGAAATCTAATGGTTCAGACGAAGAAACTGACCCTGAGCCGCAAGAACCCGCACTTGAAGTAGAAGAAGATGATTCGTGAGGCTTCACAATGACTCTTGTTGATGGGCAATGGAACGGCCCAATTTTAGACAATCATTTCCACTTAGATAGAGTTGGGCGTTACCTCGATGCGGCGGCTGATTTTCAGCGGGTTGGTGGAACTGATTTAGTATTGGTTCACAAGCCGGATTTTGACAATCTCCCGAATTCTGTTGAAGAAATCAGACAGGCGTATGAGAATACCGTGGCGATGGCCAAACAAGTTCGATTAGAATGTGATTTGAGAGTTAGAGTTGTACTCGGTCCACACCCTGCCGCATGGGTTCATCAGTGCGCCTCCTTAGGTGTTGAAGAATCAAATGACTTACACCTTCAAGCAGTTGAATTAGCAATCGAATTTTGTGAAGAAAATTTAGCAGTTGGGGTGGGCGAAATAGGGCGCCCTCATTGGGATGTTGGCGATGAAGTCTTTAATCGGGCAGATGAGGTTTTGATTGAAATGCTTTCAATGTGTAAAAAGGCAAATGTCCCCGTACAACTTCACCTTGACGCAAATGGCGAAAAAACCAACCGTGAAATTGCTAAGATTTGTGACCATGTGGGATTCCCGCGATTTGGTGCAATTCACCATCATGCCGAAGCAAATATCAGTAAAAAATTCACACATGGGTTGACATCGTCAGTAGTAGTTGGGCGGGATTCAATCAAAGATATTTCTGATTCTATCTGGCAAAATGAAGGTGGTTTCTTAATGGAAACCGATTACATGGATGACCCACGAAGACCTGGTGCAGTACTAGGTCCAAAGACCGTACCTCGTAGAACTCAAACTCTTGCAACTTCTCTAATTGGGAGAGGATTGGATGCAGAAGCGGTTTTGAGAGCTGTTCATATCGATCTACCAGAAGCGTTGTACGGCGAATATGAGTGAAGACGCACTAGCACAACTTGATTAAATTTGAAGATGTTTTTGTAAAATCTCTAATTTCTCACGAATTCAATAACAGTTCTAACCGACCTACGGTCGGAATTTTGATATTTGTAGCCAAATGAGGGTGTATGGGGCGCATTTTTGGGATAAATACATCCCTTTGTGAATGACGCTCTTGGCTCACAGAGTGGGCAAAGGTCTTGAAGGCGTCTTCGCCGGCGAACCGATGTTGGTAGGAACAGGTGCTTTTATGTTGGAACTAAAGGGAAAAACTGCACTAGTATTCGGTGTGGCTAGCGAAGAAAGCATTGCCTGGGCAATTTGCGAGCAATTATCTGCTGCTGGATGCAAGTTAATTCTTGGTTTTCAGAAGAGATTTATGAGCCGCGTCTTTCAATTGAAAGAGAAGTTAGACAATATTGAAGCATTTTATCCAATTGATGTTGAAACAAATGAATTAACAGCCGAATTTTTCACAGAATGGCAAAATGCAAATCCTGGTGCAAAAGCAGACATTGTCATTCATGCCATTGGATTTGCTCCGCGCCCATGTTTTGACCGCCCTGTGTTATTCGTAGAAAATGACCCGATGAACACGGCCATGACAATCAGTGCTCATTCATTACAAAGAGTGATGCGTTACGCCTTGCCACATCTTGCTCCTAACTCTTCGACGATTACACTAACCTACGCGGCCTCTACTAGGTGGGTCCCAAACTATGGTGTGATGAGTATAGCAAAAGCAGCATTAGAGGCTTGGACACGCGAACTTGCAAACCATGTAGGCCCCGATGGTCATCGGATTAATGCAATTTCATCGGGCCCAATCAAAACCTTGGCGGCAGGAGGAATTCCTGGATTTGACGATATTCTTGAGCATGTGGAGAGAAACTCGCCATTACGCAGAAATGTAACACAGGAAGATGTTGCTGGATGTGCAACTTGGTTAGCCTCGCCATTATCTTCAGGCGTCACAGGACAAATTATTCATGTTGATGCAGGATATTCTAGCATTATGGTACCAGACAGTATCTCAGATTGAGGTGGTAATATGACTGAACAACTTGACGAAGTTCCCCAACAACCCTTCGCCCCGATTGCGATTGTTGGTCAGGCTGCTCTTTTACCGGACGCACCGGATATTGATGCGTTTTGGAATAATGTGTTGAACGCCAAAGTAGCAATTCGTGAAGTACCCCCTGATAGGTGGAATCCAGATGATTTTTGGATTGAAGGTGAGCCTGGTAATGCAACAGAAGGAAAAACGTACTCAAAGATAGGGGCCTTTGTAGAAGATTTTGAGTTTAATTGGAGGCGTTGGAAACAACCGCCGGGAACACTTTCCCAAATTGATGATACCCAATTGTGGGCTGTTGAGGTTTCAGCAGCAGCGTTGGAGGATGCTGGTTACATAGGTGAAAACAGTCGTTTTGAACTTCCAAACGCTCGTTGCGGTGTGATTTTCGCTAATGCTTTGGGCGGTGAAAACCGTGTTCAGTCGAGTAAACGAGTTTACGCAGACCAAATCACAAGGAAGGCGGTTGAGGCTGGAATGCCGGCAACTAGCAGTGAACAATTCAAAGATGCAATCACTGAGGGCACACCTCGTATTGATGAAGATACCATGGCAGGGGAACTAGCCAATGTTGTCGCTGGTCGAGTTGCCAATTTACTTGACTTACAAGGACCAAATTTCAGTGCTGACGCTGCTTGTGCCTCTACTTTTGCGGCATTAGTATCCGCCTGTCAGATGCTTCAAACAGGCCAAACCGATCTGATGCTATGTGGGGCAAGTGACCGGACTATGGATCCTGGCACATATGCTAAATTCAGCGCAATTGGTGCACTCTCACCACTTCACTCCCGGCCATTTGATGTGCGGGCAAATGGGTTTGTAATGGGAGAAGGAGCCGGTTGTGTTGTCCTCAAGCGATTAGAGGATGCAATGGCAGATGGCGATACAATATACAGCGTCATTCGAGGAATTGGTTCCTCAAGCGATGGTAGAGGAAAAGGAATCACTGCGCCATCAACTAGAGGGCAAAAGCAGGCAGTAATGCGAGCCTATCAGCAGGCCGGATATTCGCCGTCCTCAGTAGAATTGATTGAGGCTCATGGTACTAGCACTAAGGTTGGAGACGCGACAGAATTGTCAACTCTTGCTGGAGTATTTGCAGACCATGGTGCTGGCGATGTTGTTGCAGTTGGTTCAGTGAAAAGTCAGATTGGCCATCTAAAAGCGGCTGCTGGAATGGCTGGATTGTTGAAAGCAAGTTTAGCACTTCATCATAGAACTTTACCGCCTTCAGCAGGGTTTGAACAACCAAATACCTCCGTAAACTGGAATGAAATCCCATTTTTCGTCCCGACAATATCCTCTGATTGGCCAATTCCTCAATCTAAATCACCTAGACGAGCAGGTGTTTCGTCGTTTGGTTTTGGCGGGACAAATTTCCATTGTACTATTGAGCAATACGACCCAGAGCATCACAAAAATCTCATTGATAGGTTTGCAGGTCATTCGTCTTCTAGAGCACAAACTCCAACAGCTCCAAGTGTTCTTGATTCAACCGCAACTCCCTCATTGAGCCACAAAGAATTACTTGAAATTGAAGGAGGCGTATTGCTTCTTAATGCTGATGATATTGATTCTTTAGCAGTAGAAATTGAAAGAGTAAAATCAATTCTCTTCTCATCATCAAATTCCAACTTTGATACTGACCCGGCAGGTCGTAGACTCTCAGCAGTACTTTCGGATTTATCCACTGGTTTCGTAGCCAAAGGTATTCGTTGCGGCATTGTCGCCACTAATTGGGGGCAATTAGCCAAGAGAATGGATTTGCTGAGTGAGAATCTCTCAGATCCATCAAAATGGGAATTCCTAGCAAAACAAATGGTTTTCATCACCGAAGAGGAAGCATTACCTCCCAATGCAAAATTGGTACAGATGTATCCGGGTCAAGGCAGTCAATATGTTGGCATGACTCTAGATCTCTCGAAGAGGTTTGAGGTGATTGGTGAGACATGGACTGAAGCGGATTCAACCATGTCCGAAATTCTTTCAGGTGAGAAACTTTCTAAGTTTGTTCTGCGTGATAATCTTACTGAACAGCAATCCAAAGATGCTGAGGATAAGTTGAAACAAACAGAATTCACTCAGCCAGCAATGCTGACAGCAGATTTAGCAATTTACAGGTTGCTAAGTGAGCACGGTATCAATCCCGACATGGTTGCTGGTCATAGTTTGGGCGAATACGCTGCCTTGATGGTATCAGGGATAATGAAATTCCACGACGCACTACGTGCTGCGGCTGCTCGCGGAACTGAAATGGGCAATGTGGAAGTAAAGGACAAGGGATTGATGGCAAGTGTCACCGCACCACTTGAGAAAATACAGGAAGTCATAGATTCAGTTGATGGTTACATAATTGCTGCGAATAAAAATTCTCCGATGATGGCTGTCATCGCAGGTGAAACCGAATCAATGAAGGATGCAATTAGTCGATTTGGTGAATTGAATATTCCATGCGTTACTCTACAGACAAGTCACGCATTCCATTCACGAATTGTTGCACCTGCTAACGAGCCACTCCATCGATTCCTAGAAGGGTTAGATTTGTCTTTACCATCAATCCCAATCACCGCTAACTATGATGGAAAATTCTATCCTAATAGTCTGAAAGAAGGTGAAACTGTTCACGATGCAATCCTGAATCAATTAGCACCACAGATGTCATCTGCAGTAGAGTGGACTCAACAAATTGAAGAAATGTACAGCCAAGGTGGCCGCTTATTCCTTGAAGTCGGGCCAAAACGTGCTTTGGCTCTCTTTGCCGAGCAAATTCTTGAAGGGCAATCAAAGATTGTTGCCAATACAAATCACCCAAAGGTTGGGGGAGTAGCATCATTCCTGTCTTCTCTTGCTGTATGTGCTCTGTCAGGGCGATTACCATCGATGCATTCAGGCGACTCAAAGCGCCTCACCGAAGGGTTCAGGGCTGGTCCGTTGGAAGTGTGGAGGCAAAATGGAATTGTTGACGATGTTCAAATCAATAGTGCTGAGATGGAGGAATTACGAGTTCGCTCTAGGCCGCTTCCATCAGGTTCCTCAAATGGGGAAATGCCAGCAACATCTCAGATGATTCAATCACCAGCAATTCCGACTGATGGTAACCACCATGTTGTACAACAAGTTGTTGACAAGGAGGGTTACCTTGCAAGCCGTATTTCAGATATCACTGGTTATCCGGCTCGTCTCATCAAAGGTGAACTTCATCTTTCAGCCCTTGGAATTTCTGATGAATCATTAACTGAACTACTAGCAAGTATAGCCTCAGAGGCAACTGTTTCTGGTCCGGCTGACACTAGCCAATTAACAACATTAGTTGCCCTGAACGAATGGGTGATATCTCCCCCTAGTGGATTTACTGTTTCTCAAAAAGTGAAAGGAACAGGTTCTGTAGTGGTCTCTTCTGACCCACATGCTGAGCGTAGAATCAATCCCTATGTTGTGACCGGAGTAAGCCTTGGTCTCCCGGGAATGGATGAAATATTTGAGCCGGACGCATTAGAGAGAATCATTGCTGGCGAGAATTTCATAAGCGAATTACCTGATGATGTTAAGCAGCGTTTACTCGATAAAAACATGGTTCGAATTGTCAAACACCCAGATGGCAGAGCAGAATTCGTACCTTGCGATTCCTTTGCAACCATACCCCAATTAGCAGGAGTTGGGGGTTACTTTGATTTGGCTGAACAGTATGGAATCGACCCTAAAATAGTGGCGGCAATGGATGCTTCTACCACCCTTTCATTTGCCGCTGGATTAGAGGCCCTCAAAGATGCAGCACTTCCACTTCTACCCGTCGAACAGGTGAGTAGTGCGGGTAAGAGACTAGTAAGAGGGTGGAATCTCCCGAACTCAATTCGTGAAAGAACTGGGGTTGTGTTCGCCTCAGTATTTCCTGGGGTTGCCATGGCTATGCGGCACGCTCTAAACAATGGGGCTGATGAGAATGGTACCTTCGATAGAAAATTCTTACTTCAAGTTCTAACAATGGGTCACGCACAATTTGCTCAGTGGATAGGTGCTCGTGGTCCAAATTTGGCTATTAACAACGCATGTGCGTCCACTCCAGCCGCATTTGCAGTCGCCGAGGATTGGTTAGACACGGGTCGATGTGACAGAGTTATTGTAATCAGCGGTGATGATTCTACAGGCGATGATTTGATGGAATGGATTGGCGCAGGATTCGCTGCTGCAGGTGCTCATTCGATGGGCAATGTAGTCGAAGAAGTAGCGCTACCATTCGATGCAAGGCGTAACGGCATGTTGCTCGGCATGGGTGGTGCTGCCTTCGTAATTGAGAAATCATCCCATGCAGATGATAGAGGAGTGGTTCCTTATGCTGAATTATTGGGTGGTCACATAGGTAATTCAGCCTTCCATCCAACTAGACTAGATGTGACGCACGTTGCCTCAACTTTCGATGAGTTTGTGACCGATATGGAAAACCGATGGGGAATAGATAGGCACGAGATTGCACCTAAAACGACATTCATGTCACATGAACCCTTCACTCCGCCAAGAGGTGGTTCAGCAGCCGCTGAGATTGAATCACTTAGAGGCGCTTTCAAGGAGTCTGCTGACAGTTTAATCATCACTAATACAAAGGGATTCACAGGCCATCCAATGGGTGTTGGCGTTGAAGATGCCACCGGCTTGTATGGGTTAGCATCAGGCAGATTACCGCCGATTGCTAACTTCCAACAACCCGACCCTGCATTAGGAAATCTCCGACTTTCAGAAGGCGGTGAATATGATGTTGAGTTCATGCTCCGCCATGCCGCAGGATTCGGCAGTCAAATTGCGCTGACAATGTTCAAACGAATTGCTCGAACTCTCAATCGCGTTGATCGAGAAAGTGTTGTGAATTGGGCAATACGTCAAGCGGGTGACGATGTTGAATTGCGATTATTGGAGCGGAAATTAGTTGCATATATTTCCCCGGATGATTCATTGATAGGTGGTGTTGAAGGTATGGAATGGCAGGTTACCAAGCAAGATGCAAAGCCTGAATCATCAATCGCTGAGCCGGTAACTCAGGAACCAAGCTCGCCACAACCAATTGTAAAACAAAAAGAAGAAGTCAAAACGCTCACCGAAGAGCCGACAGTTGAGGTTCAAGAAACTGAAACAGTTTCTGAATCAAAGGCTGGAACCCACACAGAAGGTCTAGAACAGCAAGTAGTGGAAACGGTTGCAAAGCACACTGGTTACCCTACTGATTTCATTGAATTAGACCAAGACTTAGAAGGCGAATTAGGAATTGACACTGTTAAGCAGGCGGAAATAATGGCTGATTTAAGAGAGACATTTTCCTTACCTGTTGATGATTCATTTCAGTTACGTGAACACCCAACCCTAAATCACATGATTAGTTATATTGTTAGTATGGGTGGAGAAGAGGATGAACAACAAAACCCCCAAGAGGAGCAAGCCGTGCAGAGCATTACTGTGGAAAAAGAGTTGGTGCAAGACAGTTCTCCAAGTTTAGTTGAAGGCAGTTCTCCCAGTTTAGAGAATAACGATATTGATGTTGAGTCCGGTGTACTCTCAATCGTTGTAAAGCACACAGGCTATCCCGAAGACTTCCTTGAGTTGGACCAAGATTTAGAAGGTGAGTTGGGAATTGATACGGTAAAACAAGCCGAAATTATGGCTGAATGCCGTGAAAACTTTTCCTTGCCTGTAGATGAATCATTCCAATTGCGTGACTACCCAACCCTTGCACATATGATATC
>JAERSV010000014.1 GCA_016845345.1 Methanobacteriota archaeon
TCCTCAACATCTTCAACTGCTGCTACAACTTCTTCATCCTGACTCTGTGCTTTCTCTAGTAATCCACCGGACATGTTCCACTACCTCATTGGTTGATGTGTTGTGACACTCATACGGTTATCAACCCGTTGCTTCTTCGGGTGCAAAGGCATAGGATTTGAACACGGCTTAAACTACACCAAAACCATTCAAAATGGAACGGGCTTGAGCCATCTAACCGTTGGTTAGTGAGGGTTATGTCACAGACCGGGCGCTGAAATTGGAGACGGGTTTAGCGACTCATCAATTTCTTCATTGAAGCGTCTACGGGCAGCGAAAGCCGCTCCTAAAGCAATCATAGATAGTGAAGGCATTAGTTCAAAACCAGGTAGATAGATTCCACGGACGTAGATTGTAATCATCTGAGTTTGATAGTTTGGGACACCTTCGGTTCGCACACTGTATTCACTTGTAGCACGGAATTGCAATTGATGATACTCATCAGTCCATCCTTGGATCTTAGGTGTTCTCATCATAACTCTCATTTTATCAGCCGGTGCTTGTGGTTCAATCTCTGTGCTGATGGACGGCAAAGTAATCTGGAAATCCTTTTCCTCAAGGTCATCACGGTTTACGATGTCAATATTGAATCGGTCATATGCGTTTCCATCATTGTAAACCTTGAACTCAAAAATGTAATCGGTATTTGGGCGAAGTTGCTTGAATGGCTCTTCAGCCTCAACACGGAGTCTGCTGAATTGCATGATTGTCGCCATCACAGATGATTGCACTGAAGGGCAAGTTGTGCAAGGAATACCGCTAGCAGATGTGACTCTAGCAGTAATTGTGATTGACCGACTACCTTCTGCCATTCTGTTATCGCCTCGAACAACCACTTCAAAAGTTGCTGAATCGTACGCACCGACTGTAATCAAACCAGGATGTGCGACTGCTAATCCACCAGCAGTCACGGTAATTGTGACATCCTCAACATACTGAGTTGGGTTTGTTGCAGTGCAGTAAGTTGTACCTGTTCTTGCTGCTCCCGGATGAACCTCAATTGGGATAGCCGCAGGAGAACAAGCAACGCTGACGGTTGGGTTTGGTGACACACCTTGTGCCGCTACATTTGATGCAGCCCCTGCCCACATACTCAATGCATAAACTGCCACAATGAGAATCAATCTGCGAGTTACTCTTCCATTCACCTTAGTCACCTACGGTGAACTGTCACAGTCGTTCTGCTATAAGGATATGGGGGCGTAGTACTGTTCAATGTGACCGAGATTTCACAAGTCATCAAGGCCAAAATCATCAAACTCTTCATCCTCAAGGTCAAAATCATCGCCTAAATCATCTTCGAAATCAAATTCAGATGTTGTGCTACCGCTGCGTGACATTCCTAACTTAACCACGACGACAATGACAGCAACTACCGCCAACCCCGCTAACACCATTGCTGTAGTAATTGCCCACGCCGGTACATTGTCAACTGAAGACGACAAAAATGACTCTTCTTCTGCAATAGATTGCAATCTGAAATTATCCTCAACAACCCACGGATTCCCGCTTTCATCCGCTAACTGACTATCCACTTGCAAGATCACAACAAAGGAACCGTCAGCAATATCTTCTGATGCAGTAATCGTGAGTATGATATCTTTAGATTCATTTACTCCCAACTTAGCAGAAGTATCTGAATATTCAAAGGTAAAACCAAACTCTTCAAGACCACTTTGATTTTCCATAACTAACGATAGTGTGTCCTCTGCATTACCTGTATTACGCATAGAGAAATTAAGGGTTGATTGCCCCCCATAATTGAGATATAATTCCTGTCCTTCCATGTCAATCCAAGGTCTGCCAAAAGGCATTATCTCAACTCTCACAGAGTCGCTCTTAGTATTACCAGTAGCCCATGGTATCCCATTAACTGAAGTCACGGTGGCTTCAATAGAACTAGTGAAAGATTCTACATCAGCATTAAATTCAGTTGACCAACTAATGGTGAAAGTTTGTTCACTATTCGAGGATACAGATACTGAACCAGGGTATGCTACACTCAACCCAATCTCTTCAACAGAGATGTTGATATCTTCTTGGTGTATTGAGGGGTTTTCAAGCGTACAAGTTACTGAACCAACTCTTGAATCACCGGGCCCAACTTCGATTTCCACTGTTGCATCAGGGCAATCAATATTGATATCTGGATTAGGCGAACCACCTAGTTGAGCAGAAACATGTGGAACTAAACATAAGGAGACTAGCAACAGTGAAGTTGCAACGAACATAGAGCCAAACCTCGGGTATGCCATCCCCCCGCCCTCTTAGGCGGTCCTATTTCAGCGTGCGGTAGCACCAATTCAAGTGCCAACTTTGAACAGGGGTAGCATAGACGGGGCATCAAGGGCCCGTAGCTTAGGCTGGTTAGAGCGCTCGGCTCATAACCGAGTGGCCGCCGGTTCAAATCCGGTCGGGCCCACCAATATTCAATCTGTTTTCAACAGAATTAAAGAAATATAATCACTGAGATATGCCAGCAATTTGTTCTTCAACATATTCTTCACATTGCTGGCGAACTTCAGCGGGAACAAAAACAATTGAGCGAGCGAACTCACCAGAAATTGATTGAATTAGAGGTGATGCCTCAGATATATCTCTACCATCATCAAGGTGGATACCCTCTTGATATGGCAAATAACCCTCTTTCCTAAGTGGTGCGTTGATTAAATCATGATAACCATCAAACCCAGCACTCTCAACGATTTCCTTCAAACCACTCCACAGGTCATCAACTTGCGTAGGATTTAACACAATACGCAATTGTTTGTGAAAGACCGCTCGGCTAGACAGCCTCTTCGCATAACCTGAAAGAATCTCATCTTGATGATCAGCCCATTGGAAGACATCTGCAATCACGAAAGAATCTGTCAATTGTGAATAACGATAGGGGGTAAGAGTGCGGTTTGACAATAAATCCCTCATTTTCAATGATATTGGAAGTGAACCTTCTTCGTGCAATTCTCTCGCCCTCGCAAGCGCGCGCACGTAATACACGGAAGTCAACATGCTCAACTTGTGAAAGTAAACCAATTCATACATGTGCCAACGAGTAACCAAATATGCTTCAACAGCTGATGTTGATTCAGAAGCAACAACAAGATGTCCGTCCTCAGATATCTTGATGGCTCGTAACAATCTTTCAAGGTCAAATCCACCTACATCAGCCCCAGTCACAAACTGGTCTCGCATTAGATAATCAAACCTATCAACATCAAGTTGACTAGAAACTAGTTCATGTAGAAAAGGCTCTACTTCGCCACCTTTCATTATTGCCAAAAGACGGTCAACTTCATCACCTAGTATTTCGTGAAGTACTACAGCAATATCGCACTCCGAGTCAGTCAATATTCTGCGCCCCCATTCCTCATGATCAGCATATGTAGCAAACACTTCTGGAGTCTCTAACATGTGAGAAAATGGTGGGTGCCCAATGTCATGTAAAAGCGCGGCTATTGGCACTAATTTCGCATCCCTCTCGCTGATTCTCCCAGGGAATCTATCAGTCAAATCTTCAACCAAGCGAGTTGCTAAATGATACACACCTATTGAGTGTGAAAAACGACTATGGGTGGCTGATGGAAAGGCATAGTGACAGGTTGCTAATTGTTGAATATAGCGTAAACGTTGGAAACTTCTGGTGTCAACTATTCTACTGATGTAATCAGGCAGAATGATGTCACCGTGCAAAGCATCTCGGATGTATCGCTTGTCCCCCACTGTCACCCCTCCGGCAATTGAGGGGGTTTGTCGGTTTTATTGAATGCACCTGTTGAGAATTTTTACAGGA
>JAERSV010000015.1 GCA_016845345.1 Methanobacteriota archaeon
TCTCCTAATGGGAGTTCAGCATCGTCAAACATACAGATTGGTTGACCTAATCCAATCCTGTTCTGCGACATCGTTTGGATAAGATATGGGGCATTGTGAGCCCCTCTACCAGGAGTTATTCTCCATAGAATTCCCAAACCACCTTTTATTACTAATCCAAAATCAATCACTTCAACATTAGGATTTCCATCAATTATAGAGCGGTATAACGAAAACGACCTCTCAAGAGGAGTGATTCTAGCGTCTTCGGAATGGATACCGACTATTTCTGTCAGGTGTCTTGTAGCGGCTCGTAATCGGTCTGAAACAAGGGTTGAAGGGCGCCCTCCCCAGATAGTCAAAAAGCGCTCTAAAAGTGATGGCTGAGTTGGAAGTTGTATGACGTGCCTACCGCGAGTTCCCACTTCAATTCCAAGCAGGTAAGTTTCGTGGTTCCAATCACAAAGTGGAGGCGGGGCATTCTTCTTTTTCCTTGATTTTGTTCGCGGTGAATCTGCTGCCCCATAAGGATTGAAGCGGCCGTCTCTCAGAACATCTCTGCTAAGTTGTTCATCACTTGTGGCATGGTTATGGTCTGTCCCTTCAAATTGGTGGAAAAGATTGAGGAATCTTAGTGCTGGGGATTCAACTCTATTCTCAATCATCATCATGAATAACAGGGTTCCCGGACCTCGGTCAATTTTTGCTCCATCAACAATTATTGCTTGCCCCGAAGTTCTGATTTCATGCCCATTGAATCGAACTGTAATTTCGTTATTATCAGTTTCACCACCCGCTATATTTGGAAAAAGGAGAGAACCGCGGGCGGCTAATTTCTCAAACACAGCCAAGTATGAATAATAATCACGATGATTTTCAATCTGTATGTCCACAGATAAAATATGGGTGTTTCCTGTCAGTTTCCTCAACAATTCAGCCCATCCACGATTGTAAGGCATGTGAGAGATGATTTGCCTGTCCTCACGCAACCAATCTATGGTTTGATTGAGTAGCTCGGTTTGATGTTGTTGCATGTAGTTCTGCCACGGAGGAGTGGAGAGTAGCAACAATTCCTTAGCATCGTTCCAAGGTGAACAGACCTTGCACAATGGATTATTATCCAGTTCATGAAGGGTTCCTCGGCAGCATCGACAAACATTGACAGACTCCGCCATAAAAACAGATTATTTCCGACTCTTTTTGAATGATTCATTATTTTTGAATCAACACCTGTGGGTGGATTGGTTTCTTTAATAACCTAAAGAAGAAGGTATTGTTGAGCCACCTCAAGTTGTAGTGTGATTCTATACTAAACTCCAATCGTATGCACTACTGAAGTCGGTCCTTTATTAACCAACAGAAATAGATAAGGATGAAACAGAAAAGTGTGACTTGATTGGGTGGATTCTTACACGCATACACTAGGGGAGTCGTTTCTTTATATATCGGCAGAATAAGGTATTGATGAGACACTATCATCGAGTAAATTCCCACTCATGCATCCTTTTTATATTGTCGAATTTTTGTGGGTTTGCCAAGTAATAACAAGGTTGTTTTCACGAACGGTAAAGGGCTTAGTTCCTCCCTCCTTGTTCCCCACAATTCCAAATATTCTCAACCAATTAGATTAGAAACGGTGAATGTAATGAAAGATGAAAAGAATAGAAAAACTAGTGAATATGACTACGAAGCACTTGCAAATTGGGTGCGCCAGCGAGCGTGCGGTCCTTGTAGATCTAAAGACGAAACCTCCATTGTATATGACGCCGGGTTGCACAAATCATGTCAACGCTGTGAAAGACTTGCAGATTGGTTACAAGGAAATCCTATTGTTGAAAGTACCTTGCATGAAATAATGCTATGGGTGGAAAGTAAAAGACAACAGAAATCCGAGTGGGAAGTTATTAGTAGAATCCTCTTATCTGCATCAAGACACTTCCTGAGTAATCCAGAAGTATCTGAAACAACCTTACCAGAAATCGAATTTGATGAATCAATTTTACAGAATGATGCATGGTCTTCAGAAAATGAATCAGATGCGGGATTTGATAATCATTTCAAAGATGATTGGCAATAAAAATCCTAGACGATTCAGTAGTGGTCAAACGAAATATTTGGATTGATATGAGTCACTTTGCGCCCATGGTCAACAACTTCACCAACGGCTTGGCAACCGCTCATCCGGGATTCTAACCATGCGGTCACAGCCTCGGAGGCTGAGCCATCAACGATGACTACCATACCCATCCCCAGATTGAAAGTGCGCGCCATTTCGCGCTCGTTCACCTCACCCATTTGGGCGATCCAGTCAAACTCAGGAAGAGTGTTCATTGGGTTGGAAATGTGATACCCTAAAGTATCGTGAAGACGTAGAAGATTGGACAGTCCCCCTCCTGTAATGTGGGCAATTCCCTTGATTTGCTCACTCTCACAAGGCCCCTCGCCACCACGGCAAGTAGCGATTAGGTCGTAGACAGGGTCGCAGTAAATTCTAGTTGGATTCAGTAAAACTTCACCTAAAGTGACTTCACCCTCTGTGAATCGCTCAATGCGATTTTCATCGACTGAAAACGGTGCAGGGTTTCTGATATCTGCGCCGGTTTTTTCCAATACTGCACGTACAAGAGAAAAACCGTTGGAGTGAATGCCAGAGGAAGGCAATCCGATGAGTGCATCACCTGCTTGCATATTTTCCCCAGTAATTGCCTCATCTTTTGGCAACCAGCCAAGAGCAGTTCCTGAAAGGTCGAGTTCCTTGACAATTCCTGGCAAAGATGCGGTTTCCCCGCCTGCGAGCGTCACGCGCGCTCGGGCGGCGGCGCTCGAGAGAGAGGCACCAAGGGCAGCATGTACTGCGGGGTCAGGCTTTGGAATTGCAACATAATCAACAAAAGCGATCGGTTCAGCACCAACACATAGCAAGTCATTGACATTCATTGCCATGCAGTCAATTCCGACTCCAGCAAGTTGTTCTAACTCGTTGGCAATCTGTAACTTGCTGCCAACACCATCAGTTGCTAGTGCTAACAGGTTATCACCAAATTCAACCAAGCCGCCAAAGCCACCGGGCAAATCTACTGGAGCACCGGGTGTTCCAGAATTACGAACCGATTTTGACAGTGCTCCGATGAGCGAGGCCACCGAGGCGGCTTCCAAATCAATATCGACTCCAGACGAAGCGTAATCGAGCCCTTCGCCGTCACTCATTGAATCGTCGAGATGGTGGCGGTTCTTCAAACCGCCGAGTCTTGTTCAATGGTTATACCACCTGTCCGTAAGTCATTTAGCAATGATTGCGGGTCTTGACAATTGAATGTGTAAAAGCGTCCCTTGCGCGTGGTTTTAATCTCTATACCAGAGCCACTACTGGTGATATATCCAATTGATTTGATCCCCTTTATTCTCCACCCCATCCCACCCCATTTTATCCATTTAATCTCAACAACTTTTGTTGAAACAATTTCTGAGTTTTGCAATTTTACTCCCCACCCAAGAAATCCGAATGTAAGGGAATTTCCATCATATTGAATGGCATAGATTGAGAATGCCCAACTCAACCAAACGAACCACATAATTGGGATTCCAAAAGCCAACCAATAGCCTATCGTGACAATAGTGAAAATTCCTTTTTCACCTACTCCTAGGGCCAAGAAAAGGGTGATTGAACCAATTAAAGACACTAATACTATGCACGGTAAAAGATAGTAAAACCTTGGCCTTGATTGCTCGTTGTACGCCATTATCCCAACTCTAAAATTTTCGTCACTTCTTCAAATTGAAAGCATGCTTTTTGCATTCTGTGCCCATCATCAATTTCGATAAGTTTCATGACGCGCGATTCTTCGTGAGCAACCTTACGTGAGTTTTCCAGTGGTACAACATCGTCTAAATTTCCATGAAGAATTACTGTTGGATGATTCAGTTTTGGCCATGACATTCGCTCAGCAGAGAGGAAAAATTCCCAGTCCAACGTGACTTCAATCCCCAATCCGTTCATGAAATATTGAATGCTACCAGCTCTTTCCCACTGCGCCAATCCTTCCGGTTTTGCTCCTTCTCGCCACAAATCGCCTAGTCCAAATGCTGGTGCAATGAGAAGCAGTGAAAATTTTTCGTCAGGGCGGAGGTTGGAGGCATTGGCCGCGGCTAAACCGCCCATTGATGAGCCTGCGATGATATCAAATGGCCCATCTTCGTCAATTATTCTGAGTAGAACCTCAGTCTCTTGTTCGATTGACCAACCTAGTTCAGACATCGATGGGGCAACAACATCCCATCCCAATTCATCTCTCATGTAGGATGGTTTACTCCCTTCAGGCGTGCCTTCAAATCCATGAGCAAAAAGTACTCGCATTACCATCGACCCTCGTCTTTCTAGTCAAATTCCAGACCTAATAACTCAAAGTCAGCTAGAGGACACCGCGTCATTCCGGCATGCTCCATGACTCTAATATGAATTTCAGCCACGACATGCACAGTCGCTTGAAACAAGTGACCTGCGTGGACGTTATTGTCATCATCAGACCAACAGCAGTGGATATGTGTGAATGCTTCACCCTTCTCTGTGCGAGCAATGTTACCTGAAAGGCTCACCAATTCTGATGGTGGGTCCAATGGTCGCCTCTGGTACACTCCTTCTGCATTCATGTAACCATATTGATTGCCACGAGTTCGACCAATACCGCTGGTAATTGCCGCCGCGTCAAATCCAACATCATCTGCAAGTTTCTGCAAGGATGCATGAATTTCTTCCCCCGGATCAATTCTAACGAGGATGTCATCTCCAGAGCGTGTGTGTTCCATTAGTTATTCGGAATTGCGGGAGTTTCATAGTGATTACCCGCCTCCGATACATTGGTGAACAGTTGAGCCGTGGTCTTGTTATCTTCGTTGAGGATGAAGAAACACTCCGCAAATTGGGCGAGACAATCCTTTCTAGAATGGGTTTTGAAGTTTCAGCCCATGAAGATGCTGAATCCGCACTTGAGAAAATAAAACAGAATCCAAATATTGTCCTATTAGCCACCGATATGTCACTTCCAGAGATGAATGGTGTGAATCTTGCGCACAAGGTAAGAGAGTTGGGTATTCGGGCACCTGTATTGCTGATGAGCGGTCATGACGAAGCGGATATCCTTGAGGCAGGAGGAGTTCCACCACCCGGGATAATGTTGCAAAAACCAATTGGCTTGGCTGACTTACGTGCTACCGTTGATTCACTTCTGTAATGATGGTTCGGCGGCGCCCCACGGGGTGGTGGGGCCATTGCTTGATTACAATTGGAATCTTCTCCAGTGGAAATGGGTGAAAGGCAATTTCGAGTCTAGAATAAAGTTCTGATTTCCAGTGGAAATAAGGGGGGGAAATCGCGTTGTTCAAATACCGTCCGCGAGCGCTGATGAGTCCTGCGTGGGAGATATTCCAATGGTTGGTATCCAAGACTCAAATGCTCGTTGGCGAACTTTGTTGCAAGAGCAATACGCCAGAGAGATTCAGGTATTGGCTAGTAGTTGGCCAAAACAACCGGGATTAAACATTAATTTTAGTGATATACAGGCTTGGGATCCTAATTTTGCTAAATCGCTGATTGAGTATCCTAAACCGATTTTACGAGCCGCCACTGAATCACTGAGAGCATTGTGTGCTGAGGGTGGCTGGGAAATTGACCCTACTCTTCGAATCATTGAGTTACCTCATGATTGTAAGAAGTCTTTACGCGAAGTAGGCTCTGATGAGATTGACAAATTAATCTCATCCGAGGTTGTTGTCACTAAGGTTTCAGAATTAAAACCAAGAATTTACCATGCCCAATTCCGTTGCGTTATCTGCACACATATCACCGAGGTAGCACAACTGAACGAATTAGAATTAATTGAACCAGTTCAGTGTAATGATTTAGATGGTGGTTGCGGCAAAAACGCTGGTGGTAAGGATGGCACAAGATTCGACCTAATCCATGAAAATGTGACTTTAGTGGATAATCAATGGATAGAGATTCAAGAATTACCAGAAAATGTGACTGGGGGAGCACAACCGGCGCGAGCAACAGTACTAGCTGAGGCAGACTTGGCAAATGTTCTACTCCCGGGAATGAGAGTTACGGTAAATCTAGTGCCTTTTATTCGCAGTGAGAAAACAAGGGGTGGTAAGACCCCGATGTTCAACATCTATCACTCATTAGTCTCTGCAGAGCATGAGAATACACCATTTAACGAGATAGAAATTTCCGAGGAAGAGAAGAAGCAGATTATTGAAATTAGCAATCGTTCGGATTTGTATGAATTATTGACTAACAGTATTGCTCCATCCATTTTTGGTGCTGGTAAATTGCAGATGGTTAAACGCTCATTAGTGATGCAATTATTCAGCGGCGTATCAAGAAGATATTCTGATGGTACTCGAGCAAGAGGTGACATTCACATTTTACTGATGGGTGACCCTGGGGTTGCAAAAAGCCAGTTATTGTCGTATATGTCACAGATTTCACCACGTGGGAAATATGCTTCCGGTGGAGGTATTTCAGGTGCTGGTCTAACCGCCGCTGCGGTTAGGGATGCATTCAATGATGGTCGCTTCTCATTGGAGGCTGGAATTCTTGTTCTTGCTGATTCGGGACTTGCAGCGATAGATGAATTTGACAAAATGAATAATGATGACAGGTCAAAAATGCATGAGGCAATGGAACAGCAAAAAATCCACATTTCAAAAGGTGGAATCAATGCAACAATGCGAACCCGATGTGCAGTCTTGGCTGCTGCTAACCCTCGGCTTGGTCGTTTTAGTCATCGGGCTCAGGCAGGATTAGATATTTCACCAATGTTTGAGGAAGTTGATTTGCCACCAGCCTTGATGTCACGTTTTGATATCATCTGGTTGTTGAGAGATGATGTTGTTAAGGAACAAGATATGCAAATTGCTGAACATATACTCTCAAATCGAAGTACAGGAATTAGTGAAACACTAATTGAAGAAGGTCGAGAATCCGATCCAAAAGTAGTAGATGATGAGTCTGCATTGAAGAAGGGTTACAATGGTGAAGACCAATTGACCATTTCGATGTTTCAGAAATATATTGCGTGGGCTAAACGCACGATACACCCGGTGTTAACAACCGAAGCGCAGGAAGAAATAACCAACTTCTATATTGAAACAAGAACCAAAGATTCTGATGAAGACAATAGCGTTCCAATTACTGCTAGAGCGCTCGAAGGTTTGGTTCGATTAGCTGAGGCAAACGCAAGAATGCGCCTTTCCCCAGAAGCGACTGTTGAGGATGCAAAAAGAGCACTTGCGATGTTCAGAAATTGGCGGTACGAATTGATGGGTGATGAGTTTGATGAAGGAGTAATTAGTACCGGACGCTCGGCTAAAAAGAGGTCGGCTGAACAAGTTACTTTGGAGGTCATGAAACAGTTGACTGGAGGCAAGAGAGATGTGGATGTTGCGGCAGGAGACATCCTCAATGAAATGGCGCGGCAGAATTTTGATGAATATGAGGTCGAGGATGCCCTCAAACAATTATCCATGCGAAGTCAAATATACACCCCCGGTGCTGGACGTTGGCGACTTGTCAACTAAACAACACACTAGATTTCTAGACTAGATGAGCCGGTTCTGCTATGAGCCATAGGCCTCTCCGGGTTATTGATGGCAAGCGGGGAGCCGGAGGGAGATATCTCTGATGCAGGGTCCTTAGACCCTGAATCACTGGGTTTCATGTGTGGAATCGAAATCCACCAACAACTTGCAACAGGCAAGTTGCATTCTCGTCAACCAGGAATCCTTTATGATTACACAATAGACACGATTCCAGAATCGTGGCCAAGAGCACACCGCCGACTAAGAGCGGCACAAGGTGAAGGCGGTGTAGTCGACGTTGCTGCTCGTTTTGAGGCTCGCAGAAATCGTTCGTTCACCTATGTTCAATCACCAAATGCAGGATTAATCGAACTTGATGAAGCACCTCCTCTCAGCCATGACGAAGATGCAGTTGAAGTCGCCTTGACGGTTTCAGCAATGATGGATATGAATCCTGTTGCAGTCATGCAAGCAATGAGAAAAACGGTAGTTGACGGCTCAAATACAAGCGGTTTTCAACGCACCACATTGATTGCCACCGGAGGCGCAGTACAAACAAATTCCGCGCCAGTCGGAATCTCACTTCTAACCTTGGAAGAGGATTCAGCACGAAAGTTGGATACTCTGAGTGGAAGTGGGGGGGAAGTGGTGATTTACACCCTTGATAGGCTCGGAGTGCCACTGATTGAGATTGCAACAGAACCTGATATATTGTCCCCAACACACGCTCAAGAAACCAGTAAAGCACTTGGCCAATTACTTCGAGATACTCGTCGAGTTCGCCGGGGTTTGGGTACCATTCGCCAGGACCTAAATGTCTCAATTGCTTGTGGGGACCGGGTTGAAATCAAGGGCTGTCAAGATTTAGATTGGATTCCAAAAATCATTGAATTAGAGATGGCAAGACAACTACATTTCTACCGGCTGGCAAATGAAATGCGGGCTGAAAATGGCCAGCCGTTATTACCTCCAAATCGCGATAATGATGATGATGCAACAGAAGAGGGTGTTGCAAAGTTAGTAGAAGAATTGTTACCATGTGATGTAACTGATATCACAGATGTATTCAGCAATTGTCAATCAAAAATGGTTGGCGACTCGTTAGCAGATGGTGCAAAAGTGTTAGCAGTGAAATTGGCTAATTTTGCAGGTAGAATAGGAACTAAGCAACTCGATGCTAATGGTGCACAAATGCCGCGACTTGGCAGAGAGTTAGCATCAGCGGCGAAACTTGCTGGCGTGCGTGGAATCTTTCATTCAGATGAATTGCCTGCATACGGCATCGAGCAAGCCGAAGTTGATGCTACAAAATCTAATCTTGATTTGGGTGAATCGGATGCATTTGTACTATGTGTAGCGCCAAAATGGCAGGCTGAATTAGCGCTTGAATCAGTCATTAATCGGGCTCGGCAATCATTCCACAGGACTCAACAAGAAGTCCGTAATGTTGTCATCAAAAAAGGAGCGCCAGAGGATGGCACAACCTCGGCGATGAGGCCGTTACCAGGTAGTGCTAGAATGTATCCTGAAACCGATATTCAGGTGGTCCCAATCGCGCAAGAAAAATGGGATGAAATCGCCTCAAACTTACCCCTTACTCAAGGAGAAAGGAGGGCTAAACTGGCTCTGTGTGACCTTTCTGATAACCAAGTTGATGCATTACTTGGACGAGAAGCTGACGATGACTTCCATGCCGGTAAAGATGGGGACTTGATGGTCGGTTTAGCAGGTCTTCCAGACAAGGCTTGGGGTTCGTTATTGCTTGACCGTGCTCAAGAGGAAATCGCGGAATTAACTGGTGCTCCAAGTGTTGACAACGTATCACTTGCATTACTTGGATTCTGTTTGGAGATGCGTGAGGCTGGAGGAGTTACGAGAGATGGATTAATTCCTCTGGCTGCAAGAATGATGACCAGTGGTGATTGGCAAGCACACCAAGGTTCTGCAGATGCTATTCGCTCCGCCCTTGAGAGGCGGGCCGGAGAGTTAGGTGTGGTACCTGCCGATAGTGGTGCAGTTGAGGAAGTGGTCGCTAGAATCATTGCTGAAAGAGCTGATTTTGTTGCCGAGCGAGGCATGGGAGCTATGGGTCCTTTAATGGGAATCGTGCTCAAAGAATTAGGCGGCGGTGCTGATGGTAAAGCAGTCAGTGATGCCTTGAAAGACGCCATCATGAAATTACAATGAGGCGAGACTATGCCTTCAACAAAATTTGTAATCTTCATTGTTTTTTTTGGCCTTTTGGTTGTGCCAGCAAGTACCTCACTTGGTCATACAGTAGATCCTGAAAATGCAGCATGGGAATTACCTCCTCTCCAATGGTCAAAAGACTTGGAATCGGGGTACGTGTCTACTGCTCCAGTAGTTGTTGAAGAAATGTTGTTCGTCAAAGTAGGGGGGAGAAGTGACAGCCCAGGTGGTCCTTGGGATGATGGTAAAGGACCAGGGATTTACGCTTTCAACACTTACACTGGTGAGCAGATTTGGCGTTATGAACACAATCAATCACGCTCCGGATTTGAGATTTCACCACCGGTTTTTGTCTATGGATTTGACATGCTTATCAATGGATGGACAAGTGGTAACATAACCGCTCACAATGCGAGTACTGGCGAGTTACTATGGATGTATGAAACCGAGCGGATTTCTTGGGGGGTTACTGGAAAACTAATGCCGGTAATTGGTGAGCCAAATGTACAGGATACAATTCACATTTCTACTGAAACTGGAGTACTGGGTTTGAGTCCGAATGGCACACTACTGTTTCAGCACACCTTTCCCGACAATGCTACAGGTTACCGAAATGGTGTAGGGTTGGCGATTTTATCAGAAAATTTTTCAATTTTTTCAAGCACTTCAGGGTTATTGTTAGCCACCGGTGATGAGAGCGGGGGTTTCCATTCATGGGAGATAGATGGCAGTAATTTTTCTTCATGGGATTTGAATTCAATTCTTGGTGCCTCGGAATTGAAAATAAGAACACCCCCTTTCATAATGTATCCAAGTCATCAAAATGACACTTTTGGTGCTGGTGTTATCGTTCAAGGAAGTGAAGGTGGAGAGTTAGTAAATTTACAACTCAATAACGAATCAAATCTTAGCGTGAAGAATCGGGTTTCACTTGGAATTGCGCCATCTATTCCAGTTAATTTGCCAAATGGAGTGGTGGTGACTGGAGATTTAGATTCAGTCAAGGCTCATTGTTTCTATAATTTGACAGATTGTGATAATGCCACAGTGATAGACTTCGGTCCGGTTTCAGGAGAACCTGTATTGTTAGTTGGAAATTATAATTTGGGTGGAATACCACTAGTGGTCCCTCACAATACTGCTGATGGGTATTGGGCAGGACATCTTGTCTGGTGGGGTGAAAATAACATAGAATCATCTCTGCAGTGGGATTGGCATCCTCAAAAAGAAGGTTGGTTGACTGCTGGTGTTGGTGGCACTACTGAAGTAATGGCCGCCGCCAACGATGCCTCATGGCTTGAGGTTCGATATTTTGATGATGATCCAAAAGCACCAAGCACAGACTCTGATGAGCAGCAAAACTCAGAAAATCAAGGAGTTGAAACCACAAATCCAACAGTGACAGGATTGCCACTGCTAACAGAACTGTTGGTAGTGATGACATTGGTGTTGTCAACAGCTGGTCTCGCTGGCGGCAACATGGCTGCAAAGCGAGCCGGTTCACTTGGAATTTTGCTGGTATTGCTTCTGCTCTTACCAACCCTGAATCTAGCATGGGTAACTGCAGTTAGTGACGAAGGCGGTGATTTGGAAACCTCTAGAGAGGGTTTTCCAGAAGCGTGGAGTGACTCCCAAGTGGTTTGTTTTGAGTATCCAGAAGATTTGTGGTGGGATGAAGTGGGAATGACAATTTTCCTTGATGCTGATGAAGGCGAAAT
>JAERSV010000016.1 GCA_016845345.1 Methanobacteriota archaeon
GGTGGTAGATACGACGAAGCCGATAATAACGTTGTTAGGGAGTAGTGAGGTAGTAGTGGAGGCCAAGAGCAGCTACGTCGACTCAGGAGCGACGGCGACAGATAGTTTGGATGGAGCGCTCACAGCAACTGCGTTGAGTACTGTGAATACGGATGCGGTTGGGAGTTACGCGGTGGTCTACAACGTAATCGATGCGAAAGGTAATGCCGCGAATACGGTTACCCGATCAGTCACAGTGGTGGATACGACTAAGCCTGAGATTACGTTGGTGGGGAGCAGTGAAGTGACGGTGGAGGCGAAGAGTACCTATGTCGACTCCGGGGCGACGGCGTCGGACAGTTTGGACGGGAATCTGACAGCAACTGCATTGAGTACTGTGAATACGGATGCAGTCGGGAGTTACACTGTGGTTTACAATGTAAGTGATGCGAACGGGAACGTAGCTGATACAGTCTCGCGAACGGTCACGGTGGTAGATACGACGAAACCGGAGATCATGTTGTTAGGGAGCAGTGAAGTGACGGTGGAGGCCAAGAGTATCTATGTGGACTCGGGGGCGACGGCGGTGGATAGTTTGGACGGAGCACTCACAGCAACAGCGTTGAATACTGTGAATACGGATTCGATTGGGAGTTATACAGTGACGTACGCCGTAAGCGACGCGAATGGTAACGAAGCCGACACAGTCACCCGAATGGTTACTGTGGTGGATACGACCAAGCCAGAACTTACATTGTTGGGGAATAGTGAAGTGGTAGTGGAGGCCAAGAGTGCCTACGTTGATGCAGGAGCGACGGCGGTGGATAGGTTGGATGGAGCACTCACAGCAACTGCGTGTAGTACAGTGAATACGGATGCGGTTGGGAGTTACACGGTGGCGTACAACGTAGGTGATGCGAATGGTAATGAAGCCGAGACGGTCACGCGAACCGTCACAGTGGTGGATACGACGAAGCCGGAGATTACGTTATTAGGAAACAGTGAAGTGGTAGTGGAGGCCAAGAGCACCTACGTCGATGCAGGAGCGACGGCGACGGATAGTTTGGACGGAGCGCTCACAGCAACTGCGTTGAGTACTGTGAATACGGGAGAGGTTGGGAGTTACACGGTGGCCTACAACGTAAGCGATGCGAATGGTAACGATGCCGACACAGTCACCCGAATAGTCACTGTGGTGGATACGACGAAGCCAGAGATTGCGTTATTAGGAAGCAGTGAAGTGGTAGTGGAGGCCAAGAGTGCCTACGTCGATGCAGGAGCGATCGCGATAGACAGTTTGGACGGAGCGCTCACAACAACAGCGTTGAGTACCGTGAAGACGGGTGAGGTTGGGAGTTACACAGTGACGCACAGCGTAAGCGATGCGAATGGTAATGTTGCCGATACTGTCACTCGAACAGTCACAGTGGTGGATACGACGAAGGCAGAGATTGCGTTGTACGGAGGGAGGGTAGTGGGCAGCGTGAGATGGGGATCAGAGACAGATGCAGGAGCGACGGCGACGGATAGTTTGGACGGAGCGCTCACAGCAACTGCGTTGAGTACTGTGAATACGGGAGAGGTTGGGAGTTACACGGTGGCCTACAACGTAAGCGATGCGAATGGTAACGAAGCCGACACAGTCACCCGAATGGTTACTGTGGTGGATACGACCAAGCCAGAGATTGCGTTATTAGGAAGCAGTGAAGTGGTAGTGGAGGCCAAGAGTGCCTACGTCGATGCAGGAGCGATCGCGATAGACAGTTTGGACGGAGCCCTCACAACAACAGCGTTGAGTACCGTGAACACGGATGAGGTTGGGAGTTACACAGTGACGCACAGCGTAAGCGATGCGAATGGTAATGTTGCCGATACTGTCACTCGAACAGTCACAGTGGTGGATACGACGAAGCCAGAGATTACATTGCTTGGGAGTAGTGAAGTGGTAGTCGAGGCCAAGAGTACATACGTTGATTTAGGAGCGACCGCGACGGATAGTTTGGACGGAGCGCTCACAACAACTACGTTGAGTACTGTAAATACGGATGCAGTTGGGAGTTACACAGTGACGTACAACGTAAGCGACGCTAATGATAACGCAGCCGATACAGTAACGCGAACCGTGATGGTGGTAGATACCACCAAACCGGAGATGACGTTAGTAGGGAGCAGTGAAGTGACGGTGGAGGCCAAGAGTACCTACGTTGATGCAGGAGTGATCGCGATAGACAGTTTGGACGGAGCGCTCACAGCAACAGCGTTGAGTACTGTGAATACGGATGCGGTTGGGAGTTACATGGTGGCCTATAATGCTATCGATGCGAACGGTAACACTGCAGAAACAGTAAAACGGTTGGTGACAGTTGTTGACACTACGAAGCCAATAATCACCTTATTAGGGGAAGGGGAATTGACTATTGAGGCTGGAGGTGAGTATGTAGACTTAGGGGCAAAGGCGCATGACCTGTTGGATGGCGACATTAGTGACACAATGGTTGTTCGCAACACTGTTAATACGACGGCGCCTGGTGATTATTCTGTAACGTATTCAGTGATCGATAATAATCAAAATGTATCTGATGTTGTACAGAGAAGAGTGGTGGTGGTAGATACCACTGGGCCAAGTCTAGTTCTGCTAGGCGGGGCGAATGTTGAACATGAAGCAGGGAGTTCTTACGAGGATCCCGGAACGAGGGCTTTTGATATCGTGCAGGGTGATGTTTCCGATAGGGTTTTAATATCTGGTGTAGTTAATACAGAGGTTGTTGGTAATTATCAACTTGTGTATTCAGTTGATGATGGTTCGGGTAATGTAGGTGCTGAAGTTACCCGTTTGGTGCAGGTGATAGACTCAACCCCCCCTAAGTTGGAATTAATTGGAGAGGCAAGGGTGTACATAGAAGGTGGCGATGAGTTTGTGGATCCTGGCGTAACTGTGTCTGATAATGTTAAGGGCTTGACCAGTGAAAACGTAAAAGTAAAAAGCAATGTAAACGTTCATTCTGAAGGGGAGTATGTAGTTGCTTATAATATTTCTGATTTGTCTGGGAATAAAGCGAATGAGATCGTCCGATTGGTTAGTGTTATTGACACAAAACCACCAATTATAAATTTAATCGGGCCTGCAACGGTTTTTCATGAAGCTGGTGAAAAATATGAGGATTCAGGAGCCACCGCGATGGATTTAATAGACGGGGACCTGACTGGAGGGATTATTGCGAAAGGGGATGTTGATATATCATCCGTCGGAGTTTTCAGTATAAGGTTTGAGGTGACGGACCAAGCTGGTAATGCAGCCCAAGCTGAGAGGTTGGTGCATGTTCAAGATGGCGTGCCGCCAGTTTTAACGTTGTTTGGCGAAGCGGATATGATTGTTGAAGCGGGCACTGAATTCGTCGATCCAGGGGTGGGTGCTATAGACGGTATTGATGGTGATATTTCACATAAAGTGCAAGTTAAAGGTGATGTAAACGTTTTTAATCTAGGTCAATATTTTATTAGGTACGAGACTGAGGACTTCAGCGGGAATAAGGCAAAATCCTTAACACGAGTTGTAACAGTCAAAGATACAACACCTCCTGAAATCACTTTGATTGGTCAAAGTAAATTAACACAACAAGCTGGAATGGCTTATGTCGAGCCGGGTTTCACTGCAATTGATTTGGTTGATGGTTCGCTAAAAGAGTACGTCAACATAATTGGGGAGGTGCAATCTGAGCAATTAGGTTCTTATGTGCTGCGTTATGAATTATCTGACAAGGCGGGAAACAAAGCGGAATCAGTAATACGTGAAGTTGAGGTTATAGACTCTATGCCTCCAGTCATTTCATTAATAGGTGAGCCATTGATCCATTTAGAAGTTGGTAGTGAGTACATTGCAAAAGGAGCAACAGCGATAGACTCATATGAGGGCGAGTTGACTCAAGATATCGAATTATTGACGAATGTCGATGCCTCGAATCCGGGACTTTATACGGAGCGATATAATGTCAGCGATAAATCTGGTAATATGGCTAAAGAAGTGGTGCGGTCGGTCAAAGTAATCGACACGACTGGGCCAGAAATTACGATTATAGGAGAATCCAAATTAATTGTGCCGTATGGTATAGAATACGTTGATGCCGGAGCAATTGCATCGGACTTGGTCGATGGTGATGTTACTAGCGAAATTAAAATCAACAATTTTGTTGATACCTCCAAAGTGGGGGTGTACGAAGTAAATTATGTTGCGGTTGATAACTCAGGTAATCAGAGTGAAGTTAAAAAACGAATTGTAATGGTGAGAGATCTTACGCCGCCCATTGTGACCCTAATTGGGGCGAGTAGTGTATTCGCAATCGAAGGAGCTAAGTACGAGGATTTAGGAGCAACGGCGGTTGATGATTTGGATGGGGATTTAACAACCAATTTGTTGTGGGAGAGTAATATAGACACTGCAAAGCCAGGGCAATATGCAATTCGGTATTGGGCGATTGATGCCAACGGGAATAAATCGAATGTAGCAATTAGGGAGGTGGTAGTCAAGGATAGTACGCCTCCATCGCTGTTATTAATCGGTGACCCCGTCGTTTACCTGGAGGCGGGGGGCGTTTATGTAGATTCAGGCGCAAAATCAATAGATGCGGTAGATGGAGATTTGTCATCAAGTATAAAAGTTGAGATGCCGGAAGGGTTATCAAAACCGGGAACGTATTATGTGAAATTTAATGTCGAGGATCAAAGCGGCAATCAGGCAACGCAAATCATTCGAAAAATTATTGTAAAGGATACTGTTGCTCCTGTGATACAGTTGATTGGGGATGAAATTGTGGAGGTGGAAGCTGGAGAGGCGTTCAAAGATCAAGGTGTAGTGGCATCTGATTTAGTAGATGGTGATATATCACACTTGGTTTCTGTGGATAATCCGGTGAACTCATTTCAAACAGGAGAATATTTAATTGCATACAATGTGTTCGATTCCAGTGACAACGCTGCAATTGAAAAATATCGAACCGTAAATGTTAAAGATACCAAACGCCCTGTTATAGAGTTGGTTGGAAGCGAGTTGGTAGAGTTGGAGGTAGGGATGGAATATAAAGATCCTGGGGTTGTTGCTTATGATTCCTACGAAGGCAATCTGAACAATAAAGTGACGATAATTAATAACGTTAATGTGAATAGGCCAGGTAAATATGTGATTATATATAATGTTAGTGATTTAAGTGGTAATAAATCGGAGCAAATTACTAGAAGGATTGAAGTGGTGGATCGCACTCCACCAGAGATAATATTGGTAGGTAAGGCGGTAGTTCGCCATGAATTACAGGAGCCGTATGTAGACTCCGGGGCTGAGGCTGTTGATGATGTTGATGGAGATTTGAGTGCGTCGATAATAGTGGAGAATTCCGTGAATATTGAGGTCGAAGGGACATATGAGGTAAAATACAATGTGGTTGACAGTTCTGGGAATAATGCTCAACAGATCGTGAGGGTGGTTATTGTAGGTGACACGGGGCAGCCGGTTATTGAATTAATTGGTGATCAAGCGATCGTTGCGGAAGCTGGGTCAGATTTCGTAGACCCTGGTTTTTTTGCTGAAGATAAAATCGATGGTGATCTAACGGCAAATGTTAAAGTTACTGGCTTTGTAGATACAGGTGAAATAGGTACATATCGACTTTTGTATAACGTAAGCGACTCGAATAACAACAATGCAATTGAGATGGTTCGCACTGTGCTTGTCGAGGATAGTACTCCTCCTTCAATTACGTTAATTGGACAAAGCGTGATGACTTTGGAGTTAGGGGACTCTTATGTGGAGGATGGGGCTAATGCACTTGATGTGTTTGAAGGGGATATTTCAAATGCAGTTTTATTTAAAAGCAGTGTAGACACCAGTAAGCCTGGTGTTTATGGTGTATCATATATCGCGCAAGATTCTAGTGGGAACGTTGCTAAGCCGGTTATTCGGGAAGTAATTGTACGTGATTCGACCCCACCTGTAATAAGCTTAGTGGGTGATGCGTTGGTTTATATCGAGGCGGGCAGTTCGTACATCGAGCAGGGGGCAATCGTGCGAGACCCCTTTATCGGTGATATTTCAAATAATTTAATTGTTATTGGCTCCGTGAACGTGAATGTATTGGGGCCAAATTTGATAACTTATAACGCGAAAGACTTCAGTGGAAATAAGGCTGACGCGGTCAATCGTTCCGTGATTGTCAGGGATACTCAACCGCCCGAAATTCTACTAGTCGGGGGTGATGAGTTGGTTGTTGAGGCTGGTGTTACATTCGTTGATCCCGGCGCGACAGCAATGGATGTATACGATGGGGATTTAAGTTCTAAAATAACCGTACTTGGGGATGTTGATACGGGAAGATATGGTACATACCCTTTATCATATTTTGTTTCTGATAATTCTGGAAATAAGGCGGTATTAGTGAGAAATGTAATTGTTCGAGATACGGAGCCTCCTGTGCTTCGTTTATTGGGTAAATCTGAGTATCAAATTGTAAAAGGTCAAATTTTCGTAGAGCCCGGATATGAGGCCTTTGATTCGGTTGATGGTGACCTTAGTCTTTCAGTTGACGTGGTGGGTGAGGTTGATACAAGCAGGGCAGGTATTTATGAGTTGGTGTACTCTGTAAGTGATAAAGTTGGCAATAGTGCTGCAGGTTTACGTAGGACTGTTGAGGTGTTGGGTGATGATATACCTCCGGTAATTAATATAGTTGGTAAGATGGAAATAGTAGTCGAAGCCGGGACCGCTTATGTCGATGCTGGTGCTACCGCGTTTGATAAACTCGATGGAGATGTAACGGAGTTGATGGTAGAAGAGAATAATGTCAATTCCTTCAAGCCAGGTGATTATTTTGTATCGTATTTTGCATCTGATAGGGATGGTAACCGTTCCGAAGTTGCGCGCCGGACAGTTTTGGTCAGAGATACTACCCCGCCAGTATTAATTTTACATGGAGACCAATCAATCCAACTTGAAGTGGGTGAGTCGTTTGTTGACCCGGGATTCACGGCTACAGATACTTTGGATGGGGATTTAACATTAGATGTAAACGTAGTTCATGAAATCGATATAAACAAGAAGGGGCAATATATTGTAAATTATAAAATTTTAGATAAATCGGGCAACGCAGCCAAGGTGGTAGATCGGATCGTCACCGTGGGGGACACAGGGGCACCTGTCATTAAGTTAATTGGTGATTCCACAATGCTCATTGATGGAGGGGGGGTATACGATGATCCAGGGGCTGTCGCTGAAGATCGTATCGACGGGGATCTGACGTCGAAAATTGTTATTTCAAATCCGGTCGATGTTTACAGAGCTGGCACCTATTTTGTAACGTTTGACGTAGAAGATGCTCAAGGTAATGTTGCCGTGCAGGCTGTTAGAACTGTGATTGTACAGGACCATGAACCTCCTGTTATTAGTCTAATCGGTAATGAAATAGAGCAGGTGGAAGCAGGGTATGAGTATGTTGATCAGGGCGTACTAGTTTCTGATAATGTAGATCGAGATTTGATGTCGAGGGTTTTAAGGGAAAGCACCGTGAACACCGGAGTTCCTGGAACATATGTTGTAAAATATTCGGTTGCGGATCGAGTTGGAAATAAAGCTGTGACAAGGTCTCGGGTTGTTCATGTGGTCGATTCTGAGGGGCCTATATTACAGTTGAAGGGAGGCGAAACTATTACAATTGAGGTAGGTAATGCGTTCAGAGATCAAGGAGCTTCTGCTCAAGATAGGGTGGAAGGTGATTTATCTTCGGTTGTAAAAATAGCTGGCGAGGTTGATCTGAGCACGATTGGCTCGTATCTTATTTCTTATTCGGCTGAGGATAGCCGCGGTAATAAATCGGCCATAATTTCCCGTACCGTTCGGGTTGTAGATACGACGCCGCCGTTGATATCCCGAATTGAACCCTTGACAGTGTTTGAAGGGAGACCGGTTAGCATTGTAGTATCTTCGACAGATCATGGGCGGATGAACAATGTGTTGACTTACAGGCTAAATGGAGAACCGGATGGATTGAAGTTTTCCGAATCAAATTCACAGGAAATAGTTTGGATTCCAAGCGAACAGCAAGGCCCGGGGTTTTATCAATTCGAAGTATTGGTATCCGACGGGATCTTTGAGTCCAGTAGAATGGTCTCCATTGATGTCAAGGAGGTCAATGCCCCTCCTGCTGCATCAAACCAAGCGATAGAAGTGCTTGAAGATGATCGAGTGAAATTGACTTTGCACGGTAGTGATGCTGAGGAAACGCAATTGGTATTCAATATTTTGGATTTACCACAAAAAGGAAAACTTACTGGTGGTGGGAATAGTTACACTTATATTCCCAACAGGGATTACAGCGGATTCGATTCATTCACTTTTACGGCATTTGATGGAGAGTACACGTCTGCACCTGCGAAGGTTCGTATTGCAGTTAAGCCGGTGCAGGACTTGCCTAATATCTCATACATTGACACGTTGACTGGTGCGATCGAAGATACCGAATTCAGTATTAGGTATGAGGCACTTTTAAAAGCTTCAGATGCGGTCGATGTGGACGGTGATGAATTGGTATTTGTACTTCATAATACTTTTAAGGGATCGTTTCTCAACGAGAAGTTACAAGTGGTTAATTCAGTTGAATTAAGACTCGGTGAATTTGTAAAATGGATCCCCTTGGCTGATGCAAATGGTGAACAAGACGCATTCGAGTTAACCGTTAGGGATGCGCTTGGCCAAGCTGAAAACAAGATAGTTACGAGAGTGGCCGTTGAAGGTGTTCCTGATGATCCGACCGTATCTTGGTTGGCCCCTGAAGAAATTGTTTACGGAACTCCGCTTGGCCAAGTTCAGTTAAATGCTACTGCAAATGTGCCAGGTAGTTTTAACTATGATCCCGATGTTGGGTCCGTTCTGAAAGCGGGAAGGGGCCAGTCGTTGCGGGTAACCTTCACGCCTGACAATACAATAGACTACAATGTAGTGGGATCCCGTGTGCCGATAGATGTGGCTTTGGGTAGTCCAAACATCTCATGGTTTAAGCCCGCTGATATTGACGCAGGAACTGCGTTAAATAATTCACAACTTAACGCAACTGCAAACATACCGGGATCATTCGATTACGACCCGCCGTTGGGAACTGCATTTGAAGTAAACGAGGGGGAGTCTTTTAGTGTTTACCGGCTTAAAGTTTCTTTCATGCCTGAAGATGATGCGAATTACCATGCAGCTGCGGCTGAGGTGGATATAACAGTGTTGCCGAGAACACCTGAAAACGCTGCACCTAGTATACTTGTGCAACCAGTCGGTTTAGACGTAGTTCGCGGAGGTGAGGCGCAATTTAGTGTTTCCGCTATCGGTTTGAAACCAATCACATACAAATGGTTTCGTGATGGAGTAGAGTTGGAGGGCGAAGACGATCCGTTAATCCAATTTAGCTCGATTTCTGGGAATATGGCGGGGAATTATGAGGTGGAAGTTGCTAATAACTTAGGGGTTATAAGAAGTGCGTCTGTCAGACTTAATGTTATTGAACCCCCTGCGCTGGAAGATGGGCTGTATCCTGTTTCGGTGGATCTGGGTTCGTACCATAAATATGAACTTACCGTTAACGGTACTACCCCGATTAGCGTAGAATGGTATAAAAATGGAATCTTTTTAGAGGGGCAGGACTCAAACGTTTTGGAGTTTAACAAGTTGGATAAGAAAGATTCAGGGAATTACCACGTACGATTATTAAACGCGGGAGGAGAGTATGTGAGTGCCCCGGTAAAACTTTCTCTGAATCTTCCTGTGGATATTGTAAGTGGATTAAGAGATCGGTCAGTTAGGGTTGGGGCGAATGTGACGTTGGGAATAGAGGCGAATGGCGCAATGCCGATCACCTATAAATGGTTCTTTAATGGTAAGGAAATTGTAGGAGAAACAAAGCCGACATTGGACTTGGAAAATGTACGTGAATCGCAAAAAGGTGTTTATGCGGTTGAAGCCACAAACCCCCTAAGCGTGGTGCAAAGCATTGCGCATCTGAATATTAACCAAGGTCCGGAGTTCACGTTGCAGCCATTGAATCAAATTGTAAACGAAGGCGATTCTGCGACATTTAAGGTTGCTGTATCCGGTTCTAAGCCTATGGAGTTTCAGTGGTTTTTTAATGGCGATCCAATTGCCGGGGCGGTTGCCTCTGAACTAAGTCTGATAAACGTGCAGAAGGGTAGTGCTGGTTTTTATAGTTTAAGAGTTAGCAATGAGGTTGGGATAACAGAAAGTGAATCAGCAGAACTATTTGTAAATCTCCCATTGCAATTAGTGTCAGACTTAGAGGACACGATGACTTTGGTTGATAGAGAGGTCATTATGTCCGTCGAAGTACAAGGGACGGCCCCTAAGTATCAGTGGTTTCATGAAGGGTTGGTGCTGGAAGGGGAAGTTGGATCAAAGTTAAAAATTGCTAAACCATCGTTATCCGATGCGGGTAACTACTGGGTGGAGATTGCCAATGAAGTTGGGTCTATTCAAAGTTCTATGGGATATTTGGATGTAGTGGCTGTTCCAGAGGTTGTACAGGAGTCGGTCGGGGCTAGAGTGCTAGTCGGCCAAGAGGTTGAATTAGAGGTGATCTCTGTAGGGACTGCACCGATACACTATCAGTGGTTTAAAAATGGTTCAATCGTTGATGGTGAGATTGGCGCGAAATTACGATTGGACAATGTGGTTGCTTCAACTGAAGGGATGTATAATTGTGTTATATCTAATAGAGGTGGGAGCGTTGAAAGTGTTGCTGTCAACATTACTCCTGTCTTTCCTGTGGAATTAGTGCAGGAGGTAGGCGACTTGGCAGTGGGCGAGGGTGAGATCGCAAGATTCTCAGTAGAAGCTGTCGGGTCGGAGCCAATCGCATACCAGTGGTATTATGGAGGTGTTCCGATTGAAGGTGCGACTAGTGAGGTATTTGAAATCGGAATTGTATCCGATAAGGATCGCGGTCAGTATTTGGTAGAAGTTTCCAATGAGGTGGGTCGTGTGCGCAGTCGAGAGGCTAAATTGATCGTTAGTATAACTCCGAAATTGGTTCGCCAGTTTGAAGATCAAACCGTGTTGAAGGGGGATTCGTTGAAGCTTCAGGCAAGTGCCAGTGGAACTGAGCCGTTACAATACAATTGGTACCGGCAGGGCGAATTATACCAGCGGGGAGGTAGTGAGTTGCACTTAAGAAACGTTTCGCAATCTGATGCGGGATTATA
Organism: Methanobacteriota archaeon; assembly: GCA_016845345.1. GTDB lineage: Archaea > Thermoplasmatota > Poseidoniia > Poseidoniales > Thalassarchaeaceae > MGIIb-Q1. Next base: position 11,218 of record JAERSV010000016.1, read on the forward strand.
TCAGGTAGAGGTGGTGAATGTTGTCGGCAGTGTGCGGGGGGCTGTATTTGAAGTGGATGTGTTGGAACCAGTTTCAATTTTAAACCACCCGGTTGACACTAGGGCTAACGAGGGGGGGGTTGCTGTTTTCAAAGTCGATGCTAATGGAACCGAGCCGTTTTCGTATCAATGGTACCATAATGGGCGAATTATAGACGGAGCTTCCGATTCTCAGTATAGGATGCTTTCGGTTTCTGATTCGGATAGAGGGCTTTATGAGGTGGATATTAAAAACGCAGCAGGAACTGTCAGAAGTGGTAGTGCTCGCTTAAACGTAATTATGCCTCCTTCAATTATCAAAGATCCAAGTTCTTTCATTGGGAAAGAGGGCGGGCAGTTGCAGTTGAGCGTAACTGCAGAGGGAAGTATTCCGCTTACATATAGTTGGGTTAAGGATGGTGAGGTGGTTTTTGAAAGTGATGAGCCCTATTACGATATTGATAAGGTTAAGCCAAGTGATACTGGAGACTACTCAGTAATAGTAAAAAACACTGCGGGCGAGTCGACAAGCGCTGAAGTCAATGTTGTTGTATATGCTCCAGTGGAGATTTTGAAGGAGCCGGAATCGGTGCGTGTTGTCAGGGGGGGGACTGCTAAAATGGAAGTGGAAGCAATCGGGAGTCCGCCTCTGAATTATCAATGGATGTTTAACAATACTAAGATAGTGAATGGGTCTTCTGCTGTGTTAACTCTTCAAAATGTTTCAAGTAATAATGAAGGGGTATATCAGATAGTGGTATCCAATCCTGCGGGTAGTGCCATTAGTAAAGAAATACAGCTTTCAATATCACATCCTGTGGAAATTTTAACAGAGCCGATTGGGGCGAAAAAACTACTTGGTCAGGCTCATACGTTATCGGTCAGTGCCAGTGGGTCCGCGCCGTTGAAGTATCAATGGTATAAAGATGGACAATTGTTGGAGGGAGAGAATAAAAAGGAATTAGAGTTAGCGGTATTGCTAGCGGGAGATCAGGGGTCATATTCGGTAAGTATTTCGAACGAAGCGGGCGAAGTAACAAGTCAGTTGGCCGAAGTTGTGGTGTATGAGCCGATTGAGATTATTAAGCAGGTAGTGGGGGCGCGGGTGATCGAAGGGGAAACGGCAATTTTCAAAGTAGAGGCGAAAGGGACCGAGCCGATTGAGTATGAGTGGCGTTTTAACAGCCAAGTGATAGAGGGAGTTAAGGGGCCTGAGTTGACTGTTGACGGCGCAGGGAAAGAAAATGAGGGGAGCTATCAAGTGGTGATGAAGAACCCGGCGGGCGGGGCGGTGAGTAATGAGGTGGGGTTAACAGTGGTGCAACCGGTTGTCATTTTGGATCATCCCACCGGGGTAACCAAGCTGCTTGGCCAAGCGCTTAATTTGGAGGTGGTGGCCAGTGGGTCAGCGCCGTTGAAGTATCAATGGTATAAAGATGGACAATTGTTGGAGGGCGAGAATAAAAAGGAATTAGAGATCACGGCATTGTTGGCGGGAGATCAGGGGGCATATTCGGTAAGTATTTCGAACGAAGCGGGCGAAGTAACAAGTCAGTCCGCCGAAGTTGTGGTGTATGAGCCGATTGAGATTATCAAGCAGGTAGTGGGGGCGAGGGTGATCGAAGGGGAAACGGCAATTTTCAAAGTAGAGGCGAAAGGGACGGAGCCAATCGAGTATGAGTGGCGTTTTAACAGCCAAGTGATAGAGGGAGTTAAGGGGCCTGAGTTGACTGTTGAAGGCGCAGGGAAAGAAAATGAGGGGAGCTTTCAAGTCGTGATGAAGAATCCGGCGGGCGGTGCGGTGAGTGATGAGGTGGGGTTAACGGTGGTGCAACCGGTTGTCATATTGGATCATCCCACAGGGGAAACCAAGCTGCTTGGCCAAGCGCTTGATTTGGAAGTAGTGGCCAGTGGGTCTGCGCCGTTAAAGTATCAATGGTACAAAGATGGACAATTGTTGGAGGGAGAGAATAAAAAGGGATTAGAGATCACGGCATTGCTGGCGGGAGATCAGGGGGCATATTCGGTAAGTATTTCGAACGAAGCGGGCGAAGTAACAAGTAAGTCCGCTGAGGTTGTGGTGTATGAGCCGATTGAGATTATTAAGCAGGTAGTGGGGGCACGGGTGATCGAAGGGGAAACGGCAATATTTAAAGTAGAGGCGAAAGGGACGGAGCCAATTGAGTATGAATGGCGTTTCAATAGTCAGGTTATAGAGGGTGTTACGGGGCCTGAGTTGACTATTGAAGGTGCAGGGGAAGCAAATGGGGGGAGTTATCAAGTGGTGATGAAGAACCCGGCGGGCGGAGCGGTGAGTGATGAGGTGGGGTTAACGGTGGTGCAACCGGTTGTCATTTTGGATCATCCCACAGGGGAAACCAAGCTGCTTGGCCAAGCGCTTAATTTGGAGGTGGTGGCCAGTGGGTCTGCGCCGTTGAAGTATCAATGGTATAAAGATGGACAATTGCTGGAGGGCGAGAATGAAAAGGTATTAGAGATCACGGCATTGCTGGCGGGAGATCAGGGGGCATATTCGGTAAGTATTTCGAACGAAGCGGGCGAAGTAACAAGTCAGTTGGCCGAGGTTGTGGTGTATGAGCCGATTGAGATTATTAAGCAGGTAGTGGGGGCGCGGGTGATCGAAGGGGAAACGGCAATATTCAAAGTAGAGGCGAAAGGAACCGAGCCGATTGAGTATGAATGGCGTTTTAACAGCCAAGTGATAGAGGGAGTTACGGGGCCTGAGTTGACTATTGAAGGTGCAGGGGAAGCAAATGGGGGGAGTTATCAAGTAGTGATGAAGAACCCGGCGGGCGGCGCGGTGAGTGATGAGGTGGGGTTAACGGTGGTGCAGCCAATAAAAATAACTAAACAGCCAAGTCCTGAGTTAACGCTGGTGGAAGACCAATCTTTATTCTTAGAGGTAGTTGCGAGTGGCTCGGAGCCGATAAATTATCAGTGGTATCGAGATGATGTAGTGGTGGAGAATGCTACATTTTCGCGTTTCAAGGTTGGAAATGCGAAGGGAGTTCATGAGGGAAGCTACCGGGTGGTGATGGGGAACGAAGCAGGGCAGATTTCCAGTGAGTTGTCTAATGTGCGCGTGTTGCAACCGGTATCGTTCACCGAATTGCCCGAGCAAATTCAAGTTTTTACAGGAGATACAGCAGTTCTGCGAGCTTCTGCGACCGGAACAAAACCGATTGAATATCAATGGTTGTACGAAAACTCACCCATCAAAGGAGAAAATACAGATACGTTAACACTGCGCAATGTGCGGGATGTCGATACAGGTAAATATAGGGTTATGGCATCCAACGCAGCAGGAAATGTGACAAGCCCTGAAGTTCGATTGTTGATATTAGAACGTGCTGTGATAACAACCCCGCCAGAAGGCGATATATTGCGGCAGGGTGAAACTATGACGTTGATGATTGCAGCTAGTGGTACGGAGCCGCTTAGATACGAATGGAAAAGGAACGGGCAGATTTTAGAGGGGGGTACAGGTCCAAAATTAGAAATTACCGATATACAGACTTCGGATGCTGGTGTGTATTCGGTTACCGTGTCTAATCAAGGTGGAGAAGATACGAGTGATGACGTTCTGATTGTCGTCAATGAACCTATTGGAATTACACGTCAACCAAGCGATCGACTTGTGCCCGCGGGTGAAAGTACTGTTTTTAACGTAACAGTATCGGGGTCTGCTCCAGTATCCTATCAATGGTTTAAGAATGGCGAAAGAATTCTGGGAGCTACGAAGATGACGTATTCCATCTCCGGTGTGAACACCGATGACTCTGGTAGTTATCAGGTTCTTATTACAAATCCCGCTGGAGACCAATTAAGCAGATCGGCATCATTGAGAGTTGCCAACCCAGTAGAGATTCTCAGCCAGCCTATTTCAACACAAACTAGAGAAGGGCAACCGTTGTTATTAAAAGTATTAACTACCGGGTCGGAACCCATTAGTTACAAATGGTTTAAGGACGATCTTGTTTTACCGGGTGAAACTTCAAATATTTTATCGTTGGAAGATGCACGCGAAGTGGACGCTGGACATTATCATGTAATTGTTAGCAACGAAGTAGGGGAGGTGGGAAGCAATACGGCCGTGGTGGAGGTGCTTCTGCCTCCTAGTGTTGGGAAGTTGGAGGAGTTAAGGGAAGTTTACAAGGGTGCGACTGTTTCAATTAGTGCGCCAGTTTCTGGTTACGGGTCATTCAACTACCAGTGGATGAAAAACGGTGTAAACATCCCCGGTGCAACTTCCAAAAATTTGGTGCTTGTGAATGTAGCGGCGCATGATTCAGGGGGGTACAGTTTGAATGTGGGCAGTGAGGGTGGAGCGTTGTACAGTAACAACATGAACTTGAGGGTGCTAACCGAAGAAATCATCCTTACGGATCATTTTGGAGACGCACCTATCTATTCTGGTAGATTCGGAGTCAAGCGGGGTAGCAGCTTAGGGGCAACTGCGGAACAATTTGAGCCTGCGCATGGAGCGAGTGGTGCAGTAGCTTCTGTATGGGTAAAATGGCGTTCTCCGTCAACCGGTATTGCAACGTTTAAAACATCTGGGAGCAATTTTGATACAACATTAGCCGTTTATACTGGAGATCAGTTGTCAAATTTATCTCTTCGAGCGACCGATACTGATTCTGGGGGATATCTCACAAGTCGGCTTAGATTTAACGCAGCTAAAGATGAAATTTACAATATAGCGATCGACGGTTTTAACGGTTCAACTGGAGATGTCGTTCTGGACTGGGATTTGGAGGAGACAAACTCTGTGTTGCCAGTGATTGTAGAACATCCGACTTCAACGTCTGGAGTAGTAGGTCAGCCATTAGCGTTATCCGTATCTTTAGAGGTTGAACTCGGCGATATTAACTATGCTTGGTTTAAGGACGGTGTGTTGTTGCCTGATGAAACATCAAAGCGCTTAATTTTCGATGAGGTTTCATTATCAGATGTGGGCGTTTATTCTGTTCAGATTAGTTCGGGCAATGAAAAGGTTCAAAGTAATGATGCACGGTTACTGGTCAATTACGAAGAAGGAGCAACAAATACTGAGGTAAACACTAAATTTGACTTAGGCATCCTCTCAGGTTCTCGCGGAACTGGAGGTGATACGGGCGAAATTGAGGATGATGTTGTGATGGGCGGACCTGGGCTTTTACCTCGGTTGATTGCAAAATTAAGAACGATCGAGAAAAAACCAGGCGAATTTTCATTTAGTGGTGCTACCGTCTATTCAACAACAGGTGCTGCGAAAGACCCTGGAGAGCCAAATCATGCTGGTAATACTGGTGGCGCATCCGCTTGGACTACTTTTACACCAAGCGAGGAGGGAACTGCAAAATTGTCAACTGAAAACAGTGACTTTGACACCGTGTTGGCAATTTACAAAGTCGGAGGCGGGGATGGTTGGGATGCTCTTGAAGAAGTGGCAAGTGATGATAATGGGGGTGAAGACGGGGAAGACAGCGAGGTGGTTTTTGAGGTTGAGGAAGGAGTGACCTATCTTGTCGCTGTTGATGGGGTTGAGGGCGAAACGGGAACCGTCCAACTAAATCATCAATTAACCCAAACTCCAATAATTGATTCATACACAGAGCAGGCGGACGGAGTGTTGAATGGCCATATTACGCTTTCTGTTAAAGCAAATAGTCCGCTCGCAGATGCGACTCTGTCATATCAGTGGCGGAGAGATGGTAACATTATCGAACATGGCACTGAGCATGTATTAGAACTCGATAACTTGCAGTATGTTGACGCGGGCAATTACACTGTGGAAATTTCAAATTTTTCCGGTACTGTGACAAGTGAAAATATCCCAGTCAGGGTGGTTCAACCGGTTTCAATCGACACTCAACCATCGAGTGTGAGAGGAGTGGTGGGTGGAAGTGCTGTTCTGGAGATATCAGTAACAGGATCAGACCCGATAACATATCAATGGAAGCATCAAGGTGTTGATATTCCATTAGGAACTGAGTCGGTGTTGACGTTGACAGGATTAAAGGAAATTGATGCTGGAGAGTATCAAGTTGTAGTCGGTAATCCAGCAGGTAGTATTATAAGCGAGATTGCTATGTTAAAAGTTGATACGCCGCCGGTTATAGAAACTATAACGCCAGATCAAAATTTAACATCTGGGGAATCTGTGACACTTGCCGTGAAGGCAGATGGCGGCAATCCTATGAGTTATGCATGGAAGAAGGATGGGGTTGTGCTGGCTGGTAAAGATGAGGAGAATTTGCCGCTAGAGAATGTAACTGGTAATATGGCTGGGATATATACTGTTGAAGTTTCTAACCCGGCGGGATTTGTTGAAAGTGGTCCAATCGTAGTCTCTGTGATCCAGCCGGTTGCTATCACATCTCAGCCAGAAGACACAACTGTGGTTTGGGGGGGGAGTACGGTATTGAGAGTTTCAGCTACTGGCACGGAGCCAATTAAGTATCAGTGGAGGCATAATGGACAGGTGGTTTTTAACGACTCTCGCTCTACGTTGATGTTGGCTGCTGTGGGGGCTGAGGTCGCCGGAGATTACGAAGTCTTTGTTAGTAATGCTGCGGGAGAAGTTAAAAGCGAAAAAGTGAAACTGAATGTCGAGGCACCTCCGCAAATTACTGAAATAACGAAATCGTTGACTGTGACGGAAGGGGAGTCAATTGATTTATCGGTGACGGTCGCAGGAACGGCTCCATTTTCCTACCAGTGGAGCAAAGAGGGTGTGGATCTAATCAGTATGAATGAACCGAATCTCCATTTAGAGAATGTAAAGCCGGCTGACCGTGGTAGCTATAAGGTCGCCGTAAGCAACAGTGCCGGGCGTGTGGTGTCAAAATCAATCGAAATAAATGTCTCGCAGCCAGTTAGTATTGTCTCTCAACCTGATTCTGGAGAAGCCATCTTGGATGGTGTGTTTGAATTTCGTGTTGTTGCGGCGGGCAGTGATCCTATTCAATACCAGTGGTTTCTAGACGGTAACACGTTGGAGGGAGAGACGAACCCATTTCTTAAATTGAATAATATAAGTCAGGTTCATGAGGGGGCATATCATGTTGTTGTTTCAAATTATGCAGGGGTTGAAGAGAGTGGTAGAGCTGAGTTGACGGTGGCAGTGCCGCCTCGTATTATAAATGTAACTGAATCACAATCTGTAATAGCTGGGAATCCTTTAGAGTTGTCGGTAGAGTCTCTAGGGGCTTCTCCATTAAGTTTTCAATGGTACCGAGGGGGGGTGTCAATTGTTGGAGCAACATCGCCTGTATTGGTATTTGATTCTTTGAAACCATCTGATGCAGGCATTTATATGGTCGCGGTGACGAACCCAGCGGGCAGAGTTGAATCTAAGCAAATAGAGATAAAAACTTCTCAAGCACCATCCATTATAGACCAACCAAAAGGAGGAAGAGGGGTCAACGCAGAATCGTTTACCATGCAAGTTGTAGCGGCAGGGTCTGAGCCAATAAGTTACCAATGGTATTACAATGGAAATATTATCAAAGAAGATTTAGGCGATAAATTAACATTTCCCAATCTGGAGTTAGGGGACGAGGGGGAGTACTATGTTGTAGTTTCGAATCACGCCGGGGACCTCAAAAGTAATGTGGTTACACTGACTGTAGAATCTCCGCCGGAGATCATACGGCAATCGGAGGCAGTAGCTGGAATTGAAGGGGAAAATGTGACGCTAACTGTAGAAGCGACGGGAACCGCGCCACTATTCTACCAGTGGAACAAAGGGGGGGTTGCCATCGAAGGTGAAAACGGTTCGCAATTGAATGTGGAGAATATCTCAGCCGCTGATAGCGGTGAATATCAGGTGGCTGTTACCAATAGTGCAGGCAGGATTGAATCAGCACAGATTTCGTTAAGGGTTCTGCAGCCACCGTCTATTGTATCAAACCCGGTTGGGCAGTCTGCTGTTGAGGGAGAGAGCGCGGAATTTGAGGTTGTTGTAGCTGGGTCAGAACCGATTTTTTATCAATGGCATTTCGATGGTGAGAAGTTGGAAGGTGAGAATGAAAGCTCCTTGTTAATTAATAACATCGGACCTGCGAATAGTGGTGAGTATTTTGTGTCTGTAAAAAATGCAGCAGGTGATACCTCTAGTGAAGTTGCTATATTGTCGATTAATTCTCCTCCTGTAATTGTTGATCAGCCTGATAGTAAATCAATTGTGGAAGGTGGGCAGATACGGCTGTCAGTTGAAGTTCGCGGAGCAGTACCTTTCGATTTTCAGTGGAGTAAAGGGGGGGTTGTGTTAGCTGGTGAGACGAATGGGGAATTAAAACTCAATAATATAAATCCTGCAGATGCGGGTTTATATAAAGTTCTGATAACTAATAGTGCGGGAAGAGTAGAGTCGGCTCCAATTTCTGTTACAGTAGTTCAACCCGCTGCAATTATATCGCAACCTAGTGCTGAAAATGTGATCGCGGGTGAGACTCTTACAATGTCCGTTGTTGCGGCAGGCACTGAACCGATAAAATATCAGTGGTTCCGTAACGGAAATAAAATAAATGAGGAAACTGGCAGTAGATTGATACTACCCGGGCTTACTGTTCTCAACAGTGGGGAGTATTATGTGGAAGTCTCCAATCAAGCGGGCAATGAAACAAGCGACATTGTTCTTTTAGAGATCAATTCACCTCCAGTTATCTCTGATATTACAGCCAACCAGTT
>JAERSV010000017.1 GCA_016845345.1 Methanobacteriota archaeon
TGGTCGGCCGACTTAGATGAGTAGCGACGAAGAGGCTGAACCAGAGCCAGTAGATGCTGTCATCGACGAGTCTCCAACAATTGAGATTGAAGAGGAGCCTCGAGAATTAACTATCGAAGAGAAACTCGCTGAGGCTGAAACTAGAGCGGAAACTGCAGAGAAAGAAATTGCTTATCGCGATGCAGACATCGTCAATATCCGCAAACGCCACTCACAAGAGCGAGCAGACCTTCTTCGATATGGCGGACAAGGCCTTGCTAGACGCCTAATTTCACTTCTTGATGACTTTGACAGAGCCATTTCATCAATGCCAGAAGCAACTGATGACTCCATCATGGATGGAATCAATATGATAAGAAAAAATCTTGAGAATGCTCTAATTGCTGATGGAGCAAAAATGATTGAAGTAAACGGTCAGAAATTCGACCCAAAAATAATGGAAGCCATTACCACAATCCCAGCAAGTGAGGAACATTCCCCAAATACCGTTGTACAGGTGTTAGAACCTGGTTGGATGCTACATGACAGAGTTTTGAGGCCTGCTAGAGTCATCGTAACGGCGGTGGAGTGAGTGAGTGAAGAGGGGAAGTGGTATGGTTCACCCCGGCGTTTGCAAGTCTTTGCATTAGGCATTACCACCCTTTACATTGGCATGGTTTTCCTAGTTTGGGTTGCGGCCCCTACACTTGGGTTTGAAGAGTATCCAACTCAATGCCCAGAAGATTCTCAGAATTGCTCAAGAATAGCACCTAATCCATACCGCGCTACTGGCGAACAAGGAATTATAGTGAATGCGAGTAAAGCCGAAGTGATGTCAGAAATCATTTCTTGGATAGAATCTCAACCACGTACTGAACTAATTACAGAGTCAGAAGATGTGGGATATATTCATTCGGTTTTCCGATCCTTTACTATTCGTTTCCCTGATGATATGTTATTTCATGTTGAATGTGAAAATGGCAGTGCGGTAATATGGGCACATTCACAATCTCGAATTGGCGTCTACGATTTTATGGTTAATGATAACCGGGTTATCTCCTTCGCTGAACACATTGAAAATCAAGAGTGGTCACCAGCAACTTGTGAATAATTCTATCCAACGGATTCAAATGGCCTACCAAGGAAAGCCAATCTCTTCAACCAAACTTCGGCCCAGAGAAGTTCAGCAATTTCTTTTGGAATTGACTCTGCCATTACAAGTATCGCGGCTTCCTTTTCAGATACTGTTGACAGCATCTTTAGGGTTGAGCGAATTCTCCAACCCTCCCATGAATCTCTCTGTTCCAAGGGTGATTCAATGACTTCCCATCCTGATTGTCGATAAAGGCCAGTTGTTGGACCATCGCTCGTGAATAAGACACCGGCCTTACCATGATATTGCTCTGCATGCTCAACCCAATTTGGTGGGTCATTGATATCAGGGACTGCGATAACATCAACCTCAATATTTGGATGATTTGCTTGCAACCAGCAACAAATCATCTGCTTTCTCTCTTGCCAAGTCCACGGATTGTCTAGAGATTCTGGTTGATTTGCTGAACCAATAACTATGCGGCTCGACAAACCATTTTCGTTAGCATAATCTAGAGCCGCATCAACTAATGCCGCATGGCCGCGGTGAAACGGCTGAAATCTGCCTAAAACAATCAATGCAGGTTTAGGTGCCTGCTCAGGAGGCTTGGGTTCCATCAAAAGTGGAACCTCTCCAACAGAAAATGGGTTTTCCCAGTCATCTTCATCCATCATTTACCCTCCAGTGCGCTTGCGGTAAGAAGCCTTCTAATTTTGAACTCACCAAATCCGGCACTCATGTACGATGACCAATCTCTTCTTGTCAGTAAAATCGTGTTCCCTTCTGTAATTAATTCGGCTAATCCGTGAAGTGACTCAGCATGTCTTTGATGACTCTGCATTGTCGACAATATGCGCGGGTCATTTTTTTCATTTAGAGTCTCTCCCAACTGCTCTCTACGAGCCATCCAATCAACTACTACAGCCTCTGAGTACTGCTGTTTTGACAAGGTTGTGATACTCGAAATTGCGGCAGTCCAAGTTTTCTGCTCATAGAGTTGACCTACTTGGTCCATAGATTCTCCACAATATGGTTCTAAGTATAGAAAACCCCTTCCTTCTAAACATCTCCAAGTACCGAGGCTAGCCCATTCTGCTAACAGCCAAATGCCTGAGGCAATACCCTCAATATCGCTTCCATCAGCCATTCGTTTTGATGCGGTTAGCAGTACAGAATCTTCTTCATCAATGATATTGTGTTCTTCAATCCAGTCAAGAATCTCTGCTTCAACATCAACATCAAAACGGCGGTCAACAAAATCAGCCAATTCTGGCCGACCTTTTCTTGCTGATTTGTCTTGCATTTGTTTATGCATGTCTGTGGCTGATGTATTCAACAGACTAAGCCAATAATCGTTATCAACGACCATCGCTAACAAGTCAGGCATAACACTGCGTCACAGCCCTGCCCCATGAATATCTCCCTAACGAATTACTGCTGATAGGAGAGGTTGGAAACGCCGGATTGAAGAACCATTGCCCTGACCGAAGGTCAGAGTGCATGGTCAAGCCGGCGTGAATCAGTGAGGTGAATTAGCATGGCAACGATTGTGGAACAGATTGCTGATATCCAAGCTGAGATTGATAAAACTCAGAAAAACAAGGCCACTGAACACCATGTTGGCAAATTGAAAGCCAAAATTGCTGCTCTGAAGGCAAAACAGGAAAAAGCCGCGGCCCACGCAAAATCAGGCGGCCCGGCGAAAGGATTTGAAGTGAAAAAATCAGGAGACGCTTCGGTTGCCCTAGTAGGATTCCCAAGTGTTGGTAAATCTACTCTTATCAGTCAAGTAACGGATGCTGAATCTGACACTGGCGGCTATGCCTTTACCACCCTAACTTGTATCCCCGGACTAATGGAACACCGCGGAGCAAAAATCCAGATTCTTGACCTACCCGGTCTTATCAAAGGGGCTGCCGAAGGAAAAGGTAGAGGCAAAGAAATTCTTGGCGTAGTAAGAAGTTCTGACATGGTACTTTACGTCGTGGACCCGTTCCAAGACGCTCATTTCAAAGTGCTTCACAGGGAATTAGAAATTGCTGGAATGCGATTAAACCAAGAAAAACCACCAGTATTTATCACCCGTAAAAACAGAGGAGGGATTGAGGTAAGGACCACTGTTGAGCAAACCTTTCTCAAGATTGAGGAGATGCAGGACATCGTGCGCTCATTTGGTTACACAAGTGCTCTTGTTACGCTTCGAGTTGATGCTACTGCAGATATGCTCGTTGACACCATGGCTTCTAACAGGGTGTATTCAAAAGCGGTTGTAATTGTCAATAAAATTGACCTTGCCACCAAAAAAGATCTCGATAATATGTATGCAATGCTTCCAAAAGAATGGCCTATTCTTCCAATTTCAGCAAAAACCGGCCAAGGAATTGAAGAGTTGAAGGATTTCATCTACGATAATCTCGGCTTCATGTCTATCTTCCTCAAACCACAGGGTCAAGAAGCCGATTTAGTAGAACCATTGATCGTAAAAGACGATAGCACCGTCAGAGATGTTTGTGTTTCTTTGCATAGAGATTTCGTGAGAAAATTCCGCTACGCAAGGGTCAAAGGCCCGAGTGCTAAATTCGATTGGCAGAGAGTTGGATTAGACCATCAACTACAACATGACGACCTGCTAACTATCCTTATCCGACGATAAGATAATGATAATTAAATCATCAACTAGATAACTATAAATGCGGATTTATTATCGCCAATGTCATGTTTAGACAAAATTCAGTGACATTGTTATTGAGTATAATTTTATCTTTAAACATGATTAGTTTAAACGAAAATAATTACAAACCTGAGGAGTTAGAATTAAATTCGTTCAATATGTATACGCATTCATCATCATTTGATTATGAATCAGTCTGTGATGTCCCTTCAAGATTAAAGTTAGAGTATGATTTCTCTGCCAGCGTTTTTCAGGGCCAATTAGTTCATTGTGGAGGAGTATATCTCCCACAAGGATATGATGTCGCAGTCGTAATTTTTCTAGTTGATATGACTAGTGGAGAGTTCGTCCAAGAACAAGTGATCTATCCCTTTAACCCAAATTTGGTTTCTTTTTTCACTTTTAATTCACCTCCACTGAGTAGTAACACAGGATGGGAATTAGGTGCAACCCCATTTTACATTTCAACACATACAAGTTCTATCAATGCATTCTTAGATTGGGGCCCAATGACTGGGCCTCTAAGTTCTCCAGCAATCTTAGGTACTAGAGAGGCAATTAGTACTTACACACCGTACACGCAATATCCAGGTCGTTATTATTGTGAACCTCATCAACAATTAACTCAATTTGAAGATTCTAAAATTGTTGTTAAGAATTCGCCACAACTTCCGAATATGCCAATAGTAATGAGTTCATCAAAATCGTGGTGTGGCCCACTTATAATTGATAGATTAACTTGGTTTGATTACGAATTTTCATCCCAACCATTCATCCACCCAGCGGCAGGCATCGCTAATAATCATCATTTAGAAGTTGAGACTCGGCTTCTAACGAATGATAGAACTACACCATTGGAATATGACAATGTAGCAGGATCCAAAGGTTCCAAATGGGTAATTGGCCAAACACCACAGCCAACATTTAGCAAAGGAACCCTTTTTGATGGTGTTGATTATGCTCTACCTGGTTCATTAAACGGTGACTGGGTGATCATTGAGACTCGTGCACGAGTTATTTCAGGTCTTTTTCCTGCCATGATGCAACCATTAACAGTCATAAATTCAGTTGATTGGAGACCAGTATATACTGATGGACCATATGCTGATTTTGATAAAAATGGACCGGCCATTCCTCAAGACTATAGTACACTGCCCCATGAAGCAATAGGAATGACCCCTGGCCACGTTGAGTTTGACCAATACACCTACTCAGGAATAACACCAATCCCTACAATTGTTATACATCAATGGCCAACTATCGGAACCACAAATTTACAAAATTATATCCGATATCATATAACTGACCAATCCAACCCCCGCCTCACCGGTTTCGTTGAGGAGAGCCCGCACCATCCGAAACTGACATATTCAACTGGTTTCACTACCCCAGCAAACACAAATCAATGTCCAAGTTCATTTTCACTGGTTTGGGAGATGGATGCTACATTGTCCTACTCAATTTCATCTGTGCCTGGAATTACATTCACAAGTACTGAGCATTTTTCTAGCCAAACTCACCAAACATATGTATGGTTCAACCCAATTAGCAGCAGTAATTATATCATTACAATGGATTTAATTGAGCATGAATTTTGGTCCGAAGACTCGGTTGTGGTTTACGATATCTTAGACATTGAATATGATATAAAAGCCGGTTGTGTGCCATCAAATCTAGCCCTCCCACCTGGATCGATATCGTATTCAACTCAAATGATTACTAGTAATCAGCATACAACGACCTTGAGTATCTACTGATGTGATAATATGCCTTTACGAAACAGAACTTTGCTCGCTCTCACTCTAATAATTGTGTTTTTTCTCAGTTCTATTGGCCACCTTTTTGAACAACTAGATTCTTCAACTTTTGTATCAAATAATAC
>JAERSV010000018.1 GCA_016845345.1 Methanobacteriota archaeon
CTAACAACCTCCCCACAAAGTGAGTCAATCTCGGTTATTCTCCCAGCCATTACATCCTGTAACATTGAACAACGGTTAGCCGCTGTAGCCTCAAGCACTCTTTTCAGTTCGGCCTCACAATCAAAGAAAGACATGTCAACACCTTCTGCGGTTGCCACTTGGGCCGCTTCTAACATTGCTGAAAGCGCTTGCTCATACAAATCCGGCCGCGACAACAACTCGCCATTTCTGACACCACAAATTGCTGCCAAAGGATTGATTGCCACATTTATCAGAAGTTTCTGCCAAAGCATCTCAGCACAATCAAATTCCCATTCTGGGTTCAACCCTGACATACCCAATAAGTATAGCAAATCGTCCACCCGACGGTCATCTGGAGTAAGGTCTGATTCGTCAAGAGATGCAAGACGTACCGCACCAAGCCCAGTCCATTGTACCTCTCCTGGACCGTGCCTCATAGCCGCATGTGTTGTGCAACCAGCCAACACTCGGTGTTTACCAAGTCGGGCCACTAATCTCTCCGCATGACCCATGCCATTCTGCACACTAATCGCTATCCCATTCGGGCGCAAAAGTATCTCAGCAGCGATGGCTAAAGCTGGTGTTGAGTTTGATTTACCACAGATGATCGCAATATCGGCGCAGCTGTATAGTGGCTCGATTATTTCTAAATCTGAAACTACCCAGCGATCTGGTTGATGATGTTCAACATCGCCATCAATAGTCGTTAAAATTATCCCGGTTGACGCTAATGCAGCACTCTGTGAACCTCGTGAGTAGAGGATAAGGTCGGCATCTGTTTTTGCAAGGGCTGAGGCAATGACAGAACCAATTGCTCCGACTCCAAGTATTGCTACTCGCAAATTCAACCCTCCGAAATAACGCATTCAACTTGACCATCACTGTGGTCAATATCAGCGCCCTGATAACACCATGAGCCGAAATTCAGCCTGATTGAATCCGTGATACCTGATTCCTCATGCAAAGAAAGCCAAGCAACTTGTAATACATCATTTGAGTCAAAAGTCTGAGTCAAATTCAGTTGCATTGAAGCCCCCGGTGGTATTGTCACACCTGATGAATCAACCCATCCTGAATCTGTATCATCTAGGTCATGATGGCTCATGGTGACAATTACGATCGAGGTGTTTCCAAGATTCATCAACTCCCATTCTCCGCTTGTCAGTGGCTGGTCAACCCAAGCCCAAGTGACTTCTTCTCCAAACCGTAATGCTAAACTTGGTCCTGAAGCAGTCGTGAAATTTGCTTGTAAAGGAGGAATCATGTCGTCATCACAAGCCGATACTACACCCCCAATTGGTGGAGTGAAATGCATCTGATTTGTACCATTAACATCCGGAATAATGACCTCACCCCTAGTTTCTACATTCCAATTCAGCACACCATCTACTAGACCAGGCTCACGGGCAATATTAGTGCAGATTTCATCCCCTTCACCCCATGCCACATGATTTCCTGCAGTCAACCAAGAAGGGGTTTGCTCAGATTTGCCATCTAACCACCAACCTTCAGCGGGTATGGGTAGAGCATATGTTGGATTCTGTAATCTCAGTGGCCACTCAAATTCCTTTCCTTCATCACTGATGAATGATAGGGGTAAAATCTGTCCGAAGTCGTCAGATTCGAGAACCATCCTACCATGACTAGGTCCGCTCAAACAAATTTCAGGCTCACTATCTGAGGTGAAAATACCATTCGTTGGAGTCGTTACGCTCCAAAGAAGTGTTGAAGTTGAGAGATTTCCTGTTATTTGCTGATTACTAAACGTGAGATTTGCACACGCTAGTAGGCCATCGAATGTAGGCTCAAGTTGCCAATGTGCTTGAATTGGTGAAACTGCTGTTTCGGGATTCAAAGTGATGGTTTTAACCGATCTTTCTGAATCTGCATCAACAATGAAATGTAGAACAGTGGGCAACAACATTGTGCTGTTGTTAGAAATTGATGCTGACAAAGTCGCTTTGCCATCATTTAACAAATCAACATTGCCGATATCGCATGTTGTAGGCAACACCACATTCCCAGACCCGCACTCTATTTCTAAATCCCAATCCGGTCTTGGCGGGTCAGCCCAAACCGATACTTGCACAAATCGTTGTGAAATCCCCACCATCTCGAAATCAAGTGTGTGTGACCATTCTTCGTCAACCTGTAAGTCCAACTCTTCAACCCAATCAAGGGCCAAACCTTCCTCCCAATTTTCGTAAGGAGCAACCGCTGCTAACCCAGGGAAAGTGAGCATCAGAGCGAAGGCAACACTAGTGAAAACACGAAACCCGTATCTACTATCTAATTCAGTTACTTCATCAACAATTAGACCAGCTGAAGTTATCGATTGTTCACTAAACATCCGCCAAACTCCAAGTGAAATAACGATTAACCATGGAATGTATCCCGAAGTGAGTAAAATAATCACGCCAGCAAACAAAAATAATCCATAAAGAGCAAATTCAGTACCAGAATCGGTCATTGTTTCTCTCCCAAAAACCGCCCATAGTAATCGGTAACCGGGGAATCCAGGTATTGGCAATAATAGAATCCAGCCAAATGTCATCAATGACTGGCCTGCTAATGCTAGCGGATGTAACCAAACAGTACGAACCGCTATTTCTTCAGGGGTGATGAATAAAGATGCAATAAGATGAGTTATTGAATTGAGTTGTAATATTGCTGGCGCACCAATGAAATCAACAGAATTATTTGCAGTCATTAGGATTCCAACAACTGAAAAAATTAGACCTGAAATGATGAAACAAAACGGAGTTACAACTCCTGAAATCAACATGCCTCGACGATTTGCCCACGCAACGGTCTGCATGAATCTTTGATTCATGAAGAAAAATAAGCCAAAAGGCCAAACAATGACTGATTTACTGAAAAACATGATTGGAGAAATTGCCACTAAAAAGTGGCCGGCATCAACCCCATGCCTCTGAAAAATATTTTTTCTGATTACTGAAGTAAGTCCTATCACAACCATCAGTGGTACACAGAAATAAATCGCTGAGGATTGTAACACTGCGGTATCATACCAATTTACACTGCCATCCTGATATGCTAACCAAGACGCCCCAAGAGCTAGGCTAAACATAGTTGCTAAAACCCAAAATAATGTTTGCACCAAAGGTGTTTGCTCTGGATGTCTATCATCTGGCAAATCAATGAGAGTCAAAACATAAGGCTCTCCAACCTCAATCATGGCCCTCCACCCATGATTGCGTAAATGCTCATCTAATTGCGCTACTGATTCACTAACGCTTCCATCAATAGGGGTTACTTGCCAAGAAGGAAAAGGGCCTATTTCATCCCTCAACCGCCTAAAATGACGGTCTATTATGTGTTCAAGAAGTTCAAGATTGCTCCATGCTTTCCTCTGAAGCAAAAGTGGTTTGAGTTGCTCCTCATCCTCAGACATGCACTACCTCCACAACGGCGGGAAGGCTCATGGCGTATCAACCCTTGACCAATTAATCCACTCTGTAAGAGTGGAAAAGTTGTCAAAAAACCCGAGGCACTTGAGAAGCGAATCACTTGTTCTTGAATCGCTTTAGGCGGAAAGTTTCCTCTCTTTCCATTTCTTCAAGTCGAAGTTGAATGAATGCTTGTGCCTCTAACATCTCTGGAATTACCTTGAACTCAAGAGCGTTAACACGGCGCTTAGTTGCTTCAATCTCAACAAGCAGTCTCTTCAGAGTAGATTCCATTTCTGCCGCTTTTACAATGCTTTCAATCAATGTGCCGTAAGAGTCAGCAGCCTCATCCAAGTAAGGTGAACCACCGATCAACCCTAGACCCCTCTCTTGCAGGGTTTGGGAGAGGTACTTGCCCTCCACTTTAGGAACTACAACACCCATGATGTTGTGGCGAATGACCTCAACCTCGGGACTCTGTGCTACAGCGATTGCAGCACTTTTCACTGCCAAACCACCTTCAATCGAACTCGCAAGATTGATTGCCTGCTTTGCTTCAATAAAAGTTGTAACAAGCGCTTGCTTTGCCTCAATCATCTCAGCTAATAATACACGGAATTCGTAGAACAGACCATCTCTCTTCAATTTCAAAAGATTGTAACCATTCTTTGTCTGTTTAATTCTACGCTTCAGGTTAATCAGTTCGCTTCGCGTTGGTTTGATATCCAATGCCATCTTCTAATCCCCCCTTTACATCAGTTCTGCCTTTTCAATTCCACGAATCACTCTTTATTATCTGGGTGATACTTGTCAATCCATTGTTGATCAAGTCTGACTAGGTATTTTGTCTCAATTGTGGACATTAATTCCCAGCACAAGTCAAGAGTTTCATCGATGCTTCGGTCTTCGTATCGACCTTGGCGCAAGAATTTGTCCTCAAACAATCCTGAGAAAGACAATAATTGCTTGTCACGCTCATTTAGTGCATCTTCACCGACAATTGCTACAAGACCACGCAATTCACGCCCTTGTGCGTATGCAGCATACATCTGGTCTGAAACCGATTTGTGGTCTTCGCGGGTTGTCTTCTCACCAATTGTACCGCCCATCAGGCGGGACAAACTTGGAAGTACGTTGATAGGTGGATAGATACCACTTCCATGCAATTCTCTTGAAATAACAATCTGGCCCTCAGTAATATATCCTGAAAGGTCAGGGATTGGGTGGGTAATATCGTCACCGGGCATGGTAAGGATAGGGAATTGAGTAATCGACCCCTTCTTCCCCTTCACTAATCCTGCACGTTCGTACAACATTGCTAGGTCGGTGTACATGTAACCCGGGTAACCACGTCGTCCTGGAACTTCTTCTCGAGCAGCCCCAATTTGTCGCAGTGCGTCACAATAATTTGTAACATCAGTGTAAATAACCAATACGTGGTAATCGTGCTCAAAGGCAAGATACTCTGCTGCCGTAAGAGCAAGTCTTGGAGTGATAAGTCGCTCAACCGCTGGGTCGTCAGCGAGGTTGACGAACAAAACCGCGTTTTCTAGTGCGCCCGTGCGCTCCAAATCGCTCCTAAAGAAATTGTATTCTTCCGCTGTAATTCCCATTGCACAGAATACCACAATAAATTGTTCATCACTTGCTGTCAACTTTGCTTGACGAGCAATTTGCAGAGCGATGTCGTTGTGTGGTAGACCAGATGCACTGAAGATTGGCAATTTCTGTCCGCGTACAAGTGTTGTACAGCAGTCAATTGCACTGATTCCAGTCTGGATAAAATCGTGTGGGCTTTGACGAGCATATGGATTAATTGCAGCACCGATAATGTCTGCTTTACCATCCGCAATAATTTCTGGACCGCCGTCACGAGGGCGGCCAGCACCGTCTAAAATTCTTCCAACGAGGTCATTGCTCACTGGTAGTTTGAATACATCACCAAGGAATTTGACTCCTGTTGTTCTATCAACACCTGCAGTGCCTTCGAAAACTTGTACAACCACCAAATCATCGCTGGTGTCGAGAACTTGTCCGTTCTTCATGCTGCCATCTGTTAGACGCAATTCAACGATTTCTCCAAATGCAACTGGTTCTGTCTTGTTCAAGAACACGAGTGGTCCCTTAACGTCTGTAATGGTACGATATTCTTTTCCTGCCATCTAAATTCCCCCTTAATTCTCCTCCGCCGCAGCGGCAATTTCTTTTGTCATATCAGCAACTAAGCCCTCAATTCGGTCAAGATAATTATCTTCAAATCTTGAGCGCATCAAATTACTGCGTGCTGGAACGTTAACAACATCCTCAAGCATTCCACCGGCTTCAATCGCATTCTTAGCTTCACTCTGGAAGGTCAGAATTGCCTTTGCCATGAGATATTGTTGTTGCACGCCAGTAAAGGCATCAATCTCGTGGAATGCATTTTGCTGCAAGAAATATTCACGAATCATTCTTGCAACTTCTAAAGTCAATTGTTGGTCAACAGGTAGTGCATCGGAACCGACTAACTGTACAATTTCTTGTAGTTCCGCTTCAACCTGAAGCAGACTGCTGATTTCAGTTCTGACTTCAGGGAAATCAGCAGCGATGTTGTCTTTGAACCACTGGTCAAGCGACTGTGGGTACAAAGAATAGGAGTTCAGCCAGTTGATTGCTGGGAAGTGACGTTGCCTTGCGAGAGGTGCATCAAGACCCCAGAAAACCTTCACGATACGAAGAGTACCTTGACTGACAGGCTCGGAAATGTCACCACCAGGTGGAGACACAGCACCAATTACTGTAACTGATCCATCTTCACCCTCAAGGGTTTCAACACGACCTGCTCGCTCGTAGAACTCTGCCAAACGACTGGATAGGTAAGCAGGGTAACCCTCCTCACCAGGCATCTCTTCAAGACGTGATGAAATTTCACGCATTGCTTCTGCCCACCGGCTGGTAGAATCTGCCATTAGAGCAACATCGTAACCCATGTCGCGGAAATATTCTGCAATTGTGATTCCAGTGTATACAGATGCTTCACGAGCCGCTACCGGCATGTTGGAAGTATTTGCAATCATCACTGTCCTGTTCATCAGAGGCTTTCCAGTGTTAGGGTCAATAAGTTCAGGGAACTCATCTAACACTTCTGTCATCTCATTACCACGCTCACCACATCCGATGTAAACCACAATTTGTGCATCGGAGAACTTTGCTAGTGATTGTTGAGTTACAGTCTTTCCAGACCCGAATGGTCCAGGGATTCCTGCTGCTCCACCCTTTGCAAGTGGAAACAAGAAGTCGAGGATTCTCATGCCAGTCACTAGAGGTGTGTCTGGTGCATACTTCTGCTTAAACGGGCGAGGTGCACGTACTGGCCAACGCTGCATCATTGCAATCTCTGTGCCATCATCAAGCACACAGACAGTTTCTGATACTGTGAAATCGCCACCTTTGATACTCTTAATCGTACCACTAGTGTTTGGAGGGATCATGATTTTGTGGGCGATAGTTTCAGTCTCTTGAACAGTACCAACTACATGGCCACCCTCAACTTTGTCCCCTTTCTTAGCAGTAGGCTCAAAGGTCCACTTTTTCTCTTGGTCAAGACCGTCAGCATCAACACCTCTGGTGATGAAAGTACCCATCTTCTCAAGTAGAATTGGTAGAGGTCGCTGAATCCCATCATAAATCTGGGTCAACAAACCTGGTCCCAACTGTACCGACAAGGTTTGGCCGGTGTTTGTAACCGGTTCACCCGGGCGTACACCCGAGGTATCTTCATACACTTGAATGACCGCTTTTTCACCGTGTAATTCGATAACTTCACCCATTAGGCCTTCATCACCGACTCGTACCACGTCGTACATCTTAGCGTTCAATCCAATTGCTGTCACTACTGGTCCAGATATTCTGTATATTTGTCCATTTTTGCTCATTTCTTCACTTCCTTCAAATTATTTATTGAGTTTCACTTCCAGAGATCGACGCCAATTGCACTCTTTATCTGCTCTCGCAAGGTGTTATCCTGCTCAGTGCCGATGCCGAGAAACGTCGGTGTTATGCTATCCGACAGCTGGATGCGAAGCCTGTCGGGCATTTTGATAAGGTCAGAAGCGTCAATCACGACGATACCGACCTCCTTATCATTGAGGAGTTGGCGTAAATCCTTCTCCATCTCCTCATCATTTAGCGGGTTTAGTATGTGAGTTACCCCCGCAAGTTGGAATCCAAGGCTGAATTCTGGTGTGCCTACTACTGCAATCTCCATTTTCATTCCTCCTTAAATTCTCAAATGGGCTTCAATGACTTCATCGGAAAGGCCCGCTGCCCTTCCACGAATCATCATGCGTAGATTAGAAACCTCGCAAGCCTTTCGTTCTACATAGTTGATGACAGGGAAAGCCGATAGAGGATTCAATATCGACATTCTAGCCAACATAACCATGCGTTGATCAACTAAGTTGTTCACTATTGGGTCAAGTGTGCCCTTCTCGCGTGAAGCGATAAGAGCATCATCAAAGCCACTATCGTTGAAATTCTGTGCCCTGCGTAATATCTCAATCAACGCTTCCTCACTTTCTGCTTCCGCAGCCTGCTTGAGGCTAGTTGAATTGAGAGCATGGCCACCTTGCAACATCAAATCGTTTCTTTTTTCCGAAGATAAATCCTGCTTTAGGGCACGGAATAAATTGATTACATTTCGATGGTCAATTTCAGTACGCAAATACTTGAGTAATTGTGGGTGATTACTTGCAGTTACGCGTAACTTTTCAATGGCGTCGTGGAAGTAATGCCTATCAAGAGCATCTTCCAAAGCCATCAAGTTATCACTCTCCTCAACGGAGGACAATACCTTACCAAACTTCGTGCCAGACAATGCTGACACAGCATCACCAAGGTTGTTTGAACTTTTTACAAGTTCTAACCACTGCTTGTTCGCTTCATTCTCTTCTGGCAGCACCTGACTCGATACTACCTCGTCAGAAACTCCACTTCGTACTGCTCTCAAAGCAGTCTTTACCTTCTGGTAGGTGTATCTCTCTACATAGATTGATACCAAATCACCGAGGTTTCCTTGACAGAATCGTAGTACTTGATTCAAATCTCGGTCCATATTGTGGTTAAGAGCAGCCTCAACGAGGTCTGCCCCACTGAGACGAGTCGCATACAGGTCTAAATCAGCCCTGTAACCCATTTCAGATATACTCGAAGCCATGGCATCAGGCTCCTGCAACAATAATTGCCGCATCTGTGTGGAGTCAATTAAGCCAGCCTTACGCGCCTTACTGCGCGCAGAGGCATTTGCCCAATTTGACTTACCACTTGATACCGATGCCATAACTAACTCACCATCTACTTAGGCGTCTCCAAAAAGAATGGATGTCACATTTGAGAGACATGAATCCCATGACTCTTCTAAACGTCCATCAAATCGATAATCAAGAACGACTGAGCCGTCCTTACTCTCGAGCACAAAACCACCCAAACCATTGACATCGTTACCGAAGTCAAAGCCTGAACTAGCCTTTTCCAATGCTGGTCGGTCAATACCAACCGGACGTAGGACCATGCCTTTTTCCGCGTCATCTTTTGCTTGAGAGACAAGTGCTTTGATTAGCCCTGCCCGACCCTTCATACTAGATGAACCAACTTTGTCACGAACTGCTTTCCATGTAGCATCCAACTCTTCACGTCTAGCGATGAGTTGGGCATTTTGGTTAGCCTGCCGTGCACTTGCAACGGTTTCAGTCTTAATTTGGGCGCTCTCTCGCTCTGCACGAGCATTGATATCGTCGCTGTACGAATTTACATCAGCCTCGGCTTCCTTGAGAATTGCCTTGGCTTCTGTCTTGGCTGCGTCGGTGATATCCTTCGCCTCCTTTTTCGCCGCAGTGGCGATTTCGCTTGCCAACGCTTCTAGCGTCATTTTGTTCATCCTCCCCCAATTCTCCGATTATGATTTACTCACAACAAGAACATTGCAAGGAATCCGAACAACACAACGGTTTCAGGTATCACAGTAAACAATAGACCAGTACCGAATTTTGAACTGTCTTCTGCTACCATTCCAATCGCTGCTGCGCCAATTTGTCCTTGGCTTATGCCTGTTCCAATTCCACAACCAGCAAGTGCGATACCCGCACCTAACTTCGCCATTGCAACGTTCTCCTCTGCTGTTTCATCAGCGCTTTGTGCACTGGCTACTCCAGCAATCAAACTGATGCTCATCAAAATAAGCATCAAACGCATTCCTCTTACCATATTCATTTTCATATTTCTTTCCTCCATTTTTTCCATGCTTTGCATAGGAATCTGATATATTATTGCTCAACCTCCACTGTTCGGGCGGTGAACCCAAATGGTGAGAACTTCTCACCTAGAACCTCATAAAATTGTTTCATCCACTCTACTAAGTGAAGTCGAGCAGCGTGGATGTTAGGGCTGACTACACCTAATATCCAAGCGAAAATTTGGACAACTAACCAACCAAAGAATAAGACTATCAGCATGAAAATATTGCTCCCTACTCCAAATGCGTAACCAAGTCCACCCGAAATAACAAACCCTGCTAAAAGTTGCAACTTGAAACTAAGTTGCTTGACATTCACTTTTAGAATTTTAAGAACAAATGGTAGAACCATTGGCAGAAGAATTGCAGCAAGAATAAAGCCACTCACATTATGATGAGATAAATCGCTAATCAGCCCAACAATGCCTGTACCATGGCCATCCTCCATGTGCCCGTAAATCATATGATTCCCGGTCTCAGCGAGTTTAACTCCAACAATCCCTACAGCGAATAGTCGCACATAGGATACAACTGTTGACATCATACCAATTCCTTCAATTGGACCCAACATAGCCGCGATAACAGGTGGCATGCCATGGTATTTGTATGAAGCATAAATCAACATCAATATCCCAATACCAGCAATGATTCCACCGATAAGTTGCATTTGAGAAAGGAAGTCAAGATAACCTTGGCCATGGTCTCCCTTAAGCCCAAGGAAAGCGTATGCAAAGAGGAAACCCCCCACGAGAATAGCCATCCAAGATCCTTTGTCAAAGAAGGCAACTGCAGGCCCAACATTACCATGTGAGTCTCCGTAGATCCATGAATCTCTAAATCCAATTGCTAATCCTAACAAGATATGGAATACACCCAAGTAAATAGTTAGCAGAATAAGGTCTTCTAGATTACCACCAACAGATGCCATAGTTACTCTGTGGAACGGATAAGAGAATGCCGCACCAAAAGGAAGACCATGGTCAATACCAGCGAAAGCGAAAATGCTCAACTCATCGGTTGACCAGTGGAATTCACCGCCGTTTGGATAGAATAGAGTTGGCCATGTGGCCCAAGCAGGGGCCTTTGAGGCGGTCCAGTGCCAATGCCCATGTGCTGCCTCGCACGCGTGAGCGCTGACAATAGTTTCAATGTCACAACCGCCATGAGGTAAAATCTCAAATCCTGCAAACTCACCGTATATATAACCAAAGAATACAGTAGCTAATCCAATGTAAGCCAGGAATTTAGCCGCTAGCATCATGGTTTCATCGTGGCCTTTTGCCCTGTAAAGTGCGTAACCAACACCCATCGTCATAAATCCGTACGCCATATCTCCAAGCATTAAACCGAAGAAAATAGGGTAGGTGAAGAACATGAATAGTGTCGGGTCAACTTTCCCGTATGAAGGGCGGCCCATCAAATCAGTAATCAATTCCATTGGCTTGCTTTTATGACGGTCTGCAAACTTAATTGGAGGCATCTCCAATTCTGGACCATGGTGCCCATGACCACCACCACCAGGAGTTATCTTGAATGCCTCGGTTTCTACATAGAGGCAGGTTTCTGAAAGAGATTCTTTCACTTCATCATTTCGATGGGTTTCTATCCACCCATCAAGTACGAAAGTGTGCTCGCTAGTAGCAACCTTCACTGGTCCGAGGGCAATTGCCATGTCTCTTTCAAGGAGTTCAATGCCGCCTTGTAGAGATGCACCATTATTATCGCCCCAACTCTCTAACTCTGATTCAAGACCATCTTTCTCACTTGAGAGAACTTTACTTCGGTTTGCTAAATCCGAAAGTTTGGCGCCGATGTCGCCTTCTCCTTGTGGAACAGAAACTGAAGAGAAATCAGCATCATCGAGTGCTGATTGAACAGTGGATGCGTTCTCATTTCTGCAGAATACTGCCGCAACTTTGGGCTTGTCACCGCCAATGATTGCAATCCCATCACCTGCTGCTTTTTTGGTTGCTCCTGCACTACTAACATTGCCAACAAATACAGTGACTCCTTCATATCCAGAAAGCAAATCAAGATCAATTCCTATTGGCTTTAGAGTTTCAAGCGCCAAAGACTCTTCAGCGATGGCACCTAGTTCGGCCTCAATGGCATCAATCCGGTCAGATGAAGCTAACATCTCATCAACCAAAGTTGGCAAATCAGCAGCCATCTTCAAGCGAATTGGCTCGGCTTCAAGAGGGACTTTGATGTCAGTCGTAGTAATTTGTGAAATAACACTGCGGTATCGGTTTAGGTTGCGTCCGATTTCCTCCGAAGAAGCATTCGGTTTACCTAATTTAATGCCCTCTTCATCACCTGAATAATCGATAATGTGAATGGCTTTCAAAGCGGCAAGTGCTTCAATGGCATTATCGAGTTCCGGGAGTAGGCCAGCGGCTGTTAGCCGAGACATCCCCTGAGTCGTCAATTTACCCATATTTACAACTCCAAAAACTAATTTTAATCACTCAGCAGTAAAATTATCCAAAACTGCCTCAATTGCTGCTGAACGGTTCTTCTCACTCTGGCTTCGAATCGAAGAAAGGTCTTTCTCACCTTTTGCCCTAACTTTGTCAGCCTCTTTGTTGGCTGCAGTATGTGCATCATCGAGAATTCCTTGGGCGGATGCCTCTGCATCCTTCTTTCCATTTGCAATAACTTCGCCAGCATCAGTACGAGACTTACTTACAATGCCACTAGCATCATTTCGAGCCTTGACAAGTTTCTGATTAGCCTTTTTTTCGGCATCCTTTATTGAACGAAGAACTTCCTCACGAGACATAGAACCACCCCTTGGGTGGATGGGCGACAGATGAACGGTTTATGAGTGTAACCGCCCCATAAACAATACGATTCTTCATGGCTCTCCAAGAACCACGAATTTTAGTAGCCAACCATGCCAAGAAATAGGTCGAATAAATCGGCACATATTCCCTTGTTTTCCCGGGCATTTTCAGCGCCTGCCAACCATCCGACGCGTTGAAACACAAAACCCCTGACCCAAGTTATGGGGAGAGCAATGGATAGCGAGCACATCGGTGACTCTGATTGGTCTGAATTGCAAGCCAATTTAGAAGCAACTATCCCTGTATACGACCGAATAAATCGCTTTGCTACACTTGGTCAAGATCAACGCTGGCGCAAAGGAGTGAGGGCACAAATCCCAGCCGGCAGCACAGTCTTGGAAGTTGGTTGTGGCCCGGGAACTTTCGCCGAAAGAATTGTCGCCTGTGAAGTCACTTGTTTGGACCCAATACCCGCGATGTTAGACGTTGCACGGAATCGAGTAAATGACTCCCGCGCTGAGCGCGGCGAAGGCACAGCCAACTTCATTGAAGGCACAGCAGAAGAAATACCACTTCCCGACAACTCATTTGATGTGGTCTGTTGTTTGTTTTCGTTCAGAGATTTTCAAGATAAGAGAAAGGGATTAGAAGAAATCCTCAGGGTCTTGAAACCTGGTGGGAAACTGTTAATCTGTGATGCTGGAAAAGCAAATTTCCTTCATGGTTGGCTTGGTTGGCTGTGGATGAAATTGTGGGTCGGAACCTACGCCCGTCTGGTTTGCAAACAAAATGAACACCCTTGGAAATGGCTAACCAAGACCTATGTTCACTTTGGCACCACTCGTCAATACAAACGGATGATGCGAGAAGTTGGATTTGCTCCAGTGAAGGGTAGACTTTTGTTCCCAGGGATGGCAGTGCGTTTTATCGCTGAAAAACCTGAGTAATCCAATGGCTGCTAACCTTATCTAACTGCTTTAGATGATAATCAGTGGTCGTCGGCAGTCAACTGCTCGACGCAATCCATTTGTTCCTAACAATCTCATGGCAACTTCTGTTGAAAAATCGTTTCGGCAGAAGGTCCAAAATAGATTTTTTGAGCGACGAGAAATTCGTAATTGCTTTGCCATCGTCTTCTTCAAAATATTGTCATAATCGGATAAGGAACTGCCGCCCATTTTGTTTTCATAGATCGCTTCTGCAGCATATTTTCCTGAAATTATTGCTTGCCCGATTCCACCTCCATTTGATGGCATTACCAAACCAGCTGCATCACCGACTGACAAGACATTATCATTCACCGCAGATTTCACCATTCCACCTAGTGGAATCCAGCCACCTCCGTAAGAGTGTATGGTTAATCCAAGACCATCACAGAATTTGTCTAATCGCTGTTTCAGTGGTACATCAAGGTGATTATATCGGACGCCAATCCCAACATTTGCGATATCTCCCTTCGGAATTATCCATGCATATCCACCCGGTGCCACACTTCCCATGAAAATATCAAATGAATCTGAATCATGTCCTGTCACTTGACAGTAGATTGTAGGCAACTGTCCACCGGGCCTATCTTCACTACCCCGTAAGCGACCAACATGTGCTAAAGCACCCGAAGCATCTATCACATAGTCAGCAGTAAATGAACCGTCATTTGTACGATACACTTCTCGATTCAATTTTCTCTGGTTTTGCACTTTTCTTAACTCTGTAGAGGTCCTTATTTCTGCACCCATAGAAACGGCTCTATCAGCAAGATGCCCATCAAATTGGAGGCGATGCGCCCCATAACAATCAAGTTCAAAGCCATATTCTTTCATTGATGGAGTGTAAAGCCTCATCCACTCAAGATATTGACCTAATACATGGTCAGGGAAATTCCAATATCCTTCAAGCCAAGGATCTTTTTTGATTAATGGGAACGCATCACTCATCTCACCCCATGCTGGAATACACTCCCCGCATTGGGCTGGATTTCCAACTGTTTGACGACGCTCAATCACCAACACGTCCATGCCTAATTCTGCCAATCGGTTAGCAGCGGTTGAACCACCTGGCCCCGACCCAACAACGAGCACCTCTCGATGTTCTGGTTCTGAACCCTTACTCATGTCGGTCCATCACCTGTTTTGTTAGCCACTCCAGCGCGTCCCTTGCTTCACACTTTGGAAACTGGAGAAGGGCATCAATAGCCCGTTCAAGATGATTATTTGTAAGAGTCTGAGCATAACCAAAACTCCCCGCGCGGTTTAGCAATTCAGTTAATTCATCCCATAATCCATCATGAAATCCAGAGATTACATCTGCTAATCTTCTACGGTCATCGCCGTGTGAAAGAGTCAATGAATGGATTAAGGGGAGCGTCATCTTTCCTTCGATTACATCTGCTCCGCGAGGTTTTCCCATCCGCTCATCGCCTTCAAGGTCGAGCAAATCATCAACAATTTGGAAGGCGAGGCCTAATTCTAGTCCAAATTGGCCTAAGATTTCTGCTAATTCAGGACTAGAGCCGGCAACTAAAGCCGCTGCAGTGCATCCAGCCGCAAACGGGCCCGCGGTTTTGCCGGAAATGATTTCATAGTAATCTTCAGGAGTCGTTGCTAAATTTCCTACATGACGAAGTTGCATCAATTCTGCTGAAGCAATTTGTGCACAGTAACCTGAGATTAACCGAACTATTTGTTCTTCGTATCTGCCTCCAAGTCCAAATCCTTCAACGAAAAGATAATCTCCAGCGATGAGTGCTCTAGCAGTATCATATCGCTCATGTAATGTCGGAACATTACGACGAAACTTCGCTCCGTCATTGATATCATCGTGAACTAGAGTTGCAGTGTGTATCATCTCGAAAGCAAGGGCAAGTGGCATTGCTTCACTCTCAACCTTACCGCCTGCTAATTGATAGGAAAGTAAGAGCAAGATTGGTCGCCATCGTTTCCCGCCAGCCATCAGAACTTCTCTTGCGAGGCCCATAATTTCGCCATTTTCACCTTTACTTGCGGCCTCAACATGAGCGATTAAAGCAGATTCAAACCTATCACGAACATTCTCAATAAATGCGATGTGATTCTCTGCTGATTGCATTCGACTCATCCATTGCAGAAGGGTCGGATATATCAACAGGTGGCTGAGGGGAACCGATACAGGAAGTGCGATAATGAGTGAGGATGAGCCACTGTTGATTGCTCGCGCCCCTACTGATTCAGTTGACCTACTCGGCGCTTTTGCTGGATTAGACAATATTGATATTGAATTCACAGAGGTATCAACAAACTCACTTAATGAAGGGTTTGAGAAATTACAAAATGGGGAGACTGACCTCTTATTAGCAGCCGCAAAAGACATTTCTGAAATGGGCGAATTAGAACAAGGATTGATGATAGTAGGTGCACTACCACTACGTGACTGGAATTATGTCCTAGTAAGCGAAAACCGCCCTAATCACCTTCCTAAAAATGGAATTGTCTTGTGTCAAAACCAATTGGTACGACGCCAACTCCGAAGATTCCGCCCAGATGCAAGGGTTCGCTCACCAAAAGCCCATCTTGGAATCACAGAAACCGAAAAACCAGAATCACTCGATTATGATGATATCTACTCATTCGTTAATTGGGCAGAAGAATTGCGCCAATCTGAAGAAATTGATGGTTATGCTATCCCACGCCATACCCATCGTCTAGCGGGTTTCAAGACTCGACGTCACGCACTTACCCAAGATGCTACCGAAGACGAACTTTTCAGATTTTTACCACTTCCTCACGCTGGGACTATCATTGTCATTGGCAGAACGGGATTTCCTCGAACTAGAATATCTGCAATGCTTGACCAAGAAGCAGAGACTTCATGGCAGGTAAATGAAATACTTCTGAAAAATATGAATTCTGATATTAAGAATAAAGTCGGTATTCTAGCAAGACATAGGCAACCTGGAACTCTGATTCGCGAAGCAGAACTAAAGCGAGATCTATTGACTCGGAATGTGCTTGTTGACCCTGAGGGAGAATTAACCACTGATGAAGTGAAAGTTGACATACAAATTGAACTTGTTAGCCATCGAGGAAACGCGACCATCAGCATGCAAAGAATAGCCGATTTACAAGACACTACAGTTGTCACAAATTTCCTCTCCGATGAATGGTCAAATTTAGTAAAACTTGGAACCCGTGAAGGGAAATTCCTTGACGTCTAAAACTGGAATCTCAGCCACTTTTGACATTATGTGGAAAATCACATCTTAGAATTATCCCGGTTTCTACCATTCTCCACCACAACCGCCACTTTCGCGCACTCATCAAGCGCAACATAGATGATTGGAACGTGAAGACTACACCGTAGGTGAACGGGGTTTGGCCATCGACACAAAGTTGCTGAATTCGCTTTTTCAGGCGAAACTCGCAGAGTTAAGGGACCTTGCTGAGGAAAATAACCTGCCAAAAACCGGCAATGTTGAACAACTGCGGGCAAAATTGATTGCAACCTTAGTTTTGAACCAATTTGACTTCACTGATTCGGGTATCAACAAGATGCAAAATAATGAGTTGACTGAAATTCTAGGACTCTTCGGAGTAAAGAAATCAGGTCCGAAAAAAGCCAAGATGCGTCGACTGTGGCTACACCTAAATGGCGACCCGAAAAAACTCAATGTTTCAACAATTGGTGATATGACACGTGAAGAGTTACATGCACTTTGTGTTACATTTGATTTGCCACGCTCTGGAAACAAGAATGTTCTGATGGGAAGAGTTGCCGGAGTGCTATCATCTGAAGAGAAATCTTGGGGCAGGGTAAAGAAAAGTTTGCGAACTGGTCAGAAGACCATTGACACCAACTTTGAGGTCGAGTCAGAAGTTGAGGCAGACGATGCGGATCCAGCCACCACTGTTGAAGTGATTGAAGTTCTAGAGCCCATTGAACTACCCCCTGAATTAGATGACGAAATACTAGAGGCACCCACCCCAACACCAACACCAGTCACCCTAGACGAAGGAGCAGGTGAGGCATTAGTACGTCTTGATTCACGAAGAGCTGAACTCACTAGTCATCTCAGAGAATTCTTGTTAATAGGGAGAGAACAGGATGAGGACGATGTTTCAGCATTCATTGAAGATTTAGGACGCTTAGGATTTGGGATTGAGCACGAGATTGTGCGAGGACAAATTTTGGATGAACTGCAACAAATGATTCAATTGAAGCAACAAGAAGATTCTGCTCGCTCTGCATTGCCCGGTTCCTGGCGTGAGAAACAAGCACTTCGACAGTTAGAGGATGCGCGGCCTAAATTACTCGACAAGTTAGATGAAATTCTTGAAAGGCGAGGTGGTGAAATCGCTTCTGCAAGAGTTGATTTTGAAAATGCTGCACTAGATGTTGGTCTAGATTTGGAATTGGCTGCAATCAGTGGTAGAGTACATGGTTTGTTTGACTTGCAAGTATCACTTCGTGCTAGTGAAGAGGAACTCGACCCTGTTACTGCAAGACGGCACCGAGCGTTGGAAACGCTGTATCAACGAAGCCACGACCTTAGTAATGAGGCAATGACTCAACTTGGAAAGATTGAGACACAGATGGAAGCGTTTGAACGAGTTGTTGAAACGATTGTTCGTCGCTCAGAGGGTGAATTTGGACCAACCGAACACGCACTTCTTGTTCGGTTCCTTGAACGCCGGGGCTGGGACCCAAATCAACCCGAAGTCAGACCAAGATTGCTCGCCGCCGCAGGAATTTTAGCCGCTGAAATGGGGTACGTAGACGCTGACGATATCCCATCTCTACCGACTTCAATTTCCCTAGATGCCGATAAGGTATCCGATGTTGTTGATTCTATGAGAGATATTCTCACGGAGATGGGAAGAGCACCTCCCACAATTGAATCTGCAACCTCGGTTGAAAGCAATGAGGAATTAGAATCTGATAGAGTAAAGTCAAAACTTGATGCAGCCGATGCATTACTTCGTAAACTAAATCGCGGTGAAAATTGAATTTAATTTTCATTGGCGCGAATAGAAAGTTTGCAAAATCTGAGCAACGCTTTCGATGTCTCTAATTCCTCTCGAAATCATATCCATCAAAATTTTCTCCCGCTGCCTAACATGAGCCTCGAAATCGGCTGGACGACAACCAACTGCTGTGCAAATCAATTCCCTCAATTTACTTGGCACCCCGGTTTGAGTAGTAGTATCTGTAGCGGGATCATACTTCCAAATAGGATTGAGGCGAGGCCTCTCTCCTTCCATCCCAGCGATTTCTGCTATTTCCATAATCCTGCGAATCTGCTTTCCACCTCGGTTAATTCGGCTTTGTACAATAATCAAGTCAAGCCCACTCATCATGATTGATGGAACACTCATCGGTGGGCTAGTCATCCTCGTTACAGTTTCCATCGCGGTATTTGCGTGAAGGCTACCAAATGAACCGTCGTGACCAGTATTCATTGCAGTCAATAGAGTAGATGCCTCTGGACCTCTTACTTCACCAACAATAATTCGGTCAGGTCGCATACGCAGGCTTGACCTCAAGCAATCATCCATATCGACTTCACTAGTGCCATCGGGCCGCTCAGAGCGAGTTTCCATACGCAACCAGTGGTCATGGAATAATTGTAATTCTGCTGTATCCTCAACCGTCAACAATCTCTTATCCCAAGGGATAAACATTCCAAGGCAATTTAGAGTGGTTGTTTTTCCCGACCCTGTACCACCTGAAATGATGAAATTAGCAGGTCGAGCACCAAGGCCATCAACCCAGCACCACATAGTAGCAGCAAGAGTAACATCAATTGTACCAAATTCAATCAAATCAATGATTGTAATTGGGTCGGCTCGGAATTTTCGAATGGTTAGTGTGGGTCCATCAGGAGAAACCGGTGGAATCACGCCATTCACTCTGCTTCCGTCAGGTAATCTACCATCAAACAGGGGTACTTTCCCCGGACCATCCCCGAGTGGTACGTTTGTAAAAGCAGCAATATTTGCCGCGATTTTCAATCCTTCATCATCTTCAATCCAAATATTAGTTCTGCACATGCCATGCTCACGGTGAGCCACTTTCACACATTGTTGTCCACCATTGTACATCACTTCCTCAAGAAAATCATCTTCTAAGAGTGGTTTTAGAGCACCATATGGATTCGCTGGTGTATTTCCGTCTACATGATACATTGGACTGGGGTGATTACGCTCCATGTAAATCGTAACATTGTCATATCTTGCCATGATGTCTTCACTCATTTTTTCACTTCCATTTTCAACCAAACAATGACGATACTAAATACGACCCCATGTAAATAATTTGAGAAAGCAATGCCCATGGTGCAATCCACCATACTGATGAATTTAGAGATTTACCTAACATTACCGCTGATGCCATAACTGAAAATGCTGATCCTGCTGTAAAATACAGTAGCATTGAAGGATGGAACAGGCCCATCGGAATACCAGATTCCGGGCCTGCAAAAAGGCCAAACATGAAGCCAATTGTTGATGGAAGTAATGCCGCCATTAGAATCTGAAGAGTTAACGCATGGCCTTTCAAATCTAGAGTTCTCTTACTGCGTAAACGCATTAATCGGTCATACTCAAGACTCATTGAGAAGGTTACATCTGCCAATGGCGCTTCATTTTCGTCGGCTGTTTGTAGCAGGTTGAAAGCCCTTTGAACCGTTGGAGAGCGGGTGTCAAGTGCAAATTCAGAAATCGCCGCATCGAATGTAGTCACTTGACTACGCGCAATTGCTTTTCGTAGCATGTGACCAAGCAAATCATCTCTTTGATTTGCCATTGAAGTAATCGCTTGTTGTAAGCCAAGTCCCGCCCCAAGAGACGTAGAAATTCCTTCAAGAAGTTCGGGCAAACCCGATTCTATTTTCCTCAATCTACGATTCTCTAACATAAATGGTAAGCCACCACCCATTGAAATAATTGTAAGTGGGACAAAAATTGACATTAGAACTGAATCAGTTACCATATCAAAGAGACCCGGTATTCCAATTGCCATTTTCACACCCCCGGGTCCTTGGCTTTAGCACCAAATAACATGAATACAAGTAAGACAATTGTAACTAGTAAACCACCCTTGTAAGCGAACATCATCTTGTCAACAGGAGGTATCGTAACCCCTGGAACGCCTTGTAAACCACCCAATAAGAAAGGTGAAATAGCCAAAAGTCCGAGAATCAGCGGCGCTAGAAACCCAAGAATAAGTGCCTTCTCAGGCAAACCTGACAAATCTTCGATATAACGCTTCAACCGGTCTGTGCGGTTCTCCTCAGCCCTCGAGGCTTGTTGCTCAAGAGACGCCACCAAATCTGTGTTTGAGACCACATTGTTCAGCATCGATGTAAGTAGACGTTGGTAATCTGAACTTTTTGATGATTTTATGAGACGACGCAGTTCATCCTCTAACCTCTGTCCTGAATTTACACCTAATAGGGCCTTAGAAA
Organism: Methanobacteriota archaeon; assembly: GCA_016845345.1. GTDB lineage: Archaea > Thermoplasmatota > Poseidoniia > Poseidoniales > Thalassarchaeaceae > MGIIb-Q1. The sequence continues at coordinate 20,923 of JAERSV010000018.1, forward strand.
AATCAGATGAGATGACACCATAACCACCCTTGGCGATATGAGTCATTGATGCCTCGAGCCCAACTCCTGCCCCAATTAGTACTTGAATACCCCTAAGTGCATAGATGAGGTTGATTTCCTCTTCTTGAGCACCCATTTGACTCATTACTCCTTCAGACTACATCCTCTATGAGTAAAAACTCAAATTCATTACTTCCACTATTGTAACGAACGCGAGCGAAGCACACCTTCATTTCCTGTTCTTCGAATGGATCAATGAACCAGCAGGTTCCAGAGCGAAATATTGTTTGGGCCTTTAGATAAGTTGGGAGGTCTATTCTACCCGTCAATGTAAATTCCATGCTCTCAGAACCTTGGTCAATTAAATCATCACCCTCGCCATCGCGAGCGATTTCGCGTTGAAATCTACGCCTAATTTCAATCCCGACTGCGCAACCATCTAATTGCAACCAATCACCGTCTAAAGAGCGAATGAAACAGGAAAGACCACCCGACATCTGAGTTCCCTCAAGTGGGGACACGCGCCGGACTCTAATTGAAGGTAGCGCGTAACTTCCTCAATTTGAGTCAATGTGGCCAAGGAATCCGAATGATTGCTCAAAAACCAAGCCATCCTCCATAAGGAGGTCCACTGTCGCTTCTCCAACACTCCTCGATATCCCTTTTGATGCCAAATCATTCATGATTTCGTCATAAGGTACACCGTCTCCAGGATTATTGGCTAACAAATATTCAGAAATCCATTCTTTGACTTTTTCAGTAGAGGTTTCTGAATCATCAGTTGATTGATCATTTGAGGACTCTTCTTGTAGAGTTATTGTAGAAAGATTGCCTTCTGAATAATCAAGAGCCCTCAATACACCAACCATGTACACATCAGGATCAATGTTAGTGTAATGCCCTCTTCCAGAAATCAATCCTGAAATCAGGTCATCTGCAATGCCTACCTTGCGATATACATCTGCGGATGTTTCCAAATCACTGCTCTTCTGGAAGAAATCAATACGACGTAGGGTTGCATCCGCTGTTTCAACTAACCAATTAGCATACCCTTCTCCGTCAATCGTGGTAAATTCCTCTAATCTCATTCCGGTAAATACACCACCATCATCGGTTTGATAAGGACTGGCTTTACCGATTGCAAGGAGTAAAATTGGTCCTTGATTCTGGTCGAATTGTGCAACCAATTCCTCTACCTGAGCATGAATTTCTGGTTGAAACGAACCTACGTTGAACATGTGAAGGCCTGTTGGGTCTCTAATTGAGCCGCGATAATTTGCTCCACTATCCCCATCTCTACGTTCCATGCGCTCAAGTAATCCAGCGACCATCATTCGGTTCACTTTAGCTCCCAATTTAGTAATCACAAAAGTGGGGTCATATTCTCCAGAACCTTGTTCTATGAGGTCTGATTCAAAATATTCTCTAGCAAATAATCGAATTGCTGGCTGACGAGTGAAGCGCCTCAAACTGCCACCCCCCACTTCGCTCTAACTGCTTTAGATTGATCAGCAGGAGTTGTACTTGATACATCTAATTCTTCAGCAAGGAACATTGCCCCTTGCTCGTCAACTAAGCAGCGACCTCGTGCTATCACAGACCTACCAAGAAGGTCTGAACGCAAGCCATCAACGAATGTCTCTGCCCCAAAATCATCTATTTGAGTTGTTACTTGGTCAATGTCTTTACCAAGATATGCCTCCGTTGAAACACCATTCAATAGTATGGAAGCACTCTGAGCACCATCATCAATCACCATCCTCAATCGCATATCTTTGACGCCTTCAACCGCCCCATGGTCATTACAAGCATGATCTCTAAGGACTCGGCGACATTCAGGACAACGGTGAATAATTCCACTATCTGAACGTACAGATACGATGCATCCTTCAGTTTCAACTCCATTCACTGAGCCTCCGTTTACAAGCGCGCCTAAATCGTGCTTCACCCAGTGGTCAGAAGCATCTATTGCATCCCAAGGTGGACTTCCCAATATCTCTACTTGGTCTGCTCGGTCAATTGTGATGTCAGGTGTCCCCTGCCAAGACCTGACCCTAACGCCACTCACTGACACAAAAACAGGTAATTTTCCTGCATCAATTGGCAATTTGTCCCAAGCTGTCATTCGACATCTACCTGTTGGGTCAATGATTTCCCCGCCCCAAAGTGTCTTTTCTTCACCATCTGAATTAGTGAAGTTTCGTTCATTCCATTCAATCACTTGAGCCACTACTGAAACATCTCGTGAGCCGTCTGTTAGTTTTGAGATGTCTAATCTTGAGGCACTTTCCAGTTCGTTGGTATCCGCGAAGTTACTATCATGGAATACCTCAACCTTTGTTCGGTCACCAATATTGAGTTCGGGAGTATCTCGGAAGCGTCTGATATTAGCACCTTCAATGCGAATTAGGGCACCTACTTCATAGTCAAATTCTGACCAACTGACGAAACCAATTGCTCCTGTGGAATCGGCTACTTTTCCTTTGATGATATCCAAATCTCCACTGCCATCTTTTTTACTGATGGTCTGTGCATTAACTGCCATCAAACGGCCGACTACGGTAACAAAACCATCCCTTTTGCCCGCCTCTTCAATGGTGATTGGGTCACTAGTTGCTAACGAAACTGCAGGGCCACCCTCTTCAAGAACAACTATTCTGCTACTACGATTGATGTTGATTGATTTCTTACCTTTCCATTCGTTAACGCTGACACCTTCCATACGGACTACTGAGCCTGGAGCCATGTTTTCGGCGTGCTCGCCCCAATCTTTGAAATCCCAACGCTCAGATTGTCCTGATTCTCCATAAGGAGTATCCTCAATCCAGCCAAATGCAATTTGTTTTTCTTCACCACGAACGGTTTGTATTCTAGAAACATAAGTAACTACTTTGACATCTATAGTAACATTACTATCTTCGCTAAGTAATTCAGCAAACCTATCGACCTTTTTCGTCTCTTTGTAAGCTGTTCTTGCCGCACTTTGTACCTTCTCTTCACTAACTTCAAAACGTCTTAAAACCGAACGGAATGAATCCTTCGGTGGAAGTAAAAAATCCTTTAGATATTTCTCAAATTCTTCTCGCACTTTTTCTGGATCGGCATCCTTTGCCTGCTCCAGTACTCTCTTTACATAATCATCTATTTCATCTGCGCTCATAAGCAATTCCTCTTGCAATTGGTAGCTCAAAAGTGCTTGAGAAACCCAACCGCTTCAGACAACTCCGAACGCGCACGTCTCCGTGTATATGCATCCGAGGCAACAGTCTGGCGTGCGGGTTGGGTAAGACTCTGCACTCCATCACCTCCGGGAGTCACCACCGATACCCGACAGTTCATAATAGATTGCTTGTTAATTAGGTAAAATTAGGCCATGGACTTAGAAGCAAGTACCGGTTGCCTCAAGCCAATGGGTGAATGGGGTGAATTCGTTTTTAACGGACAAAAAGTAGCCCCTGGCAACCGTCTAGAGACCGCCTTATCTGTTGGAAAAGACCCGCTGGGTCAAAGTGCAGATATTCCTGTACAAATTCTTCATGGGGCTGAAAAAGGACCTACAATCGCGATAACTGCGGCAATCCATGGCGACGAATTAAACGGCACAGGAATTATCCATCACCTAGTGTATGGTGATGACCACATTCCCGGCACACACGATGACCACATTGATCCTACTCGATTATCTGGCACATTGATTCTTGTCCCAGTTGTAAATGTGGAAGGAATGATGATGGGAACACGGACAACACCCGATGGCCGTGACCTCAATCGCCTATTCCCCGGCTCAGAATCAGGAAACCAATCTCGCCGCCTCGCTCATGCACTATTCACCAAGGTAGTCAAAAAATCCGACTATCTAATTGACTTGCATACAGCACCAATCAGCCGTATGAATGTGCCGCAAATCAGAGCCGACTTAGATAATTCAAAATGCAAAAAAATCGCTCGGGCCTTTGGAACGAAAGTCATCATGAATTCAAAGGGACCAGAAGGTAGCATACGTCGCGAAGCCACCAAGGCTGGAATCCCCACAATCTTACTTGAAAGCGGTACATCTCACCGGTTTGAATCCGATGCCTTGGAGAGTGGGGTGGTAGGAATTCTAAATGTCCTGTCTCATCTTAACATGCTAAAACGAGCCGTCGTTAAGCCAAATTGGAGGATAATAGTACGGAAATTCCGCTGGGTTCGCGCCCCTGTCGGTGGAATCTTACACACCCTAGTAGAAGGAGGTTCAACGGTTAAGGAGGGGGAAACTATTGCCTATGTCACAGACCCATTCGGCGCTCGTGTTGATGATGTAACCAGTCCAGTCAATGGTTATGTCGTGGGTCTTGCAACCACGCCTTTGGTTCGACCTGGAGACCCTATTGCAAACATCGTATTTGTCAGAGAAAAAAAGATTCAAGAAATTCTTGAAAAGGAAGGAGATGGAAAAGAATCCCAATTCTCAGGGGATGAAGAAGTTGCCGAACAAGATTTTGACGACGAAGATGGCTCAACCCTTGACGAAACTGAAATTTTGACATAATTTTTTTGACAGAACAGTCAGAGGAATGAGAATAACTAACACTCTACTTTTTCTTAAATTTCAAATCCATAACTAAGGAAAAAAGTGCGATAGGCCGGACTTGAACCGGCGGCTTCCAGATCTTCAGTCTGGCACTCTCCCAGCTGAGTTACTATCGCTTGTACCTCGGCGACTGCGCTTCTCTCTTCAAGTCTTTTGGCCGAGCAAAATCACTCAATGCCATCAAGGACTTTGGCTTGAATCTCGTGAATCTGTTTCATCCCAATTTCAGCCAAGTCAACAAGCGCATTCAATTCCTCACGAGAATATGTTGATTCCTCGCCCGTAGATTGAACTTCGATGAATCGGCCGTCACTAGTCATTACAACATTCATATCAACATCTGCATTACTATCAAGAATATAATCCAAATCAAGGTAAGTCTCACCATCAACAAGACCAACACTAACTGCTGCAATATCATTTGCAAGAATCGAACGCTCGTGTGCATCACGAGCATCTGAATCAAGTTTAGGTGCTTTCCACCCGGACTTTCTCTCCTCGTGTGTTGGGCGCATTTCCTTCGGTAGTGAGTCTCCGCTAGCAATTAATCTACGAATCCCTAACCTCAGCGCGATATTTGCAGCAGTAATTGAAGCACAACGAGTTCCCCCGTCTGCATTTAGAACATCACAGTCAACAGTAAGAGCAACTGGTCCAAGTGCCTCTAAATCAATAGCCCCGCGAAGTGAGCGCGCAATGAGCCTCTCTATCTCGTAAGTACGACCCTTTGCACCTCTTCTCTCTCTCTGGAAGCGCGAGTCAGTTGAACCGGGTAAAAGTGAGTATTCAGAGTGAATCCAACCACGGTCTGCATCTCTTGGAAACCAGCGTGGGAGCGAATTTTGCTTGGTACAGCAGGCTAGCACAACAGTATCACCCTGCTTGTAAAGAACCGACGCCAAAGCATTCGGTGTGAAATCCAGTTTAACTGAGATTTCTCGCATCTCATCATTGTCTCTTGAGATTTCAAGGTCGGTCTTCTTCAATTTCGCCATGGCCCGCCGACCTGCCCCTCCTCTTTGAATCGTCCGCCTTTTCCAAAGTGTTAATTATCTTAGTTTTACAGCACCGCACATGATTAGAAAGTGCTCACGAGACCCATTTCTTGACTATTTGTCCAAGAATAATATAAAAAATGAAAAAATATTGAAAGACAAAATCATCGGTTGGTGCTTCCATAATCAAGCAGAACTCGGATGCAAACCAGAGACTTTCAAACAACGAATGGAAATAATGACAATCGGCACAGGGAAGTGGCAAGCACAAAGAAATCCAAATGGGTTGGATGATGTTTTTGTCAGAGTAGACATTGACTTTGTCAGATTATTTAACCCTAAAATAGACAAAATACCCTGATTATCTAATTGCGTGTTTTGGCCTAAATGAATCCACCACTACTGAGTCAGTCTCAATGTAAGGCCCGCCTATCAAATCAAGACAGTAAGGCACCGCAGAAAATATTTCGTCAATAGTTTCGCGGATCGCCTTTGGCGCGCCTGGTAAATTGATGATTAATGCTTGACCGCGGATTCCAGCAGTTTGGCGCGATAGAATCGCTGTTGGCACATATCTGAGTGAAATTGCCCTCATCTGTTCACCAAATCCAGGCAACATCCGACTGCACACCGCTTCAGTCGCTTCTGGAGTGACATCTCTTGGTGCTGGCCCTGTGCCACCTGTAGTGACAACAAGATTGCAACCCTGCACATCTATCAAATCAATGAGAGCAGACTCGATAGCATCTTTCTCATCTTCAACAACCACTGAAATTGCATCCCATTCAGAAATTAACACCTCTTCAAAGAAGCCACGAATTGCCGGACCGCTTTTGTCCTCATACTCACCACTACTAGCGCGGTCTGATGAAGTAAGAATCCCTATTTGGATAAACTCACCAACATCTGCCATGGCAAGTCCACACATCACCTACATATCAAGAACGCCCTAAGCCGTTATCTCCTCAAGGAAGGTTAACCACCAAGGGAAAATGCTTGACTTGATTAGCACTTTCAACAATCATTTCTTGTCTTTTGAATCGCCGTTTTCAGCAATCTCACTGAAGAATTGTTTTGCCTCATCTAAGCGCTCTTGACGCTCGGTAATGTCAATTGATTTTTTTCTCGCTATTCCTCCGGTAGCCGCATCCAATTCCGACAACTCTTTCTCATCATCTTGGCGAATCTCAGTGAGCCTTTGTTTGGCACTCACAAATTGTGAATCCGAAAGATCTCCTTTGTCATGAAGTTCTGTGAGGAGGTGTAGTTTTGCAATAAAATCTTCACGTTGTTTATTTCTCCACATCTGATTGGAAAAGAATAGTTGAGACAAGGTAGCAGCTAATGTACCAAACATACCGATTCCAACGAATAATAATATTGTAGCAACCACCCTCGCCCCAACTGAATGTGGGTAATATTCCCCATATCCAACAGTAGTAATCGTCTCAATTGCATACCAAATCGAATTATCAAAAGTCAGTACTAGTGTTGCCTCATTGCAGTTGGGGTCTGCAATACATTCGTCTTCATACTGAATCTCAAACATGAGGGTTAAGACTGCACCTGCAAGCGTTAGCAGTGAGACGATAATGAATAAATGAGTTATGCGTTGTTGCACCGAAACTTCGCCGCCCTCAGCAATATTTAGCATTCGTAAAATTGCTTGAATTGATGGAATTAAGAGAAGAAATCTGAGAACACCTGCTTCAGTCAATCCAGGGATTGCAGTACCTATAAGTGGGAATAAGGCAATTATCTGAAAACAATTCCATTTCCACCAATCGGCGCGGTTTTCACTTTTCGAATGTGAATCCGCAAGGATTGTCACAAAGTATCCAAGCAGTATCACATCAACGATTACTAAGAAAGTCCATTCAGTTTGGTTTGTGTTGCGTAAATCGTTAATTGAATCATAAACTATGATTCCAATCGCTAGCAAAGATGAGGTGAGAAAAATAATCTCCTGAGTATTGATGAGTGACTTGGTAAAGGGGGTATACCACGCCTTCTTCTCACTCATGAGGTAACGGCCTACTGAGTCGGGATATCACGATTGCCTTAGCCAAGACCAGTAAGAACCGATTTTTCGGTGTGATTTTTTTCATGGAGATATGAATTGTTCTTGCTTTCAGAAGATGTCATCGTCATCTTCATCATCCTCAAACATATCATCATTATCGTCCTTCGCCTTAGCATCTTTTTCCTTTGATTTAGCGGGTTTTTTCGCAGGTTTCTCTTTTGGTTTTTCAGCCGGTTTTTTCGCCGGTTTCTTTCCCTTTTTGGATTCCTCTTCTGCTTCTTCTGCTGCCAAACGCTTCTTCTTCTCTTCTGCTTCTCTAGCAGCCAACTCTTCTGGGTCAAGACCTTGTTGCAATGCCAACTTGATTCTGCGTTCATCACGCGCTTGCTTCTCAAGCAGTCGGTGTTTTGAACGGTCATATTGCTGTAACATAAACATTGCATCGTGCTCAAGCAATGGAGAATCTGAAATCACTGTAACATCGAGCCAATCGCCATCTTCTGCCAAAAATTCTGCTAATGGCTCAAACTTTAGGTCTGACTTTTTGACTTGAGTATAATGCAGAGCATTACCCATACGATGTTCAACTCCAGAAAAGTGACAATAGAATGTTTTGCCACCTAATGTATCACGCACCATATCAAATAATTCTCCATAATCTTCACTGGTTCTAAGTCGCCCATGGCCGCGAGAATGGATGTGTGCCATATTGAGGACTGGAACTGTTCCTTCGACGTGATTACTGACCTCCAAAACTTCCTCTAAAGTGCCCCATAATTCTTGGCGGCCACTTGTTTCAATTCCGACTAATGCAGGCGTATCATCATTCAACCATGGGAATGCAATGTGCTGTTCCTCAAGAGATTCATCACCCCATAATTCACTTACTCGCTCAACAACGCCAGCCATAATGTTAGCAACCTGTTCATTGGCATCTTTGCCCCTGCTAAAACCCAGATAAGGTCCGACATGGAATACAATATGACGCGCATTTATGACCTTGGCCGCTTGTATTGATGCTTCCATCTTTGCCAAGGTCCTACTTCGTTCACGGCGATTGCCGAGCAACTCAGCATAGTAAGGACCATGCAAGTTCATTTCAAAATTAGTTTTATGAGAGAGCACACCTGCTTGCCAGTATTGGTCAAAGTGTTTTGGTTGGACTGTTCTAACGGTTTGAATCTCCATTGTTTCAAGACCGAGAGTGGTGATATCATCCATACCTTCAACGATCGTTCTACCCTTACATGAAAGCGGAACACCCGCCGGACCTAGTTTTAGTGACATCCCATCATCCCTCCGACCTGCCGGCCGAATCGCTGTTCTTTGTTAATACTGTGTGCAGACAGGCTCTTTATGGCGAATAATTTACCAAAAAGTCCCTCGCCATTATTAGTTTGTGACCCGACCTACTTGAACCAACTGATTAATCTTCGGAACGATTTGAATCAGGTTCACTTATGGCAGAGTTCTTGCGATTACGATTTACTAGAATTCCTCCACCAATTCCAATCACGAAAATTGCCAATGCTACGATAACTAGGAAATGGTCATCTGCTGGTGGTGGAGATTCCTCAAACACGACTAATGTCTGGTCAATCGTAATATTTTGAATAACCTGAACATGGCCAGATGACCATTGAACTCGCACCTCCTCAACATCCGTTTCACTACCCAATCCAAAATGCACTACTGGGTCACCTGAACCGAGATAACCTGAACCAGCATAGGTTTGTTGTGAAATAACACTGCCATCTGAAAACTCAACTTCCACCAACATTCCAATCCCATAACTGTTTGACTGATTTCCACGCAGTGCAATTTTCAACCAATGATTCCCCGTAATCTGTGCCGCATTATTCTCAAACAGTTGTAGTGGTCCATCAGAGTTAGCGACTATTATGTCGATATCACCGTCGCCATCAAAATCAATCGTTGAAGCGCCCATGCTCTTTTCATGACCACCTAAACCCGCTTCGACGGTGATATCAGTGAACCATCCATTTCCATCGTTTCGGAATAGAGTATTTTCTTGGGTTGGAACATATGTGTTAATCCGTCCAGCAGTTGTGAATAAGTCAAAATCACCATCAAGGTCGTAATCCAAAAAATGGCAATCCCAATTTACCGTGATTCTCTTGTCATCATTATTATGAAAATCACTATCTAATTCTCTTTCAAAGGATTTCCCATCTTGATTATACCAAATGAAATTGGGGCCAAAATTTGTTTGGCAGAGGTCGAAATCGCCGTCACCATCAACGTCGGCTGCATGAGCGCCCATGCCAGTTCCTTGGAGTAATAATCCCGCTTGGCTTGTGACTAAATCAAAAGTGCCATCGCCATTATTTTCGTATAATGGGGAAATACCAAAGTCACTGGCAATAAAGAGGTCCTCCCAACCATCTTTATTGTAATCAAACCATAGTGCAGCCCAAGAAACGCCTGTGCCTGCTGGTGAAAGGATATTTCCATTTCCAAGAACTACATCTCCCCCCTGAGCACCATCAGGTGCATTATCTTGTGATTCATTTGAAACCGCAGGGATGAAATCCGCTATAGGATTGAGTTCTTGACCAGAAATACGGCCTGCTTCAATTGTTTGGTCACTAAACTCGGGAATTCCGTCATCGTTGGAATCACCTTCATTTCGATACAAGATATTTGTCTCTGGCCACATATCGAAATCCCTCTCATCAACAATTCCCGAATTTATGGAATACAAATCGAGGTCACCATCGTGATCATAATCGGCCCATACCCCACCAGAGGAATGTCCTGGATTTCCGAGATTTGTTTGAGAAGTAACATCAGAAAATGTACCATCTCCATTATTTGAAAACATGATATTTTCTTCCCCACCGGAATTAAGTGCAGTCGATGAAAAATCTGCCACCCCAAAGTTTGAGATGTAAAGGTCCACATCACCATCTCCATCAAAATCTGCCCAACTAGCACCAATTGCGGTTGAATTGACTAATTTCACGCCTGCTGATTCTGAAACATCTACAAATTGACCACCGTCATTTCGCATCAAAAATGTCTGACCTGAACGGTTTTCCTCTATTGCGGCATCAATCACTGACTGTTCTGTACCTTCTGCAAAACTTTCTTCGGTTTCCATCCCAAGTTGGTCAAAACGCGCGGTGATGTACAAGTCTAAATCGCCATCTCCATCATAATCACCCCATGATGTCCCCGGACCATAAGATGCCCAATTTGAAAGTGGCCCAGAAGAGAGATTAGAAAGCCCTGTGATATTACTAACATCAGTGAACTCAACCCCTAATGGGTCAGAGCCTGAACTCTGCACAGCCCCTCCAAGAGCAGGGGAAAATGCAGACGCGAGTAAAACCAACAATACTAGAGTTGGTAAACTGCGGCTTCCACTTTGATTCATCGGCACTCCAACCTCTTGTGAGCCTCGGGTGAAGTTATTGCATGAATAATCTCCTCATAAAATTATGAAAAATAGGCTGACCGAAAGTAACGGGTATCTAAGCCCCCTCCGCGATACATGGGCGGGTCTGAACTTGCTGATGCAATTGCCTCATTTCGTGCCGGAAAACCTGTTTTAGTCTTTGATTCAGATTTTAGGGAAAGAGAAACTGACCTGCTTTGGCCTGCTACCGCCGCAACCCCAGAAGTAATGCGTCAATTACGCAAAGATTGCGGCGGCCTGCTTTTTCTTGCCATTGGACATGATGTGGGTGAACTATTCGACCTCCCTTATCTCCAAGACCTACACACTAACCCTACACTAGTGAGTGAGCATCCGGTTTTGGATGTTTTAATTTCCGACGATTTACAATACGACACGCGAAGCGCTTTCACCCTGTCACTAAATCACCGAGAAACATTCACAGGAATAACTGACACTGACCGAGCCTTGACCACTCGCCGCTTTGGGGAATTGGCTGTTGAACTGATGCAAACTCAGGCAACGAGGGAAGATGCAATTGGCGCACTTGGCACAGAATTTCGAACGCCGGGACACATTCCCCTTTGTCGCGAATCACCCGGTGGACTTGCTACGCGGCAAGGTCACACGGAACTAGCTGTTGCGATTGCGCGCTTGTCTGGAAATGTTGCTTGCACTATTGGAGCAGAAATGCTACAACCAGATGGCGATGGTGCACTGCCATTCGAAGAGGCAGTGAAATACGGCCAAGAAAGAGGGATCCCAATCATCAGCGGAGCTGACTTGTTAGCAGCAATGGACAAACAATGAATTGAAGTGGGACGACCAAGGAGTTGAATTTGATGTCACGGGTGATGGCCGTTGGAGTCTTTGACCTGCTTCATGCTGGTCATCTCCACTATCTTGAGCAAGCAAAGGCTTTGGGTAAGCATTTGACGGTAGTAGTTGCTCATGATGAAACCGTTAGAAAAAGAAAGCACGAACCCGTTACTGGAATGGACTTGAGAAGGCGTATGGTTGAAGGATTGAAACCAGTAGATGTGGCGATCATTGGACTTCCACCATCTGAATCAATGTTTGACATCCTTGATGATGTAAAACCAGATATCATCGCACTTGGATATGACCAAGACCATGCAGAAGAATGGATCAAGGGAGAACTCCTAAAGAGAGGCAAAGAACATATCAATGTTTGTCGAGTTGAAGGTCTCTCAGATGACCTCGATGGCACCCGTAAAATTATCTCTAGAATTCTTGAATTATCAGCAGTGCGTAAGCAAATTGATGATGTTGAGGGAAGTGAGGATTAATGTTTAGTGGAATCGTTCAGGGAACTGCTGAAATTGTTTCAGCAACCCAACGAGATGATGTCTTAACTATCGAAGTAATGTTGGGTAGAAAACTGATTGAAGGATTAGAAATCGGCGCCAGCGTTGCGGTTGATGGAGTCTGCTTGACAGCAGTGGAAATTTCTGAATCAACAGCAACATTTGACATTATTGAAGAGACTATTCGTTGCACTACTCTAAATATGGGGCGCAAAAACACTCAAGCAAACATTGAGCGCTCACTAAAATTTGGTGACGAAATTGGTGGCCACAATGTCTCTGGGCATGTTTCATCAGTGGCCACTATCAGTGAAATCAAACAAGGTGTAAACGGCAGAACTTTGCAGTTAACCAGTGCCGAAAAAGAAATCTCCTATCTGATGGCAAAAGGATTTGTTGCAATTGACGGAATCAGTCTAACAGTTGGTGAAGTGAATCGCTCAAACGCTACCTTTGATGTGCATTTGATTCCAGAGACAATTGCTGTAACAACAATTGGTGAAAAACAGGTTGGAGACCAAGTTAATCTTGAACTTGATTCAGCAACAGTTGCCGCTGTTGAAGCCGCAAAACAAATGCTAGCAAACCAGCAATAAGAATGATATTCAAAAAGCATACCGAAAAAATGGAAGTGAAGAGATGAGCAAAAAGATTGGTATCGTTTGTGGAGAATTTCACAGAACTGAAGTAGAAATGATGCTCGCTTTTGCTACTGATAGTGCCATAGAACAGGGTCTTGAAGTCGGCGAAATTGTTTGGGTTCCAGGGTCAATGGAAGCCCCATTGGCTGCTACAAGACTTCTTGAACAAGACGACATCGTAGGAGTCGCCTGTTTAGGCATCATTGAGAAAGGTGAAACTCAACATGGATTAGCAATGGGACAAGCAGTCATCAAATCTCTAATTGATGCACAACTCACATACGACAAACCGGTTGGACTTGGGATAATTGGACCAGGGGCTAAGCCAAGGCACATAGAACCTAGATTAGAGCCGCATGCTCGAGCCGCAATCACTGCGATCGCCAAAATGTTGAGTTAAAATTCATTCTCAAAATTGATGAGGGGGCTACACCCCCGCCCCCATATGACAGCTGTTCACAACGTCATCATCATCGGCTCGGGACCTGCTGGGTACACAGCGGGATTATACACAGCAAGAGGAATGTTAGAACCGCTGATGTTTGCAGGATATGCTTCAGGCGGCCAACTAATGCTAACATCTGATATCGAAAATTTCCCAGGATATCCTGAAGGAATCGCCGGACCAGAAATGATGGCTGAATTGCGCCAACAGGCAGAAAGATTTGGTTTGACAGTTGAGGACAAAAATGTTGAGAAGGTTGACTTCTCATCTCGCCCTTTCAAAGTGACAGTAGAAGGAGAAGAACATTTGGCAAAAGCCATCATCATCACCACTGGAGCGGATGCAATCTGGCTCAACGCAGAAGGCGAACGTGAACAGAAAGGAAAGGGTGTAAGCACCTGCGCAACCTGTGATGGATTTTTCTTCCGCGACCAAGAAGTGATTGTGGTTGGAGGAGGGGATTCAGCAATGGAGGAGGCCCATTTCCTCACCCGCTTCGCCTCAAAAGTGACCGTCGTCCACCGAAGAGAGTACTTCCGAGCCTCACAAACAATGTATGACCGAGTGGCTAACCACCCGAAAATTGAGATTGTACTACACAGACAGGTCAAGCGCTGGTTATCCGACGAATCTGGATTATCCGGAGCGATTCTTGAGGACCCGAGAGATGGTTCAGAGCATGAAATATCCTGTACGGGTGCATTCATCGCGATAGGGCACACACCAAACACTCCATTCCTTGAAGGTCAAGTTAAAACCGATGAAAGTGGCTACATCATTCACTCTGAACACACAATGACCTCTGTCCCGGGTATATTTGCTGCTGGAGATGTAGTTGATACACGCTACCGCCAAGCGATTACTGCTGCTGGCATGGGATGCCAAGCGGCCATGGATGCCGAAAAGTGGCTTGAAGAAAATTAGTGGCAAACCGAATAGGTGAGTAGCACCTCGCACATTCTAATGAGCGACCTAACGGCAGATGAAAGAGGGCGCTACGCGCGCCACCTCATTCTTCCTGATGTTGGTATTGAAGGCCAGCAGAAATTGAAGGATGCAAGCGTTTGTGTCATCGGTGCTGGCGGATTGGGATCGCCAGCACTTCTCTATCTTGCAGCGGCTGGAATTGGTCGTATCGGAATTGTTGACGATGATTTAGTCGATTTAACCAATCTACAACGCCAAATCATCCATTCAAACACCGCGATCGGAGAAGCAAAGGCTGAATCTGCTGCCCGCAGGATTTCTGAACTAAATCCAGAAATCACTGTTGATATCCACAACTGTAGACTCGGCATTGAAAATGCCCTTGAAATCCTAGCAGAATATGATGTAATTGTTGATGGGGTTGACAACATTCCAACCCGCTACATTATTTCTGACGCGTGTGAGATATTAGGGAAACCTTGGGTCTATGGGAGCATTTTCCGATTTGAAGGACAAACCTCTCTGTTCAACCATTTGGGAGGACCAAATTATCGTGACCTTTTTCCTGACCCACCACCCCCCGAGGCTGTCCCCTCCTGTGCTGAGGCTGGAGTGCTAGGTGTTTTACCCGGTGTAATCGGGTCTATTCAGGCAACTGAGGCTCTGAAAGTGATTCTTGGAATCGGCGAAACATTGTCTGGTAAATTGCTTATTTATGATGCAAAAAACCTCGACTTCAAGACCTTAAAAGTTGGTGATTTACCAGCCCGTGAGCCAGTAACAAAACTGACTCTCTTGGATGCATATTGTGAAACAAAATCAACTACTAACTCAACCCCCTCTAATCCTGACTTTCCAGCACCCGGTTTAGGCTCAATACGGCCAGATGAATTTGTTGAGAAATTGGATGAAGGTTGGCAACCATATTTGCTAGATGTTAGGGGCGCCAATGAAGCAGAGATTGTTACCTTGCCTGGAACCGATGCTAGAATTGGCATGATGTCATTGTTGACAAAAATCCACGAATTACCAAAAGACCGCGATATCGTTGTCTATTGTCGCACAGGTGTGCGCTCTCTTACGGCAACTCATGCCATCAAAAATGCTGGATTTCCCCACGCTATTCTCAATCTCAGCGGCGGAGTCCACGCGTGGTCAGACCTCTTGGATTCCACTATCCCGAAGTATTGAGGGCTGTAAGGTTGAAGGCATCCCGGCTGTACGCTCCTCTTGAATGGCATCTGTCATAGTGGCTGATGAGAACGAAGGGCGGCGTAATCTGCTTGCTGGTTCTATCGAGCGAGCCGGTTACGATGTTACCCGAACTGCGACCCTTAGACAGTGTGAAGGTACTGCTTTGGCAACTATGCCAGATGTAGTACTAATGAACAGTGATTGGAAATCTGGCGACGCAGTTGACACCGCTAGTAAATTGACTTCTGATCCCGAATTCGACTTGAAATGCCGAGTCGTGATTATGTCTGGCGACTCTGGTTCTGAATACCTAATGTCTGCCGCACAGGCTGGAGTTTCAGAAGTCTTAGCAAAACCAGTTGATATGAATAAACTACTCAGTCAACTGACAAAACACGCTAACAAGTTGTTTGTGCCGCCGCCTGCAGATGTCAACAAAGGCTCAAAAGGCGGCTATTTTGACATCCAAGTCACCGCAGGTGACCCCTCTTGGAGTCTTCCAATTCTTGAACAATTATTGGGTGAAGACTCACTGGATGATGATTTCGTCAGTGAAATCATGACTAAAGTTGAATCTCAACTTGATGGATTTGAGGACCTTGATTCAGAAACCCTGAAAACTATTCTAAGAACTACTTTTGACGCGCTAATTTTAGACGCAACTGAGGAACATGGCGAAGGTGAGGAATCACAACGCATGAGCCGATTAGAGGAGGCTCTAGACCGGCAAGCCGAGCACCTTGAGGAGGTCTTGGAGGCAGCACTTGACCCGGTGTTGGACGAACAACCTGAAAAAGTTGCACTACTAACCGAAGAGACAGGCCTAATTCCTACTGACCCTGATGCACTAAACATGACTGTGCGCACTCTTGAGATACTCCACGAACTTCTTTGGGAAATTGGAATACCCGGGCGATTAGCCGATTCTACACTCACACATCGAGTTGAAGACGCTGTGGTTTTGGCTCAAGACGCAAAGGAAGCACTTGAGGGCTTCCTGCCTGAAAATGAAGATTAACTTACGAATGAATTGAAGGCTGACTTCACCTCGCAGTAGTTAGGAGGAATGAGTTGTGGGTGAACAAGATGGCTTGCCACCAATTTGGGGTGCCAATTGGGAACCCAAATTCCACCTCGAATTTTCTTCGCCACTTACAGTGGCGGATGCCCGCTCAATGATGATGACTGAAGTCGCTCAACAACAGGATGGGCATCTACGAGTATTCGCCTTTATCTGGGATGAAATGACCACTGATGTTGAGAGTTGGGATGGGAAAGAATTCCACGAATTTTCTTCACAATTATGTGAACGAATCAGTGGAAATCTAAGTCGCCGCTCAGAAGAAGAATTAACTGAATCTGTTTCTGCTGACGAAGTAATACCAAGGCGTAGCGGCGAGTTACACCTTCAGCGACGCACAAATCGATTTGTCATTGACTTGCGGCTCGCATTTCGCAGAATCGCTCACCTTCAGTCAGTAACTATTGAGCAGCGACTTGTTTGGCAACGGTGGATGCAACGCACTCGAAACCTTGACAATCATCTCAAAGACCTGTTTATGGATGGGCTTGAGACACCTGATGGTGGCAAGTTTGGTGGCAAAGGTTTCCGCTCAACATGGCAAGAAGCAGTTGTTGCTTGTGCTAGTGCATTAACTCGAGCAATCGACCAACCATCTGGTCAACGCCACGCTGGTGACATAGTTGCCCCAATGATTCGAGACGTTGGCCTTGCTCTATCAATGGGTCAAACCCCTGCTGAGATTTTTGCCGCACAGGTAGGAAAATCACAATCCTTGATGAGTGGGGGCAACGAAAATGCTGGTGGACGTGATTTACATATTGGCAATTGGCCAATTGGTGTTTTGCCGCCAACCGCTCCTTTACCAATTGCCTCGGCCACAACTACTGGAATTGCTCTCGCTAGCCAGCGAATGGAATTAGACCGATTCCAACTTGCACCAGTTGGCGAAGGATGTTCAAGCAGTGGTGAATTTTGGGAAGCACTCAATTTTGCTGGCGCTAGAGGATTGCCGATAGCATACATGATCCAAAACAACCAAATTGCATTGGACACGTTTCCAGCCGCGCAAAACAATGCTGAACTGTGGGCTGATAAAGGCAAAGCAGTTGGGCTACCATCTTGGACAATTGATGGCTCAGACCCAGCCGCTTTCTATGCTTCAACCGCCACCGCTCGTGAATTTGCATTAACAGGTGGCGGGCCCACTCTAATCCATGTTGAGACAATGCGTGGCTGTGGCCATGCACACCATCACGATGACCTTTACCTCGGTGCAGAAAGTGGTAATCCTCCCGGTTACGTAAACCGTGAACTGTTAGCCTATTGGGAAGAAAAAGACCCACTCCCCAATCATCGCTCCTTACTCAAGAAACTCGGGGTTGAGGTGGAAGAACTAGAGCGTATTGAACAAGAGGAAAAATCCCATGTTGATGAGGCACGAGACACGCTAAATGACATGCTTTGGCCAGAAGGGGAAAGTGTAACCACGGGAATAACCAGTTTTCACGACTCAGACAGCCATGCTGACCAACTCTCAAGACTGACCGGAAAAGTTGGGGATGAAACATCTGAGACTACTGTTTCTTCGGGTGAACTCTATGTTGAGTTTACATCTGAAACCGGTTCATCTTCTTTCAGCCGTGCGATTCAGCAAGGCATGGTAGCCATTGCTGAGCGTTGGGGTAGCCGCACCGTGTTCATGGGTGAAGACATGGAGGTTGCTGGCGCCTTTGGCATGAATTTACCTCTGAAAGCCAAAGGCCATGGTGATTTATTGCTTGATATGCCTCTGTCAGAGGCGATTATCATTCATGCCGCCACCGGTGCGGCTTTGGCGGGAATGCGGCCGGTGGCTGAAATCCAGTTTGGTGGATTCGCGGCCTTAGCGATGAATCCACTGATTAACAACGCCGCGCAATTAAGATGGCGCTGGGGCGCTGATGTCCCACTCGTTGTTAGAATCCCACTTGGTGGCAAAACTCGCTCAGGACCATTCCATGCAAACATGATTGAGTCATGGTTCGCCAATGATCCTGGACTGACAATTCTGTTCCCATCAACTCCTCAAGACGCCTACGATATGCTAATTGAAGCAGCAGCACTACCCGACCCAGTCGTGTTCCTCGAACATATCGGAATGTATGGACTCAGAGGTGGTTTGACTGGTTGGGGCGACAACATCAATCAAATGATAGACAAGGATAGTGTGCTAAAACATCTTGATTCTGGCACTGGTCAATTCAAAATTGGTAAAGCAAACATCGTACGAGGTGGTGAAAATGCAACTATCATCACCTATGGGGCGATGGTTCATGTTGCCCTTAAAGCAGCACAAATATTAGCTGCTGACGGAATCGAAATTGAAATCGTTGACCTGCGAACAATCCTGCCTTTCGATGCCGCTACATGCATACAATCAGTCAAGAAAACTGGCCGTTTCATCGTGCTACAAGAGGCACAATACACTGGTGGATTTGGCCACACGATTTCAAGTCGCATCCAAGAAGAAGCGTTCTACCATCTTGAGTCATCCCCAATAGTGGTCGGAGCATTGGATACACCTGTACCATTTTCACCGACTCTAGAAGACCACAGCATCCCAGATGTTGATTTAGTGATTCAACACCTCAGAAACATCTGTTCAAACTGAGAAAATTTGAGGCGATAGTGTATTGTGGTAATGGTGTTAGCGCAGGCTAGGTTTGAGGCATGTCCGAGGATGAGAACAGCGACCTTGAGCAGAGTGCTGAACCCGAGCAAGAGAGCACACCAAATCGACCTTTTCAGAACAGAAAAGCGCGCGGGATTCTCTCACTTTTTATGTGGAATCAAGTCTTGATTATCGCTTCATTATTCCTTGCTATGATGGGTTTACAGACAATCACTGCAGGTGACCATAGTATTCCAGGAATGGCTGTCAGTGGCTTCTTTCTCTTGCTTGCAATTGGACTTCTAATCACTTCAGCAGACTTCTTCGTAGAAGGTGCAAAAGGATTGGCTCGCCGTGTTGGAATTGCTGAAATCGTTATTGGGTTGACAATTGTCTCTCTAGGTACTTCACTGCCAGAGATTTTGATTTCAACTCAGGCAGCATGGGAAGCATATCTAAATCCCTGTCAAGTAGGATCTGCTGATTGTGCTACCGATTTTGCTCTTGGCAACATCTATGGTTCAGTTTTAGTGCAAATCACGCTGATTCTTGGAATCGTTGTTATTGTAAGACCAATGAAGGTGAAACCAGACTGGATCAAGCGAGATGGAACAATGATGTTCGTTGCTGTCCTTCTGCTTTCAATGCTCATCATAATCGATGGTGATTTGAACCGCATTGAAGGAGCATTGCTCTGTTTGCTCTATGTTTTCTATATCACATATTTAGTGCAACACAGGGACAAAATACGTAGTGAAGAATTTGAAATGATTGAAGATATACGTAGTGAAAGTGGATTTGAAATGAATTGGACTGGTGCAACTTATTTCGTGATGTTGATTATTGGCTTAGGCTTAGCAATGTTTGCTTCAGCAAGAGTTGTTGAATCAGCAGCCAATATTGCCGTCGAATTAGGGGTTCCATCCGCAGTTGTAGGAACAACGTTGGCAGCAATCGGAACCTCAGTCCCAGAATTAGCAGTTGCAATTTTAGCCGCGCGAAAGAGCACTGGGGTCGCTGTTGGAACTCTAATCGGCTCAAACATCACCGACCCGCTCCTATCTGTAGGATTAGCCGCATTGGTAAATCCAATTACGGTACACAACACTAGTCTATTCTACCAACTAATATTCCCTGCAACTCTGTTTTGTACAGCCCTTGCATTAGTATTCATGTGGACTGATTTCAAGTTCAACCGTCAAGAAGGTGGAATTTTAATTAGTTGTTATGCTGTTTTCATAATGTTACTTTACTATCTTACATAGCGCTAACTCGATGGTAAATAAATGCCAATAGTAAAGGCATAATGACCTCTCCCCCAAACATGGTTGAGTTCTCTCTGTCTGAGGAAGATGAGATGTTACGTGACCTTGCTCACGAATTTGCAGAGACTGAACTGCGCCCAAACTCGGAGCACTGGGACAATAATCGTGAATACCCGCGCGAGGCAATTCGCCTATGCCATGAAACTGGTTTAACAAATTTGCACGTACCCGAATCCCATGGTGGAATGGGAATGGGTGTGATGACTGAAGTGATTGTTCAGGAGGAACTTGCATGGGGTGACCCAGGATTTGCAACTGCGGCCTACGCCAATGGTTTGACTGGCGCGCCAATCATCACTGGTGGGACTGAGGAACAGAAAGAAAAGTACCTCGGGATGCTAGTCAACGATGGTGCACTTTGCTCTTATTGTGTTACCGAACCAGTTGCTGGAAGCGACGTTCAGGGAATCAATACAAATGCGGTACTGGATGGTGATCACTACATACTTAACGGTACAAAAATGTTCATCACTGGAGCGAAATTTGCAGATTGGTTTTTTGTTCTTGCATACACCGATAAGGAGGCTGGCTACAAAGGAATGTCAGGCTTCATCGTTGAATCTAATTGGGAAGGAGTCAGTATTGGTAAGAAAGAAGATGTCATGGGGCAACGTTGCTCCGATACTCGCTCAGTGATTTTCGATAATGTGAAAGTGCCAGTGGAAAACCTTGTTGGAGGCAAAGAAGGAAATGGCTGGTTCAATGCAATGAGCGCTTTTGACCTCTCAAGACCCTGTGTTTCCGCACACGCGGTAGGAGTTGCTCGAGCGGCTTACGAACATGCACTTGCCTACTCTCTAGAGAGAGAGGCTTTTGGTAAACCAATTTTCAATCACCAAATGATTATGGCAAAACTCGCTGATATGAAGACAAAAATTGAGGCAGGCAGAATGTTGGTATGGAAATCTGCTTGGCTTGCTGATAATGGTCAACCGAATACCGAAGCAGCCGCTCACGCCAAGCGTTTTTGCGCTGATATGGCAACTGAAATTACTATTGAAGCCGTGCAAATTTTTGGCGGATATGGATATTCAGAGGAATACCCAGTTGCTAGATTGATGAGAGCCGCAAAGGTCTTCCAAATCTACGAAGGTGCTTCTGAAATCCAGAGACTCATCATAGGCCGTGAAATTACTCGCTGAATAATTGTACGGACACGGGTTAATATCCTCAGGCAGGCAGCCAACCCTCATGCACGAAAGTATCAACGTCCTTGGCACCGACCTTGCACCATGCTCAATGGACCCTCTAACAGGTTGGTTTCGTGATGGTTGTTGTAACACTGACAAGACGGACCGTGGTCTCCACGTTGTTTGTTGTATTTTAACCGAAGAATTCCTAGAATTCGCTCGCTCAAAGGGTAACGATTTGATCACCCCCGCGCCTCAGTTTAACTTCCCAGGACTTGTGCCGGGTGACAGGTGGTGTGTGTGCGCTCAAACATGGATGGATGCAGCAGAAGAAGGAGTAGCATGCCCTGTTAGCCTAGAGTGCACCCACGAAGAGGCATTAGCAATCATTCCTCTTGACATATTGGAAGCACATGGTGAATGAGGCTGTGAATATGGCCAAACAAGAGCCTACAAACCGATTGTCAGAATGTACATCACCTTACCTTCTACAACACGCATCAAATCCAGTTGCGTGGCAACCTTGGGACGAGACAGCAATTGAAATGGCTCGTGAAATGGATCGCCCATTGTTAGTCTCAATCGGTTATGCCGCATGTCACTGGTGTCATGTGATGGAGCATGAATCATTTGATGATGAGCAAACTGCCGCCTTGATGAATGAAAAATTAGTTTGCATCAAAGTCGATAGGGAGGAACGCCCCGATGTTGATGCCCTTTACATGGCCGCTTGCCAAGTGATGACTGGCCAAGGAGGATGGCCACTCAACGCCTTTCTCGACCCACATACACTGAAACCATTCTTTGCTGGAACGTACTTCCCACCTAAACAAGGCTATGGAAGACCATCTTGGCCTCAGTTAGTTATCGCCATGAGTGACGCATGGAGTGGGCAACGAGAAAGTCTAGTCAATAACTCAGATATGATAATTGAGCACATCAATAAAATGACTGCAAACTCAAGTAGTGATGAAGTCGACCTAAAAGAACTAATTGATGTGGTGACTGAAGGTTCAGTACAACATTCATTGAAAATATTTGATGCAATAAATGGCGGCTTCGGAGGCGCCCCTAAGTTCCCCCACCCAATGGAACTTGAGGCTTTGCTGAGATATGGTTCTGATGACTCTAGGAAAGCAGTTGAAATATCACTACGTTATATGTCCGAAAGAGGATTATTTGACCATCTTGGAGGCGGTTGGCACCGATACTGTGTTGACATTGCTTGGGCAGTACCACACTTTGAGAAAATGCTGTATGATAATGCACTTCTCTTACCTATCCACACCCGAGCATTAAGAGATGGAGTCGGTGACAAATCTACCCATCAAAGGGTTATCCAATTAACTCTTGAATGGCTAAAACGAGAGATGCTTGACCCTAATGGTGGGGTTTGGTCAACTTTAGATGCAGATTCAGATGATGGTACAGGGCACAACGAGGAAGGCGCATTCTATGTCTGGACCACCGAACAGGTTGAATCTGCCTTAGGAGTGCAAGATGGTGAACTCGCTTGCTCTCGGTGGACAGTGACTAAACTAGGAAACTTTGAGAATAGTGGAAGTAGTGTGTTAGCACTTTCAGATGTTGAAGACCTTAGTCCTGAAAATGAGGAGGAAATGCGGCTTAGGTTGCTAAAAAAACGTGCAGAGCGGGCTCGACCAGGCACGGATGACAAGGTTTTGACATCTTGGAACGGCATGCTACTCGTCGCACTTACCGAACTTGAAGGTGATTTAGCGAGTGAAATAGGTGAACATATTGTTCGAGGTTTACTTGAACGCTCAACCAATGAAGAAGGCTCAGTCTTACGTACTTGGCGCGGGAATACTGATGGTGGGCCCGGTTTTTTGGATGACTATGCATGGGCTGCACTTGGTTTGCTAAATTGGGGAATAACAACTGATAACGAAACCTGTATCAAAAGGGCATTATCGATAACCAAGCGATTGTTGAAAGAATTCTCAGATTCAGAGGGTGGATTCTGGCTATCAACCTCTAACCACGGTGAGTTACCAATCCGTCAACGGTGTGAAACGGACTCTGCTGTCCCCGGCTCAACCTCTATCGTTGTACGTCTTATCTCAAATCTGCTTGGAATTTGGCCTGCCCACGAAGAATCTGACTCGTGGCGTACTTGTGCTAGGGATTCGGTCTCTAAACTGAGTGACGGGCTTAAGCGGCGCGGCCCAGCATATTGGTCTCTTCTCAACGCTTCACAAGATTTGCTTAGGCCATGGGCTGTATGGCATATCCACCATGACGGCGCTGAACCAGAGGTATTGAAGCAACTACGCAGTACTGCAGGTGACTGTCAACTTGTCATCTCAACACAGAGTTCTAGTGATGGTAAAGACAGAGGAGATGCGCCATGGATGGCTTGGCTGTGTGAAGGGATGGCCTGTAAACCACCAACCACAGAATCTTCTGATTTAATCTGGTGATTCACTCTTGATTTGGTAATCATCCATTACCATATCACTTTCAGTTATGTGACCGAACTCGTCAAGAACCTTCACCACTTGAATCATTTCAGATGCAACAATTCTACGCAGTTGTTCTTACAGCCGGCGCAAGTGAGCGCCTTGGCCAACCAAAGGCGATGCTACCCGTGAAAATCGGCAATCGGACGATTCCACTCGTGCAGTGGGTAGTTGAGAGATTGGAACTTTGCGGAATTAATCCAATCATCGTGACTAATCAAGAATTACTAATCGATGTGACCTTTGCCCTCCCAGAACGGACTGTAGTTCTGAATCCAGCCCCTGAGAAAGGTAGGACTGGTTCCATCCAATGTGGCCTCGCAACCATCATCTCTAATCTGAAGAGTAAGCGAGCAATGAAAGTGCTGATAGCACCCGTTGATAGGCCCGGATTCTCAAGTTCAACACTTGAAGTTCTGCGTCATACGGAATTCAGTGCATGCCCATCAAAGGATGGTCGGGGCGGACATCCGGTTCTAATTACCGAGGAAGATGTTGAAAAAATTATGTTAGCAAAACCCGAAACGTCACTTCGTGACTTGATTTCACCAATGAAAATCAATGTCACCGACAAATTCCTACATCTAAATGTTGACACACCAGATGATTTAGAAAATTTACAACGAGCTGCAAATGAATTGTGAGATAGATTCACGATGGGTGAAATCAGAAAGTTACACCCATTATCATCAGTGCAACACCAGTGATGAGTGCTGGAATTGTGGTATGAACCGTTGCCCAAAGGCTCGCAGTCTTGTGACGAACTAACAGTGGGAATAATGCATCCCCATCCTGACTGATGGCGTTAGCGGCCAAGGCAGGGAAAGAGATGACGTCTTTGGTGTAGGCGGTGATGGCGATGATTTGCGGTCCACATCCCGGAATTAAGCCGATGGTTGCCGCAACGATAACGACAACAAAACCATCGCCGTATTTGGCTAGGTCTTCATCAGTTAATCCACTGAACAACATCATGAACTCAAAGGCAAGATAAGCGATCATCACCCAAAATGTGACGAAGGCTGTTTCACTAGCCGCGTGAACCATGGTTTCCCGCATCGAGTGAAGTTTGTCTCCAATGGTCGCTTCGGTATCATCAGCAATCCAGTTCTTCTGTGCGATATACAAGATGATAGAAAGAGTAGTCCCGAGTAATCCAACCCATGTGATGAAGCCATGTAGTGTAAGAGGGTTATATTCCAATTCAAGATTAAATTCTGCATCTTGGCCCGTCCAAACAAGTAAGAGAATCGCAAAAACCAGACCAATTGTGGTAACTGCCCACCAAACCACATAACCTTGGTGGAGAATCTGATACCCAAGTCCTTCGGGGACTTCCCGCGGAAGTTCATCCAGCGGAGATATTACCTCATCCGTGGCGTGAATCTCTTCCTCACCAAATGCCGGACCGTAGCGTCCAAGTGGAGTTCGGGGTGTAGTCCCAGTCACATCGACTAAGTAGCCCCATGTTACACCCACACAGAACGATATTGCGTGAACTGCTAACATCGGTGCAATGAAACGGGAATCGATTACAGCGGCCCCAATCAAGACGAAAGCAGCATCTCCTAGAGTTGCAATCAAAGTCGCAACTACGGTCCCGTATGTGACATAGCCACGAGCATACATCGGCATCATCACAATTGCTCCACCACAGCCGGGCGTCAATCCCATCAACGCACCGATGACAGGTTGCAGTTTCTTCCGTTTCTGAATAGACTCAACAAACCGTCCACTGGTCGCATATTGGAGCCAACTGAATAACAGAACCATGGCTGCGACGAATACTGTCACTGCGAGAAAAGCGTCACGCATGCTGACGACTATAATTTCAACGATTTCACTGACTGTTACCATGCTCTCAATGAGTGCGAAGGGTCATAGGTTGAAGAAGATTCTCAAAATGTTTGTCGTTCCCAAAATCAAAGGGGAGAGGCACTCTCGCAAGTTTCGTGACACACACGGTATTGGACTGGACTACTGCCCAACTAGCTAATGGTAGGCGTGTTGCTGTGGCTACTGTGCTCTCTTCTGGTGGTTCGGTCCCAAGGAAACCTGGCGCACGACTAGCACTCTCAGACATTGGTGAACAATTTGGTACTGTAGGCGGTGGCGGCCTTGAATTAACGACCAGCGAAAAACTCTCAACTCTGCTTCAGGAAAAGAATGGTGAACAAGGGGGTTTTGTTGAGACTTTTCAACTTCACACAGAGGCAAAAGGTCATGCAGGAACGCCTCTCAACAGCCTTTGCGGGGGGCGGGTTACGCTCTCCTTTGAGGTGATTCAACCGATGCCACACATCCTTCTTTGCGGCGGCGGTCATTGCGGTAAAGCGATTGCAGACGCATGTGGATTGCTGAACTGGAAATATTCGGTATTTGACGTTAGAAACGAATATACTGACCCGAAAATCTTCCCCAATGCTGAGGGGCTTCACAATTCATCAGCATCTAATTTCTTAACGGGAAAGGGTGCAACTGAGTTAGCAAAATATTCTGATATCTTGTTACTTGGTCACGAGTGGTCTGTTGATGAAGAATTATTGATGGGGATGCTTTTAGCCCAACAAGAAGATCCGGGTGCTTGGAGAAGTAGAATTGGAGTGATTGGTTCAAAGAGTAAGTGGGAAGCATTCTCTAAATCCGCATTGGAGTCAGGTATTGAACAACAATATCTTGACCAAGTTGACTGCCCAATTGGGCTCAATGTGGGGGCTGAAACTCCTGCTGAAATAGCAGTTGCAGTCGTTGGGCAATTACTTGCCCGCATCAAAGCCCAAGACCCCGAAGAGTCAACTTGGCGTGATGCTTAATTTCAGTTGACTATTCATTTAATGGCTCAAAGTCAAGAATGACTCTACCATATTGATCCCACTTTACAATCGGCTTGTATCCTTCGTATTCAGCATCACGGAGCGAAGAACGGATTCTAAACAATACATCAGGTGGTAATTCAATATCAAATCCTTCACCACTGTGAAATCTTGTAAGAGCAACTGGCTCAGGTTCAATATGTGATAACACCTCATCAACTGGTTTTGGCTCTGAAACCGTTTCAACATCTTCTTCCACAATCTCATCTTGTTGCGATTCTTCAATCTCAACATCTTTGGTTTCAATAGTCTTCGCTGCAACAATGTTTTCAGAAACCAGATAAGAATCTGCAGTAGTGCCTGAAACCATGACTCCTGCTCGATTCATGTACAGGAATCCCTGTCCAAACAGAGTCAAAGCCGCTAACAAATACATCACGCCTTGTAAAACCCCATTAGATATGTCTTCAGCAACAATCAAAATGCCTACAGGAATGGCTACAAGCGTGTAAATCCGCCTCCATTTTTCATCCTGCTCAAAGCCGATCATCATCTGAATACCACCAAATACCGCCAACACAGAACCGAATAACCAAGCCCCGGTTTGGTCAGAGAGGAAGAGAGCACCTAGTGGAACATAAATCGCACCAGCTATTCCTGCCAATTTTGTTAGGTCAAGGATATCCTCGTCACTTTTCTCTGTCCACTCAAAGTCCCACATTCTCCACGACGCCCAAGTGAGAACTAGTCCTGCAAGAACTAACCACAAACCTTGTGCTTCCCAAGATAAACCGATTTCTTCCCAAAGATGTTCAACACTGTTACCAATTGCAAGTGCTTGAAGGAAAATGGCCGCCAGCATCCACTTTGCGTGCCTTTGTTGCCACATTCTCCAAAATAACAAGAATGCCGTAGCCAAAAATGCGATTCCACCCCATGCAGTCATGCCAAAGAGGCTGAAAATAACTGCATAACCAAGTTGTACATTTGCTAAAATATTCCTAGTGTTTTGGTATTTTACCTCTGCATCAAATCCAACAAAATCCGCCTGTGGTGCCACATATTTACCCGGAAGTGCTTCGGGAGCGCGGGATTGCATTATTCCTCTCCAGAATAGAATGGTCACCATCCAAGTAACTAATGCAGAGATTGTGAAAACTTCAGCAATTTCATCTTCCCCAAACCAATCATTTTCAACCGCTGTGAACATCAATGAGAAACAAAATGCTGCTGGCCAAACCCAGAATGCCGCTAACTGGCCTGTTGCCCAAGCACCAAGTCCAGCAACTATCACTACAGCTAGAACTAGCAGATATGGGTCCGAAACAAGAAGGTGTAATCCTGCTAGGATTGAGAGTGTTGGAATTAATGTAGGATATTGCGTCAACTCTGCTCGCTTACCTGCATCATCACGCTTTGCTAGCCTAAGGTCTCGAGCAAATCCTATCAATGGAATAAGGCCAATTATCACCCATCCAATTCCTGCCCATAGAGGATAATCTATTCCAAATACAAACGATGACTTCATCGTCGAAAGTGAAAGATTGGAAATTGCTGAGTCGATGATTGCAACAGGCAACTGGATTAACAACAAGATTCCAGCAGCCCAAGCAAATGGCAACAAATTGATGGCAATTGTGCGGCGGTGTTGTACTGCACGAGTCATCGCCAAAAACATCATACTAAGAAGTAAAATTCCGCCAGAAACATCGAGTAATGCAACCATCATTACGCCTATGAGCAGCCAATCTGCAGCCTTGCCTTCCTCCTTGACTACACCTTGTTTTGCCAGCATAAATTGGCCTAGTAATGGACCTGCTAGCATAATCAGATCAAACATGATTTGGGCGATAACAACTTCACTTCCACCCGCATCTATCAACGACTCGTGAATACGGAATGACCATGGCAGTCCAACGAAGAAAAGTAACCAAACTCCTCCTGCTCGGGTTCGATTGTCTTGAGGTAACTCAAACAATACCTCTCGCATTAGCACCATAATTGGTAACAATAACAGCATCACTGTCCACGTGGCAGTTGAAGCAGCGGCAGCCAACGAGAATATCAACAATGGTAGAATCATACTTCCACGCATTGCTGGGCCCCATTCACCAATTCCTTCGTTAATTGATTCACTAGGTTTAGAGGACCATTCCCCTGTTTGGGGGTTCCAATCCGAGACAGCACTACCTGCATTAAGAAGCATACCGACGAGTTTGCCTAAATCAAACTCAAGTGTACGCAGAGAACGCCCAATTGAATACAAAGCGACTGCGAAAATCAGCGCCTCAACACCTAATTCTGAAACTCCAATTTTTTCACCAATTCCGCTATCAAAACGTCCCATCCATTCTAAAATGAAGATTGAAATCCCTGTAACTAAAATCAGTACTGAAACATCTTTTCTTGCCTCACTATCATCTAAATTTACTGATTCAACGTTACTCGCCTCGCGCAACACGAGTAAGAGAAGATAAACAACAAAAATTATCGGTAAATATGGCCCAACCCCGAACAGCATTTCGTGAGATAGTAGAGTTAAAACCACCATCAAATGATGGGGAGCCTTGGATAACTTGCCCTCTCTACTTGCTATTTCTCCGATGAAAAGTAAAGCGGCTGGAGGAATGATGAGGAATAATGGGTCCAATGCTAATATCGAAAACGCATCAGGTTCGGTTGATGAAAGCCAGTCAACTAAGAACCAAGATGTTGCTAACATTGAGAAAGTCCAATCTGAAACCCAGCGCCTTGTTTGAGGCTTGGTTACCATGTAAACAAACATGACAATCGCAATGGCCCATGCAAATCCAGAACCAGGTGATGGCAAAAATGCCAAACCTACTGCTAATCCAATTGGCATCCATGGAACCCGCCGCATGTGGACAGCAGCAAAGTAACCAATCAGAAGAGATAACCAAAGGAATAATGGCAAACTTGCTAACACATTGTCAATTGGCTGAACAAGCACTAAATCCAAGTCGCCAACAACAGCCCAAAATTCTGCAATCAAAACAATCAGAACTAATCCAATTGAACCGCGTTGTATCATTGGCTGTGACAATCCTTTTGCTGAGGCAAACATCCCTTGCATCAGCACGACTATTGCCAATAATGTGAGGCCAGCACCCCCACCAACTTTCAGTTCGTAAATTATTGGAATCACGGAAGAAAGGAAAGCAGAAGAAAGGAATAGAGGAGCTCTATTTGAAACAGAACCAAGCCACATCCCCATGCCAGTCAATGCCAACATGCTGATAATCAGAGGTAGTGAAATCGAACCATTGGCCCAATTTACCCATATTTCAGC
>JAERSV010000019.1 GCA_016845345.1 Methanobacteriota archaeon
ATTCGAGCATCATTACATCGAATTAGGTCAGACCAAATCCTTGAATTTGGATGGCGCTGGTTATTGCCGCTATCACTAGTTAACTTGGCAATCGCATTTTGGCTCCGTCTATCAATTTGGCCAGGCGATGAATGGCCATTACTCATTCCAGGATTAATTACTGCAATCGCATTAATACTCTTCATTATTCTAGGAATGGATGAAGATAAATCAGCAATGGAAGGCAGGACAAGACCGTATTCGGTTTACACCGAATCAAAGGGCCCAGCCTCACCAAGGAGCCATGATAGGTAATAGGAGGTAGTAAGTATGCCATTTCATCCACACGCACAACCGAATTTCCGCAATATGGTGATTAGACCAATGTGGATGGCTTTGAAGGCCGCATTGAGGACAATCCCGTATATTGGAAGTCACAGATTTTTGGCCGCTCACGGGACCTCTGCACCCTACCACGCGCAAGAAGCACAGATGATTGATGAGGGGACTGCGGCGCGAATTGGGGAGGACCATCCAAGTGTTGGAAAGAGATACGCGGTAGACCGCGAAACATCTTCGCTAGTCCCATATATTGAGCGCCCAGTTACTGTAATGTATCCTTATGAGAGGCTTGAAGATCTTGAGCCATGGTTATTCGTTCCAGGGAATTACAATGGTAGAATCGGAGTGATTTGGGAGACTTGCACAGCGTGTAAGGCGTGTGTGAAAGCTTGTCCAAACAGTTGCTTGCACATGGAATCAGAAACTCGAGTCAATGTTCTTGACACAACCGAAGACGGTGATGAGTGGCATGGTATGGGAAGTGAATTAGAAGTTGGTGGCATGGCCGCTCGACGCAACGATGTTGATAATTCAGATTATAATTTGATGCTTGAACATAATGCAGTGCCACAAGAATATGACTTTGGCTCTGTTATAGATATCACAGGTGAGACTGCAACAGTACGCTGGGATGGCGGTGGAATGGAGGAACTTCCAGCGTCTGAATTGGCGCCAGCAGAAGTCGATATCATGTCAGGAAGAATTGATATTGGACGATGTATGTTCTGTGGACTTTGTATGGAAGCCTGTCCTTTTGAATCATTTTTCATGACTAATGAGTACGATGGGATGTCGGGATATTCCCGTCAAGATTTGTGGTATGAGGCAGACCGAACAAGAGTACTACCTTCTGTTCACCAAGAGAGAGTAGATGCTGAACTTGTAAAGCGCGCTGAAAAAGAACTGAAGAAGCGAGAACGAGCAAAGGCAAGAGCGGAGGCTTGAGAAAGATGATGCCAGATTTACTTGAGCATGTTGCATTCGCAATTTTTGCCTTACTTTCAATTGTAGGTTCTCTTGGCACAATTTACTCAAAGCGAATTGCTCACTCAATGTTTTGGCTGATTGTTTGTTTCATGGCGATCGCTGGTGTTTTCATTCTTGCAGGTGCTGAATTGCTCGCCGCAATTCAGATTTTAGTCTATCTTGGTAGTGTAATGTTGGTATTTGCATTCGGAATAATGTTAGCACGGAGAACCATTCAGGAAGGTGATGCTTAATGCGTTTGATTGACCATGTTGCTCGTCTAATGGTTGCTGGAATACTTGCTCTATTACTACCGATGGTTGTGTACCATTCAATGTGGGATACAAGTTCAAGCACAATTGGTCTGAACACCTTTGAGTTCTCCCGCGCAATGTTGACCGATTGGGCTTTGCCAGTAATTGTCTTAGGTATTCTACTTTCAATGGCAATGATTGGAGCATCTTACTTAGTTAGGGATGAGAGAATTGAAAATTTACTTTGGGAACAGGAGGGTGAACAATGATTCCACCAATGTATCTTGCAAGCCTCGGAGCGATTCTATTCTGCATTGGCTTGATGGGAGTTTTCACAAGCAAGCATGGAATTATTGTCCTAATGTGTATTGAGATAATGCTCAATGCAGTCAATCTCAATTTTGTCGCCGGTGCTTTGCATTATGGTGACGTAACCGGCTGGGTTTACACTGGAATTGCAATTGCAATTGCGGCCGCTGAAGTGGCTGTTGGTCTGGCGATATTCTTGGCGGTATTCTCATCAAGGGAAACCATCGATTTGGATGAGGTGACGCTGTTAAAGCACTGAGGAGGGATTTCAATGTCGGATACAAAAACCTCAGAAATGCGTTTCCTCCCAATTATTGGGATATTCTTGCTATACCCATTCTTGCGTATCTTCCTTGGAGAGTTCATGACGGGTACTCCATTCACTGCGCTCGATTCAGCCTTCTTGATACCTCTATTGCCAATTGCTGTATTTCCAGTGATTGCAATTGTTGGGCAATTATCTAACGGAGAAGGATGGTGGAGAGATCAGTTCAAAGAAGGCGGAATAATTGCTCTTTGTACTCTAGCAATCTCACTTTCGCTAACAATCTGGTTAGCAATTGAATTCTTCACCAAAGGCGCGAGTTTCCATGAGCCACTCGAGTGGGGATTGTTTAATTGGTTCACCTTTGACACCATCGGCCAAAATGCTGCTGGAGATTGGGTGCACATACAGATTAGCAATTCAATTGGTGTTGGCATTTGGATTGACAATGTCTCAATGATGCTTCTGTTCGTGGCATCATTCCTTTGTTTCCTCATTTGTTGGTTCTCAATTGGATACATGAATACCGACCCAGTAAACAAAGACCGCAACCATCGGTTCTATGCTGAGTTTGTCCTTTTCACCGCTGGTATGCTCGGAATGGTTCTAGCAGATTCATTCCTTTGGTTGTTTATCTTCTGGGAGATAATGGGGCTTTGTTCATACTTGCTGATTGGTTTTTACTATGAGAGACCAAGTGCCGCGTACGCCGCTAAGAAAGCATTTTTGACAACGAGAGTTGGAGATGTATTCCTGCTCATTGGTTTGCTAATGATGTACGATATCTACGGCTCTCTAGAGTTTGCAGTAATTTTTGCTGACCCATCAATGGGTGGTTCTGTGGATGTTAGTATGCTACGCTGGTCTCTAATCATGCTCTTTATCGGTGCAGTCGGTAAAAGCGCACAGTTCCCACTACACGTGTGGTTACCTGATGCTATGGAAGGACCAACACCTGTGTCAGCTCTTATTCACGCGGCAACAATGGTTAACGCTGGTCTCTATCTAGTTGCTAGATTTGTGCCATTCTTTGACGTTACATCTCATGGCCACGGTGTTGAAGGATTGTCTGATGTCGCTGTATTAATCGCCTGGATTGGTGGAATTACAGCCTTCATGGCGGCCTTGATTGCATTTGTTCAAAACGATATCAAGAAGGTATTAGCATACTCAACTATGAGTCAATTAGCGTATATTTTCACTGGACTTGGTGTTGCACTCTGGTTTTACAACCACGGCGAACACCACGCCGCAGTAATCGCTTTTGGCGCTTCAATGTTCCATTTGTTTAACCACGCAATGGCGAAAGGTATGCTGTTCATGGCGTCCGGTTCGGTGATTCACGAGATGCATCACGCTCACCATCATTTAGCACATGGTGAAGGAGATCACGACGATTTTGACCCACAAAATATGCGAAACATGGGTGGTTTGGCTGGGAAAATGCCGATTACTGCTACGGCAATGGCGATTGGTTCAGCCTCCATTATTGGCTTACCGTTGATTGGTGGTTTTTGGTCAAAGGAAGGTATTGTTGCTGAAACTTGGAATGCTGCTGCATTACACGGTGGAACTGAATTACTGATTCCAGCATTTTTGATTCTACTTACAGCAGGTATGACTGGATTTTACATGACACGAATGTGGATGATGACTTTTGCTGGCAAGCCAAAGACAGAATTTGCTGACCATGTTGAAGAACAGACACCTTGGATTCCAACTCCACTGGTGACATTGAGTGTCATTACACTTGTCGGAGGATTTGCATTAGCGGTTCTAGGAGCAACTCATTGGCTTGGGGAGGCAGAGGCATTAGGTACGCTTGTTCATGAGCATGGAATTGTTTTGGCAATTCTTGAAACACTTGTGCATGCTTTCTTGCCAACTGATGCATTCTTATTCATGGTGACTTGGATTACTATTACAATTTCACTAATTGTTGGGCCAGCAATGGCAATGCGCATTCATGGTGGCAAATTGAAGGACGGAGATAGAGCACCACAACTAATTTCTTGGATTCCACCGCTTTCATCTAAATTCGGCCGCGCTAATGTTGATGAATTAGCAAACTCTGGTTTGGCAGATGCATTGCATCGTCGCCTTTACTTTGATGAAATATATGAGTGGGCGATATCAAAGACAGTCATTCCTCTTTCACATGCTTTAACCTGGTTTGACACTAATGTCATTGATGGTGCAATCAAAGGCATTGAATACGGTAGTCAGAAGATAAGTAGGGATGTTCGTAAGGCTACTACTGGTAGTGCATCGGATTACATTCTAGTTGCTGTGATTGGAATGTTTAGCATTCTAATATTGCTATGGGGGGTGATTTGAGTGGATTTGATGATGTTTGGTAATCCATTGACACTGTTGACTCTTGGACCAATAGTAGCAGGATTTGTATTCCTGTTCCTCGCATGGGCAAGCCCGCCATCAAAGCGAGAAGAAATCTCTCATTACATCCGTATTCTCATTTTTTCTTTCTCTTTGCTATTGTTATCACTTTCAACTTTGATGTTCTTAGAATCTTATAGTGGAATCTCTTGGACTTCAATCGGATTGAACAATTATGTTTACGACAATTGCGCTAATGCTGATGTCGCTCTAGAAGCGGGTGGGTGTTCCTTAATCGACGGATTTGGCGTTTCATGGCACGTTGGTGTTGATGGACTTTCATTCCCAATGGTTTGGTTGACCACACTACTAATTCCAATTTCAATGTTGGTTCAATGGGATGCCAAGAAAGGTGCTCAGTTCCACAGCCTCATTCTACTAATGGAGGGAGCACTCATTGGTGTATTTGTCTCGCTTGACTTGTTTGTGTTCTACACATTTTGGGAATTAACTTTGATTCCAATGTTCTTCCTCATACTATTGTGGGGTGGCGACGATCGCAAATATGCAGCTCAGAAATTCTTCATCTATACATTCACTGCAAGCGTTTTGATGTTGCTTGGAATTTTGGTAATGTATTACTTCACTCGAGTACCAGTGTGGGAAGGTAATATCACAGGTCGTGCATTTGATGTGACTTTGATGGCCGCCTCTTCTAATCAATTGGGATCCTCTTTCTTAGGTGGATTTGGTATGCAGAAAGCTGTATTTTTGCTATTACTGGTTGGCTTTGCGGCTAAGATGCCTAGCGTCCCGTTCCATACCTGGTTGCCTGATGCTCACGTACAAGCACCAACAGCTGGCTCAATGCTTTTGGCTGGCGTTATGCTAAAGATGGGTGCTTACGGATTTATTCGGATAGCAGTTGAATTACTTCCTGCTGCATTGATTTACTTCCAATGGCTAATTGTAATTCTTGGAATGATAAGTCTAGTCTATGGAGCATTTGTTTGCTTAGGACAAACCAATCTGAAACGAATGGTTGCTTATTCTTCGGTTTCACATATGGGATTGATATTCCTTGGTATTGCTACTATGCAGCCGCTAGGAATTGCTGGTGCAATTTTCATGATGCTAGCACACGGAATCATATCCCCACACCTGTTCGCTGTTTGTGGTGCTTTCAAGCATCATTACCACACCTTAGAAATTGGTTCAATGCGAGGTATGGCAAAGCATTCACCTTGGTTAAGTGGGCACATGATGGCCGCTTGGATGGCAAGTTTAGGTTTGCCATTAATGGCTGGATTCGTAGCTGAAATTGCCATAATGATTGCATTCTGGATGGCATTTGGTTGGCTAGTTATTCTACCAGCATTGACTCTAATTATTACTGCTGCTTACTACTTATGGAGTATGCAGAGAACAATCTTTGAGGGTGGAGAAGAAGGTGAACTGCCAGAATCTCTACACGGTGAAGATCCAGTAGACATCACCTGGCATGAGAATGCTGGAATGCTTGTACTTGCAGGATTTGCAGTATTACTTGGTGTCCTTCCATTCATCTTCTTTGACATGATGTCGGCATATTCTGGTGAATTTGTTTCACAAGTTCTCCTTGATGTTTTGAACGAGGTGAGACCATGATGTCTCTTTTCTCAGACCCGCAAACTGCGTCGGCGTTGTTGCCTGAGTTCACATTGATTGTCGGTATTGTGTTGATGATTCTAGTTCCTAACTTAGGTAAAGGGACTTTCAGAGTACCAATTCCAAATACCAATATTAGAATTCCTTACTTACTAGGTGGTGAGAGGTTTTCCTTCACTTCTAGTCCAAGGATCCCTGGAATAATCAGTGTTCTTACATTGTTGTTTTCAACATCGTTAGCGCTTTGGAGTCAAATGGAAACACCGCTATCAGGTTCGAATGTTTGGTGCATTTCCACTGCTGGAGAAGCATTTGCATCTTGTGCTGGAATGGCTGACCCGACCGTATTCCAGATTGATGGATTTAGTCGCTTACTCGAGATTGTATTCTACGGTTCTTTGATGCTATGTGCAGTAGCAATGTGGAGTCGCATGCCGGCTACACCTCGATTCATGATTCACGCTCAGGTATTGGCGGGTAGAAGAGAGGATGAGCGCATTCAGAAA
>JAERSV010000020.1 GCA_016845345.1 Methanobacteriota archaeon
ATGGTCTGAGAGAATATCGCATTGAGGACCGCAGACTTCGCACCTTAGATCCTTCTCGCTCAAGGTATCTGCCATATTTGCCAGACCATTTGAACCACGAGACCTCGAGGTTCACGCTGTCTGGGTACACATCACCCCATGATTCTCTCAGAGCATCCACATCAATGATGTGCCCTGACCTAGCATTATGCCATGGCAAAGGGCGTGCAGAATCCGAGTAGAGCTGAGCGTGGAGCCAATACACCTCGAAATGAGGGAACGATACCCATGGTTTGGTTGAGGAGGTGGGATGAAAGGTACCACAAACGGCCAATTCACGCAGAGGAATGTCTAGAACCCTAGCGATTGATTCTGCTGCACGCTTGATTGCCTCACCAGAACCTCGGCGAGTGCTCGCTATTGGGTGATGCTTGGGGTGGAGTGTGAATACCACGCGCCCGATAGATGCAGACTTGCCACGATTGAATCCACGTACAGCCGCCCCTAGTGCATTCAAATCACGATGCAGACGTTCTGCCCGAATGTCTGCCCTCATTCCTTGACAAGCAAGGCACCAGGGCGAGCCACAACCGAGAGGAGTATACCATGAGTGGCCACCTGGACAATCACGCACGAACCCAGAACCACGCCCGCAGAAGTGAACCACTGGTTCTGGAGTGCTGATGAGAATGGGGTCGAAGTACAGGCCGCGGTCAGCGTACTCCCTGCCAACGTGGCGGAGCAGTCTCTGGTAGTCTGCAGTAGTCTCGCGCACGAGGCTC
The DNA here is from genome assembly GCA_016845345.1 of Methanobacteriota archaeon. Lineage (GTDB taxonomy): Archaea > Thermoplasmatota > Poseidoniia > Poseidoniales > Thalassarchaeaceae > MGIIb-Q1. Next base: position 762 of record JAERSV010000020.1, read on the forward strand.
TCAGAATATCCATCGGTGCTAGAACCCGGGCGAGTGCCAGCAAAGCCAGCCCACGAATCATTCAAGAGGAATGCACCCCCTCGGTGAATTATGAAATATACCATAGTAGTATCTGATTTGGGAAATCTTTTGAAGAGTAGACCAGGGGAATCCTTGCCTGAGAAAGTGCAGAAAATGCTTGATAAAGGATGGAGACTCCAAGGTGGAATGAGTATAGGATACGCCGGAGCCGGTGGGAGTGGTGGCGGTGGTGGTTTCGAGCATTACAAGTGGCTTTTTGGTCAAGCAATGGTCAAAGATTGAGACCACCCCCATCAAGAGTTGAGAGCAAAGCGAGCAACGAGTCCGTTGCTGTTGGGTCATCAATTGCTGTACGTGCGGCACTAGCAACGAGTGACAGGAGCGCTTCTGGGCTACCATCAGCGAGTGGTGTTGGCTGACCCAGACCCCAGTTCAAATCTGGACGGGCCCACCTCGTATCATTAAAAAGGGTGGAACCAATATCATTGATTGCTCCGGCCTACCGGGGTATAGGTTCCGGAGTACGGCTTTTGTTATGTGCTGCGTTTTAGCCTATGCCCCACATTATTGTTGCAACATTTTTTCAACAAACTTACCCCAACTCAGACCATTAAAATGTGGGGTTTTGCACTGTTTTTTTAATTTGCATTTAGATTTGATTGAGCCGTCGGTGGACTTCATTTTGGTCTAATTTCCAAGTCACAGCCAATAAGCCAACAATTGCTGGAATCAGCGCTAAGGATGGTTGTTCAAGCAAAATCAGCATCGGTAATGTAGTCAGCAGTAATAACGATGAAAACCAGGTAGATGTTACTGCGAGTCGTGAAGTTATCGGGGTTTCCCCCTGGCCCCTGACATACCAATTCCAACCTCTACGCCATAACCCAGTTAACAAAAGAATTGAAATCCGGGGTAAAAATTTGAACACTTTTATGCCAGATTTTTCGTCACGATAAACAGATTTAACCGGAACTGATTCAAAAGGAATTGAGTCTGTACCTATGTTCAGAAACCACCAATTTGGGTAACCATATCCCTGCCACTCATTTACCCAATCCCATTGCATTAATGCTTCAACTGTAACTGCTGTGAAACCACACTGTGGGTCATTCACCCGCCTCCCACTCGCAAGAGAGGTTAGTTTTCCTAACAACCATGAGCCAAGGCGTCTGTTTTTCGGCATCTTCCCCAATCCTTCGTAGTGAGAGAAACGATCACCTTTTACAAACGGAACTCTACTGAGAGGAATGAGGAGATTTTCTATGTCCTCTGGGTCCATTTGCCCATCACCCGCCATCACAATAACTGCCCAATCATGTGTACTCACATTCTCACTTTCTAGTTGAGAAATTACCTCTCTGTAACCCGTAGCGATTGCACCACCAACTCCAAGACCCTTTGTTCTAATGATTTTACCAAACACTGGGAGGGCTGACATGGCGTTTTGATGAGTCAAATCAGTTGAGCCATCATCGACCACTATCAGCAAATCTATCCAAGTTGGAACTGATTTGATTGCGGTCTCTATTTGCCGTTCTTCATTGAATGCCGGCATTACTACTGCCACACGCCATCCGTTACGCATTATTCCAGCGGCGGCAGATGCGGTCTTTCAATGAGTTCCACCTTTTTGCTACTTCCCAAGGCGAATCATTAACCCTTAGACCGGCACGACGAAGAGTTGGGGAGCATGCGATTAGTGTTTGTTGCTCGGGAACAATCGCTTCGTCTGGGCTCGGCTGTAAGCCGCGGAACTGACTTTGTTGACGAAGTCGTTGTCATCTCGCTTGGAGAAGATGAATCACAACGCGAGATGGTTGAAAAAGCAGGCGGGATATACGTAGTACATGATGGCCCCGCACACGCACCAAGTCTAGCTCGAACCTTGCTCGCAATGGACTTACCTGAAACCGATAATACCGTTGCAATCGGGCTGGACAATGATTGGAAACTGAAGAATTTGCCGCGCCATATCGCGCTCTCTCGCAGTCGAAATGACATTTACATCGCCTTCAAACATAGAAGTGTCAACCAAAGAACTGAGGATGTACCAGATTCAAGCGAAGCGATCACAATCGCTTCTTATTCTTATGAAGATGCGGCTATATCTGTCTGTGCCTTTACCAAAATAGGATTGCGTGCACTAGCAAAAGCAAGTGATAACGACAAACCTGCAGACTTGTCGCGTGACCTTAGAGTCAGAATTATTGAATTAGATGCCACACCAGTTGGCAAAGAATTGGAATCTTTGACAAGCGCCTCTCGCTTTGCTCAATTATTCTATTGGATGCTCGAATCAAAACACCCACTTATTGTACTTGGAATTCCAGGTATTATTTTCTTTACCGTTGGATACCAAATGGCCACTGCATTGATTGATATTGGAGGCCCACATGATACTGTCAGTATAGGGGTAGCATTAGCAGCCTTTGCTATCACATTCATTGGTGTTCTTTCTTTGGTTTCAGGGTTAGTTCTCTACATCCTTGGGAAACAAATCGACAAAGTTCAACTTGAATATTCCTAACTAAACTAGACGAAGAGTCTCGAGATTAGAGGGCGCAACCGTTCTAATGCGGTAAGTTTCCCTTAAGCCCTGTCTAAACTGATTAGCAATCTTTGCATCGCCATGGTGTAAAATTATGAAACGTGGTTTTGGATTCATTTGATTGACGTATTCCATCAATTGACGCCTGTCTGAATGACCACTCATCCCGTCAATTATAACTAAATCACACTCGACTTTGATCATCTCTGTTCCTCTACCTCCATCACTAATTGGTACATCCTTGAAACCATCTTTGAGTCGTCTGCCAAGAGTTCCTTCTGCTTGATAACCTACAAAACAAAGAGTGTTTAGTCTGTCTTCACACCAATTTCTCAAGTATTCAACGATTGGACCCCCCGACATCATACCACTAGTTGCAAGCACAATGCATGGCCGTGGGTTGTTGATGATTGATTCACGTTGGTCTCTACTCTCTACCTTCTTGAACCATTTAGATGAAAACGGGTTTGATTCATCATCTTTCAAAACTGATTGACGTAATTCTTGATTTAAGTAATCAGGATGCATTGCATGAATCGCGGTTGCCTCTTGGATCATACCATCGAGCCAAACCGGTACCGGTTCACAATCCCCTGATTTGAATAACTGGTCAATGGCAATCATCAATTCCTGACTTCGCCCTACAGCGAATACTGGGCAGAAGATTTTGCCGCCTTTACTCAGCACTCGTTTCAGCATATCTTGCAGTTCTTGGGTCGCTTCCAACCTAGAAGGCTGGAATGATTTAGCACCACCATAAGTGGATTCAAGGACTAAAGTTTCAACGCGTGGAAATCTTACATTAGCCGCATCATAAAGCCAGGATTTTTCGTATTTAATATCACCACTAAATACCAAATTATGCAATCCTTCGCCAATGTGCATGTGCACAGATGAAGAACCTAAGATATGTCCAGCATTGTATAATGTCATCTTGATGTCAGGAGCAATGTCTGTAGTTTTATTCCAATCTACATCTACTACGTGCAACATCATTGTTTGAACATCTTCTAAAGTGTATGCTGGCTTTCTTCCTTCTGACTGTGAGACCTTTATGAAATCTAATTGCAACAATACCATCAAATCGCGCGTTGGAGGCGTGCAATAAACAGGACCACGATATCCATACTTGAATAATACCGGTAACATGCCGATATGATCTAAGTGAGCATGAGTAATTACAACGGCATCAATTTTGTCAGGTGGGAGTAATTCAGGTGCTGAAAAGTACGGCATTGAGGAATCTTCTCGTCCCGGTTTTGCCCCACAATCTACGACGATTCGACTTTCGTTTGTTGTGACTAAGTGCATTGCTCTTCCCACTTCACCATAGGACCCTAATGCGGTGAGCCGAACCCATGATTCTCCGGGTCTTTGTGGCCGGTAGATGTTATTTCCAAATCTACGAAGTGCCTTTTTGCGGTCAGTAGAATTATCCATTCTGAATCTCCGAATATCAGTTGATGTTCTGCTATCCATACGAGAGGAGCGGATAATATTGGTGTGCCAACCGATTTTATCTCGTACTTCTTTGAGATGTACACCTCTCTTTCCTACTGCTAAAGCCGGGTCTTTACACTCAATTGTGCACTCTCCAATTGCAGGGTCAAACCAGATATTCAAGACAAGAGACTCTTTTGGAATTATGTTTTTAATTAATTCTTGAGCATCCCTTGGGTTCATCAAGATAGATTCATGTGGCCTAACGATAATTCGTCTTTTTATTGTCTTAGCCATCTCACCAATTAGAGAATTGTTGAATTCTTCAGGAGTTTTGGTAATTATCGCTATGCTAGCGGCTTCTAGATCTATTTCATAATCTGCCTTGCTCGGCATCATATCAACTAATTTCTCTTTGATTTCCTTAAAGGTCAATCTCATTGTAACACCTCGTCGTGTTTACTGTCTCCCGCAGTTTACCGGCTTCCTCAAGAGAGGAGAATGGCAGTTTAACTGCCGGGAATCTAATTTCAATTCTCACAGAGAATTGAGCAATTTTTGCTTCTGTGCATCAGTTAGTAAAATGAATCCTTTTTCCATGGTGATAACACAGAGATCCATCCCATTTCCACTGGCTGCATCTCTTTGGGCCGATGCTGAAAGTGCCTTTGCAGCGACTTTCAAAGCCTCGTTCTCTGTCATCCCATCTTTGTACTGGTCTTCTAAAACACCGTACATGTAAGGTGAGCCTGAACCTGTGGCACAATATGTGTCTGAAATTGAGCCGCCAGCAGAATCGATTGAATAAACATGGCTTCCATCATTATCAACACCTGCAATCAATAATTGAACCCAATAAGGCCTGCCACCTAGAATATTAGCAGTCAAAGTTGCCGCGGCTTCTACCTTCATGATTCCACCGCGCTTCATCTCATAAATGGCTATTTCAGCAGCCAAAACACGAGAAAGTACCTGCGCGTGACCAACTAATCCAGCAGTAGTAAGAGCGATGTTATCTGCAATTGAAAACAACTTCTGTACATTTTTGTTAGCAACAAAGTGACCCATGGTTGCTCGATGATCTGCGCCGACTACTACGCCACCCTCAAAGCAAATTCCGATAGTGCTAGTTCCTGTCTTCAATGCCGTCATCTCTGCGTCCATGTCATTACCCCCCAATTGCCCGTTCTTGAACATTCGCACGAAGCGGAATGCCCGCTTCGGCATGGAGGGGGAAATATTGGCCCCTTATCAACCCGACTAAACTGAATCGCCTCCTTAATACATCAAAACAGGAAATTGGTTATGTGGCAAGCACGTCACGGGTGACTTGTGGAAATGATTGAGGATGATGGCAAGGGGCCTCGTTGGATTGACATCCCTAGTACCTCAGAGGGGGAATTGCCTAGGCCTGAACCTGGTCAACTGTACCATGACTTGGGCTCACTATACCCCGATGCGCCTGTGCCGCGAATTGATGGTGAATTAGTCATTCGAAGAGCCGTGTTACACGATGTGACCGGTTTAGATGACATTTTCAATTGGGCTGCAGAGGGAGAGGTGGTGATTGTTGAATTGGGTAAAATCATCGGCAGAGGTTTTGAATTTGAGACCACAATTGAACAAATCTCAAACTTCATTGTCAAGGATGTTGGTGGCTCACTGGTGCAATTAGGAGAAGACCGAGTTCTTGTCCTACCTCCCGGAGTAAGTGGTGTTGCCGGCCTAGAAAAAGAAGCGTTCGAACACTCTTAGTGAGGTGATGAAGTGGAAAGTGACGTTGATTTACCATGCCCAACTTGTCAATCAGAAGGCTGTTTAAAACTGCTATCAATGTCATCTGAAATCCCCTATTTTGGTGAGCATACACAGATTACTATTAGTTGTGAAAAATGTGGAATGAGGCAAACTGATTTCATACCTTCAGAAGAACGTGGAGCCCTGTCTTTCACTTTGTCTATAGAAAAAGATGAACACTTGCAAGCCAGAGTTGTGAGAGGTTCTTCTGGCACTCTAAGAATTCCTGAGTTGGATTTAGAAGTATCACCCGGGACTCAATCCACAGGATATGTTTCAAATGTTGAAGGTGTCATAAATCGATTTATTGACATCATTCGGATGATGATGAGGCAGATACGTGCTGACATCGAAAATGGCGAGATTGAGAATAAGGAAAATTTAGAGAAATTGTTTCAACTTGAAATGGCTCTTACAGCACTGGCAAAGGGAGAACTGCTCGGCGACCTTTCTCTCGAAATACTCGACCCTAAGGGGCATAGCATAATTGGCCATGATGATGCAGTGAAAAAAGAATTGACGGCTGAGGAAGTTGCCCTACTTGACCCCGGGCCAGCCCCTATCATAATGGGTTCAGAAGATGTTGAATGAACTAAAGGCGAGCATCATCTGCCAAGAAATCATCAACAATATGTGCGGTTTGTTGGCGCATTTCAGCAAGATGGCTGAGGTATTCACTGGCCTTATCAATACAAATTTGTTTCATTTGGCCTGTGAGAATTTCTCCAGAGCGGTACCCAGCCTCAACTTCTCCAAGTGCTTTATCATCATCCTCGAAGAAGTATCTGAGATATTGGAAGGCAACATCAACATCAGGATCACCTCCGAGCCTGCGGTGTTCTTCCAATGTAGGTTGGCCGCCTGAAAAAGAGGATTTTACTTTCTTTTCCATAACTTCTACATCTTCTGTGAGGAAAATTGTTGTCTCCGGACGGCTGGATGACATTTTGTCGCCAGTCATTCCAATAGCGAATTGATGATATGTGCTTGAAGGCTGTAGCAATCCAAGACCACCCATTGAACGCTCTAATTTCAGAAGTTCTGGTCGAATTAAATCTCGATCTCGGTTGGTGCCTGCTGGAATCTCAATTGAACCATGCTTTGGATTTGAGCGAATGTCACTGAACCCAATGTTACCCAATATTGCTGCTAACTTTCCGAACACAGATTGCCTCAAACTCTTGTCGACCTTACCGTCCGCCCCAACTCCTAGGGCTTGGGAATTTTCACTTTGAACAGATAGTCCGATCACCAACCCTCCAGATTTGCTAGCCTTCACATTGAACCAGTTGGTCTTACTCGCTAAGCCACGCGTCAATCTCAAATGTGGGTCTTGGTCAACACCGACGGGGACCACAATTGGCCTGAGACCACCGAACTCATCTAATTGAGGGTGCAAAATATCACCTGCTTGAACTAAGGGTGCTTGTACATGGGCGAGGTTTGTATCTCCTTTGAAACCATAAATTGCTTCAAATTCAGACAAATTTGTTCTTTTTCCAAGAGTAAACCCTAGTCGTTGTACAATTGGTCTTGTTGATTGAAAGTAAATAGATGTGTTTTCAACATCCAAACCTAATGCAGCATAATTTGCCACATATTCCTCTAAGGCTACTCGGCGGCACTCCTCTAATGAAAGTCCACGGGTAGCGTGGGCTTCTAAATCAGCCACCGCGATTGATACATCTGCACCTTGTTCTTGAAACCATTTTACTTGGTCTATCACCATCTTATGTCCAAGGTGCATCCTTCCTGAAGGCATCAGTCCAGTCAAGACTCCAAATGGATTGCCACTAGAGTATGCATCTAGAATGAGATTTAAGTCGCGGTGGGCAAATACTATTCCTCTGCGATGTAACATGTGAGGGTTTGGCAATACAGAGTAGTCTACCTTTTCTAGCCCAAATTGCTCGATGATTCTCGTATAGTCAGTTGACTGACTCGACGACCAAGGGTCAATTGAAACGTCCCCTGCCATCTGCTCCCCGAACCGGTCTCGTAAGCATCAATGGCATGAATGCTACGGCTGAAACAGAGCAGAGGGAGTCATTGTTGAAATCAAATATAGTAGCCGCCCCTCACCAAAGATATGGCTCGAATTCTATCTTATGGGGCTGGGCTTGTAGGCTCCTTCATTTGTGATGAATTAGCCAAGAGTGGCCATGATGTAACCGCTATCGCTCTCAATCATCAAGATGTGCCGATGTTGGAAAAAGTGAGAAACGATCTGTCATTTTCAATAATTGAACAAGATGCAATTTCTCATTTAGCAGATTGTGACTTATCAGAATATGACTTAATCCTAAACTTACTTCCTGGAAGAATAGGAGATTCTATTCGTGAAATCTTGATTTCTAACGGTGCAAAAGTCTGTGATTTAGCATTCTCAGACAATTCCCCCGATAGATTTAGTGAACTTGCAAAACAATCGGGGGCGTCAATGATTCATGATTGTGGAATCGCACCCGGTGTATCAAACATGGTTGTAATGTCAGAACAGAACAGATTACCTACGCTAAAATCAGTCAAGATTCGCGTTGGTGGAAATCCATTACATCAAGATTCAGATTGGAGTTATTGCGCTCCGTTCTCACCAACCGATGTAATTGAAGAATATACTCGACCAGCGAGAATACGAACGGGTGGCAAAGAAAAAGAAGTCCCAGCGATTTCTGACCGACACATTTTCATTGCTGGAAACCACAGCGAAATGGAGGCTTTCCTCACTGACGGTTTGAGGTCACTCCTAACCAACCCTGACCTAACTTGTGAATCGTTATCCGAGTACACGGTTCGCTGGCCTGGTCACATAGAGAAGTTCCTTGATTTACGAAGTAGCGGGGCATTGGATGAACAAACACTCGTGCAACAATGGGCGTACACCACTGACAGGTCAGAGTTTACTTACATGGACATCACAATCACCCAAAACAACGGACCAGCCATACATTGGGAGTTTGATATCCCGGGAATCGATGAATCAAAGGGTAGGTTTTGGCCTTCAATGGCGGTAGCAACAGGAATCCCATTTTTGGTTGCTTGCGAAGCATTGCTAAATGATAGAATTCAAGGTATTCAATCACCAGATAACTATTACTCAGATTTAGATGAAATCGTAAATCGTCTTCAGAGTTTAGGTGCTGAGATTACCAGAACAGAATTGAAATGATGATACCTTAACTTGGTAAAACGATTATTTCAAAGAGTTCATTCTTCTTCAAATTTCAGATTATCTAATGTATCCAAGACTGCTATTGCTTGTTGGGCACGACGGTCATTTTTCACTAACCAGATGATTGCAACAGGAGCGCTAAGTGCAACAATAACTGCAAGAGCAGGCAGAATCCAACTGTATTGAGACACTTCGCGCGGCTCAACTAGCCAAGTGAATCGCATTGGTGTATTATCCCAACGTCGAGACCAATCGAACAAATCGTAAGTGTGTATTCCGGCAACTGTGATGGCAACTTTATGACAATTGAAACGTTCACAGGTTTGTTGCATGGAGTCATTATTTGCTGATGAATCAAAATTAATTCTAACTTGTTGCCCCGGCATCAAAGTCAAAAATAGACTATTGTTTTCTTGACGCCAACCAGTTTGCAAATGAGGTGAATCGATTTCTAATTCATCTAACGAGATATTACCATAATTCACTGAAACAACATCGGAATTAATGTTTGAGAATTTATTTGTGATTGGCACATCCCAAAAGACACCATTACTCGATTGTGAATCACTTTCAAATGACACCAGCCATGAATCAGAGGTTGAATTATTTATTGAAAATTCGGTTTTTGTGGCTTGATAAGAAGAGTGCTCACCCCATGTAGTAAACCACGCTGTTGTTGATTCTATAGATTCTACCAATTCTGAATTTGGGCGTACTATCACATCGTGGTCTCGAGCATGCCAATAAAAATTAATCAAAGGCTCTTCTTGTTCAATTAATGCTTGGAAGTGGTCAATTGTTTGCCTATCCTTTTCTAGTGAACCACCATTGTATGATAAATTTTTAATTTCGGCATTGGCAGGAAGAACATTCTGGTCAACGACTGCAAAACCGGCACTCGAAATCGTTGATGAATGAATCTCATTTATTCTGTCTGAATCTAATCCTAATGAAATTGGGTTAGCCCCCCATTTTGAAGCATTTATCCGCTCAGTAAGATAATCCCTACACTCAATAATTTCTAACTCGTAATCTGATGTTTCACTTCCAGCCATGCCGTGGCAACCAAATTCGTCACCAAGCCCCAGTCTTTCAGGACCAATTATTGTTGTGAGCCAAGTATCTTCTTCCCACTCAGCAGAGACAGGAGCACAAAGAGGGAGTATGAGGAGCCCAAACAAAGTGAGAGCCACTACCCGCCTTGTGAGCATGTAACGCCCCACCCACCACCCTTTCAAGAACAGCGCGGTCAGACCTCTTGGCCCAATAACCATGAAAACCCCCAACCTAGACGAGTTGTGTATGGGTGATTTGAGTGATGAGGGGCGCGCTCGTTTGGCTGCACTCACTGAGGTAGAACCAGCAAATCGCCCATTACCCCCAACACCCCTTTACAGTGGCCTGCTGAATTTCGCGTTCCCATTCATTAATATCATCACCAGATTAAAGATTTCAGGGATGGAACACATACCTAGAACGGGGCCAATCATAGTCGCCGCTAATCACCTATCACACGTCGACCCTGTACTGACAATTTTTAGTTCAAGAAGAAAATTGTTTTTTTTGGCGAAAAATGAACACTTTGAAAAACTTGGTTGGAGACAATTGATGATTGCTACTGGTCAAGTAGAAACTGATCGGCTGAAGGGTGGGGATGATGCAATCGCTCGTGCTGCTGATGTATTAGGTGCAGGGTTGCCACTTGGAATATTCCCTGAAGGAACTCGCTCAAGGAATACCTCCCCGCCATATCTAGGCCGAGGAAAAACAGGGATTGCTAGGATAGCGGCAGCTTTTCCGGATACTCCCATCTTGTTTTGTGGAATCAATGGAGCAAGAGAAATCCTTGCACCTGGTGAACCTTTCCTGCCTCGAACTTGGAAACGAACTGAACTAAAGTTTGCTAGCCCGATTACATGGAATGAATGGGCTAGCCATCACGATGGCGCAAATTTAGATGATGAAAAAGTGACAATGATAGAGGCAATGTCTGAAGAAAATCGCCGCGGAGAACTAGGAAAATTATACCGACAATTTACCAACCAAAGTATCGCAACTATCTCTGCACTCGGTGCGCCATGAAGTCTATCAAAAGGTGAAGTGAAGCGATTTGTTCTTAGTGCGTCAATTCCCCCCTTGATGCCGGCGTCAGTATGGACCAGTATCAGCATCTACTCAAACTCATCCTTCAAGAGGGTGTAGAGCGGGATGATAGAACGGGAACTGGAACAATTTCTGTGTTTGGGCACCAATCAAGGTATGACCTTAGGAGAGGGTTTCCCGCTATTACTACCAAGCGAGTTCACTGGCCTAGCATCATTCACGAACTTCTTTGGTTTTTATCAGGCGATACAAACACACGCTACTTGACAGACAACAAAGTTCGCATCTGGAATGAGTGGGCTGACGAAAATGGTGACCTTGGCCCAGTCTACGGTAAACAATGGCGCGCATGGGAAGGAAATGATGGCCGGGTTGTAGACCAAATAAGAGAAGCAGTAGCCCAACTGCGAGAGAACCCTGGCTCACGCAGGATCATTGTTTCAGCATGGAATGTTGGTGAATTAGATGATATGGCATTGATGCCTTGCCACGCATTTTTCCAATTCTATGTAGCCAATGGTGAGTTGTCTTGCCAACTTTATCAGCGTAGTGCGGATGTATTCCTAGGGGTACCTTTCAATATCTCATCATACAGTTTGCTTACTTGCATGATGGCACAAGTTTGTGGTTTGAAGCCTGGGGATTTCATTCACACTATTGGAGATGCGCACCTTTACCTAAATCATCTTGAGCAAGCAAGGGAGCAAGTAGGAAGAGTACCACTAGAATTGCCTCGTTTGAAACTCAATCCAGAATGTACTGAAATTGATGATTTTTCTTATGATGATATCGAAATTGTGGATTACAATCACCATCCACATATTACTGCCCCGATTAGTGTATGAGGTGAAACAGATGAAATTAGGAATGATTGTGGCAATGGATGAAGATGGCGTAATTGGGCGTGACGGTGTCATGCCATGGAATCTTCCAGCAGATTTAGCTCA
>JAERSV010000021.1 GCA_016845345.1 Methanobacteriota archaeon
CTTCCGAAAGCAGATAAATTTCTGATTCAGAGGATTTTAGCTATTTCATCGCCAAGTATCGGCAAGGCCTCTTCCCATGTTGAAACAATGCCGTAATCGGCCACCTTGAAAATTGGTGCTTCGGGGTCTTTATTGATTGCAACGATGTATTTGCTGGTGCGCATTCCAGCCAAATGCTGGATCGCACCCGAAATTCCAACCGCAATGTAGAGACTTGGATTGACTGTCTTTCCTGTTTGACCAACTTGCATAGAATGAGGGATTTCATCCCAAGTGTCTACTGCGGCTCGGCTAGCGCCAACCGCAGCCCCTAACTTTTCTGAAAGTGCATACAGATGCTCAAAATTATCTGGATTACCCATGCCTCTTCCACCTGAAATAATGATGTCTGCATCGGAAACATCTAGTCTTGCGCTCGCCTTTGCAATTGCTTCTTGAACCGCAATTTTCACATCTCCACTCTGCTGAACGGTGGCAGATTCTGCACTGCCACCATCTCCAGCCGGAGGGAATGTGTTCGAGCGGAGTGTGACTGCACAATCGCCACCAACGGTGACTTCTTGCATCGCTTTCCCAGAATAAATCGGGTGAGTCATTGTCAAACCTTGTGAAATTGCTACAACATCCTGTACCACAGGAATGCCACGACGGGCTGCAATCCTTGCAACCACATCTCTCCCTTGGGCGCTTGCCGCTCCGATGATAACACCAGCCCCAGCCGCAGCATCAAGTGCTGTAGCCCAAGCACCACCATCGAATGTTGAGAAACAATCTCCAACAACTGAGAGAACTTTCCCCACGCCGGCGATTCCAGCCGCAGCATCTGCGCCGGCTCCCCCTGCACATAGGACAGTAGGTGAAGCACCTAAGGACGTGGCCGCCCCAACTAATTGGCTGGTCACAGGGTGTAAATTATCTCCTTGAGTTTCTGCAATGATTGTAATATCCATCTTCATCCCTCCTACAACACCTTTGCCTCATCACGCAAAAGACCAACCACCTCTGGCACACTATCTGAGCCTTGGTAAGTCTTACCCGCTGGTTTTTGAGCAGGGGATGAATGACCGTTGAAATTGACTTGTGATGCGTTAACATCGCCGCCGACGACCTCAATTTGAGCGCGCTTTGCCATCATGATTCCTCGTACATTCGGCCGGCGTAATTCATGCTGAGTTTTTGTGAAAGTTACTACTGCTGGAGAAGATACTGTCACTTTCTCGCTACCACTTGCAGTTGGCCTTAGGTAGGAGCCTGCTGAATAAGAGTCACTGACTTCTGTGACACAAGCCGCACCAAGAATTTCTGCAATTCCGGGTCCTGTGGAACCTTGATTGCGGTCTGCTGATTGTTTACCACAGTAGACCAATTCTGCGCCGGCCGCTTTGACAGCGTTTGCGAGCGCAGACTGAACTTGAGTGGAATCCAAATCCTGCCATTCATCTTGCCAAATTCTCACCAACTTGGTGACTCCAAGTGCTGCAGCATCTTTCAGAACCTTATCCGCTCTTTCTGGACCCAAAGTGATAGCAGTGACTGAACCACCAGCCGCTTCCGTATGTTGCAATGCGGCCTCGAAAGCGTATTCATCATAAGGGCTAGTTACCCAACTTGCAATCGCAGATTCATCAACGCGACCATTGACAACAACAATCTTTGCATTCGTGTCTGGGACTTGCTTTAGCAACACCGCTATTTCTACCATTGTTTGGCCGACTTAAGACTCCTCTAAGAACATAGCCCATGGGCCATAGTCGTTTTCTGAATCAAATCCGCTCAGTCAGTGTCCTTTAGGTTATGACAATCGTTTGATAGGAAGATTATGCGAGCAAAATCGATTTTGATTGTTGTCACTTTGATTTCAACCTTGTTTCAGAACACTTCGCTAGAAGCACCTCGCCATATCCTATGGGCCACATCCGCTGAATATTTACGCAAGAATACGCTGTTCCATCCAGCGTCAACCGGATTCAAACTGAATAATGAGTTGACTCAAACTTGACCGTTTTACTCCCTTCTTTCGACTGCCCGCTCAAACCGCGTGAGAATACTCACGCATTTTCGGCAATTTGAGAGAGAACTTCTTTCCAGCGCGCCCGACTGATTTCAACTTCAGCCTCAGAATCCAATTGATGATGTCGGAATCGTACCGCACATTTTTCTTTACTCGGCACAAACATGACCTCAAGAACGGATTTTTCAGACCCTTCACCAAACCAAATTCTGAGCATTTTCCCCGGACGAACAGCCCGCACAGTACAAAGCACACCATGCGAGTCAAATTGATGTCCCTCTTCGTACACCAAACCCTCCAGCCAATTTGTTGATTTTACCGCCTGCCAAGTGGACATTTCATCCCCCGGCATCACCTTCTGTACACCGACTTGAAAGTCCCCATCACAGGATTGGTTGACCTGCCTGAGGCCTCTCTCTCGCTCCCATTCAACTGTCGTCATTTGGGCCCACCAAGCTGATAAATCGGCCTCATTTTCACGCCAAAATTTCATCGTTAACTCACTACGCGGCATCTCATCTTTAGCCAGTTTATCGAGTATTGGGAACCAGTGGTCCGGCCCATGGCCGGTGGCTTTAATCATCGCCTCATCAGAAATCTTTCGTGCCATGAATTTCCCTAAAGGTGAGGAACATTTTAGATTGCCCCTCTGAAAATAAGGCCTTTCAGACAAGATTTAAACAAGTATTTCTCTAAACTCAGAGTTCTCTTGTGAATGATTGAATTCCAGTAATGTGTCGGCCAAGAATCAGATTGTGAATATCGTGCGTACCTTCGTATGTCTTGACAGATTCTAAATTAGCCATGTGACGCATAATGCAATACTCATCTAAAATTCCATTCGCACCATGAATATCCCTAGCCTCTCTAGCGATTTCAAGAGCGATATCAACATTGTTCATCTTAGCGAGTGAAATATGTTCTGGAATCCACGAGCCATCATCCTTTTTGCGACCTAACTCAAGCGCTAGTAATTGCCCTTTAGTAATCTCTCTCAGCATCCAAGCCAACTTGTTTTGCACAAGTTGGTAAGAAGCGATCGGATGGTCAAATTGAATACGCGAAAGAGAATATTCCTTCGCTGAACTAAAACACGCTTGGGCCGCTCCAATCGCACCCCATGAAATCCCATATCGAGCGTTATTCAAGCATGAAAAAGGGCCCTTGAGTCCCTTTACACCGGGCAAGATTCTGTCTTTCGGAATCTTGCAATCTTGAAACACTAACTCACTGGTCACACTAGCCTTCAACGAGTGTTTGCCTTTCATCTCCGGAGCCGAGTATCCTTCATCACCGGTTTCAACAATGAATCCTCGAATGACGCCATCTAATTTTGCCCAAACTACTGCCAAGTCAGAAATAGTACCATTGGTAATCCACATTTTCGCACCATTCAACAAGTAATGGTCGCCTTCGTCCTCAGCCCGAGTAATCATGTCACCCGGATTAGAACCATAATCCGGTTCAGTTAATCCAAAACATCCGATTAAATCACCTGATGCCATTTTCGGCAGGTATTTCTGCTTCTGTTCTTCACTACCAAAGTCCCAAATTGGATACATCGCAAGAGAACCCTGCACACTTGCAAACGAGCGAAGACCGGAGTCACCTCGCTCTAACTCTCGACAAATAACACCGTAAGCAACGTAGGAAAGTCCCGGGCAACCATATCCTTCTAGCGGTGCCCCAAGTACCCCCATTTCACCCAGTGCTACGCGCCATTCATCAGGAAAAACACCGTCACTACAAGCCTGTTCAATTTTGGGAATTACTTCATCATCAACCCAATCGCGAACCATGTCACGGACCATTATTTCCTCTTCACTAAGTTGTGAATCAAGATCATAGAAATCGAGTGCTTCGTACACCATCTCTGTCACCCTTAACCACTCTGCGGCCTGCAAAGGCTCATCAATGCTCCGATTGAGTCTGTTGCCTCACTTTTTAGCACGCTTTCTTGCTTTTCCCCGCGATTGACCTTTACTCCCCTTAGCCGCATCTCTCTTCGCCGCCAAACGACCATTTGACCATGCCATGTATCTTTTCTGCAAAGCAGGTGAACTCATGTAAATCAATCCAAGAACAACGCCTGGAACTGCGATTATTACAAGCATTGGAGCGAGGGCTGTTGCGAGATTTTCTGAAATTGTATTTTGCGGTGGATAATAATACACCACTCTGCCGTATGAAGTGATGGCGTATCCTTCGTCAGAATTGACTGACCAGCCACCAACAAGAGTCTCTCCGCTAAGCGCTGGGTCATCCCCTGAAGCATCGGAATTTTCCAGCCATGGATAGGCTAAGCCCAACTCATCAGTACCCGCTTTGATATCCCAATCAACCCATCCAAAAGGAGCTGTTTGCAAAAGTAAGTGATTATCGTCGCGGGCATGAATTCCGGTGAATTCACCAGAAATTTCTACATTCTTAACTTGTACAAATGATTCCGTAGGGCTGTTCAAATCCAGTTCCACGATTCCAACAGAATGTCCTTGACCAACTCCAAAGCACCTGTCTCTCTGAATATGAGGGCATTCTACTGAGAACCATCTAGTCCCTTCACTTCCTGAAAGCCAGTGAAGTTCATGCTGTTGATCAATTACAGCCAATCCATCCGATTCAGTTGCAATGATGCACATTGCATGCATTTTGTGTAGACAACTCATGTCAAGAATTGGTGAACTCTTGCTATTATTCAGTGGGAAATATTCTGAATTTCCGTTAGCATCCTCCCTGAATCTTGTGATGACGCCACTATCGGCCCCAATGTAAGCCCAATTACCTGATGAATCCCAAGTCACCGCATTCAGGGTTTGAGCCATTAAATTGGCTGTCGAGCCTGGGACATGAGTGATTGAGTGGTCATCTCTTGTGTAACGTAAGAGAGTACCATCATCCCCCGCAATTAACGCGGTCAGTCCTTGTGGATGCCAATCCACATCATTTAGGTCATCTTGGTCATTTGAATTCAGTTGAACCTGAGTGAAGGGTTTACCTGCTGAAATGAAGTGAGAATACCCCAATGTGCCAACTAAAAGCACGTCATTTCCTGACGGTGAAACTGCAAGAGCGTCAATACCCATATCCGATTCCCCAATGAACAGTTCTGTTGATACTGTGACCACCGACGAACTTTCCTGAGCCAGCGTAGTAGGAAAGAGTAAGAGGAGCAGAACAAGAGGTATGGTGACCCGCCGCATGAACAAGCCCACCGGCACCGGTGATTTATCCTTCACGGATGATGAAGACAGGTGTTTCAGTGAATAAGTTTGAACAACATGAGCCTCTCGGACCCGTTCATGGAGACCTTTGAGGTTAAGCGCGGAATAGTGAAAGAAGTAGTAGCAGACGGGGGGCTTGGGACTCTTGCAAGCAATTATTTTGACAATGTTCAAGCATCTGGTGATGATGGATTCGAAGGCAGTTTTGGAATCTTGTTAAGCGTAACTGCACACTACAATGACAAAGGGAAATTAGTAACCGATGTTGAACAAATGAAGGGAAGCGATTTACAAGAATTCCTCGAAGCCGATGGCGGACGAGAGAAAGCAATGGATTCCCGCCGTAGATGGTCGGAATTCCTTGATTCCGCAACAGGATATTCACCAAAACAACGCGGAGACAAAGCAAAAGAATCCGCCAAAAAAGCCTCAAAGGCAAAGTCTGCTATCTCACAAGCCCAACATTTCATGAAAATGTCAGATGTAAGTGAAGAAAAATCGGCTGTGGCTGATGAATTAATCACCGAAATTCAGGAATGCTTAGACAGGGGAGACTTTACCCGTGCGGCAAGCCGTGGTGAAAAACTAGGAAAAATGTTCTAAGGGTGAAAAAATGGAAGATGAAGACCTATCTCCGCTTTCAGCAGAGCACAAAGAGAAGGTCTTAGCCATGTTCACAGATGCTGACGAGGTAGTTGGTGTAAATCACCTAGTGGATTGTCTAAGTAAATCGACATCACACGCGGGTGATGGTATCCTCCGAGCCTATGTCGGATTTGAACCGTCGGGAAAAGCACATATTGGCTGGAAAGTAATTTCTCAAACTCTGAAACGCTTGCTCGATGCTGATGTAAATGTGCTAATTTTCCTTGCCGATTGGCACGCCTGGGTAAATGACAAGTTTGGCGGCGACATGGACAAAATTCAGACTACAGGCCGCTACATGGAAGAGGTTTTCAGGGCCCTACTTGAACACCCAGAAGAGGGGGAAGGAGCTGGGCAACTTCGGTTCCTCTACGCCAGTGAATTGATGGACTCAGGAGATTACTGGGGTAGAGTGTTAAAATGTTCTAAAAACATGAGTTTAGACCGCGTACGCAGAACATTCAGCATAATGGGAAGAGCCGAGGATTCTTCCGATGGTGACTTGTCAAAATTCTTCTATCCAGCAATGCAAGCGGCGGACATATTCGAGTTACAGATTGATATCGCAATTGGAGGAATGGACCAACGCAAAGCACACATGTACATGCGACAGGTTGCGGACCGTCATAATTGGCTCAAAGCAACCTGCGTCCACACACCAATTCTCTCAGGACTGAAAGCCTCTGGCGCAAGAATGGAATCCTTTGACCATAAGATGAGTAAATCTGACCCATCTGGAGCAATTTTACTACACGATGACGCGAAGAAAATGCGCAAAAAGATGCGCAAGGCATACCTTGACCCACAAGACGAAAATTCGCCTGCATACGAACTAGTAGAGCACATTATTCTCCCCGAGTTAGGAAGCCTCACTATTACGCCAAAACCGGAGTATGGAGAGCCCAGTACATGGAATGATTTGGACTCGTTGAAATCTGCCATTGCGAGTGGAGAGATACATCCTCTTGACTTCAAATTTGGAGTAGCAGATGGTTTGTCTGAAACTTTAGCACCTTTAACAGCCCATTTTGACAATAAACCTGAACTTCTTGATGAAATTAATTCTATTACAGGACCTTGAGTTGATGACATCTCGGTTGTCAAATTGACTTGCAATTCCGTCACTATGGATATTCCTGACGGGAGAGGGTTCTAATGCAATGTGCCTGCGGAAATGGATTAGTGGTTCACATGGTTGAAGTCGGAATCGATGATATTGCAATCCATTTCCCCAAAATTTACTTCGATATGAAGGATTTTGCAGAGATGAGAGGGGCAGATTATGGTAAACTAAATCGTGGATTAGGCCTCTCGGCAATGTCTGTCCCAGACATTCACGAAGATACCGCAACTATGGGCGCAAATGCAGTCACTCGGCTGATTGACCGAAACGGATTAGACCCTAATGAAATCGGCAGAATGTATCTTGGTACAGAGTCTGCTCTGGACGGTGCAAAACCAACTGCTACTTACATCCTAGATATGCTAACTCAACGCTATTCCAAGCAGTATGGAGTAGACTGCTTCCGAAACTGCGATGTTGTTGACATGACATTCGCTTGCATCGGTGCCGTGGATGCATTACACAACACCCTTGACTGGGTGGCTCGAGGTGGTGAGGACGGCGGAAGAGTTGGCGTCGTGGTGTTCTCTGACAATGCCAAGTATGACCTTGAATCAAGCGGAGAGTACACCCAAGGAGCAGGTGGAGGTGCTCTTCTTGTACGCCACAATCCTCGTCTTATCTCAATCCCAGATACATGGGGAATTTCAACTACCCCCGTCCATGACTTTTTCAAACCACGTCGCGAGGTATCTCTAACCTCAATCATCACCCACGTTGTGCAACTAGCACGAGAAACTGGTGAGACACTCAAAGAGGGGGTCGCCGAGAGGATGGTCAAACACCTTCCTGAATCTACCGTTCGCAGGCTTGGGATTTTCGCTCACGGTGAAGAAAAAGTACAGGTTCACCGCGATGAGCCGGTTTTTGATGGGCAATTTTCCAATCGCTGTTACCAAGAGGCTGTGAAAACCGCGTTCTTAGACTTCCAGCGAAAAGCAGTGAAGAGTGGAAGATATAATGCTAAAACCGATGCCATTCTAACAGAACAATGGATTAGAATTATCATGCATCTGCCCTATGCATTCCAGGCAAAGAGAATGTTTCCAGATGTTTTCCGTCACGATCGCCGGGATGAACCGATGTGGCAGGATGTCATTGCTGAGATTGGTGAAGAGCCTGATAGAGCAGATTTTGATGATACTCCAGAAGGGGAAAATGAATGGGATAGAGCCCAAGATTTGTACCGCCGAGCAATCTCAAAAACTAGCCATTACCAAGAATTCCAAAACACTAGAATTGAGAAGGCTCAACGCGCTTCAAGCCTGATTGGAAACCAATACACTGGGTCTATTTTCCTAGCAATTATGTCGACCTTTGAGTCAGATTACGAAGATAATGAAAATATTGAAAATAATTACTTTGGATTGTGTGGCTATGGTTCAGGAGCCAAAGCAAAGGTGTTTGAAGGAAAGGTCTCTCCACAATGGCGAGAAATCGTATCTCGCTGGAACATGTTTGAGAGAATGGCAGGACGAGTTGCTATTGACCACGCTACCTATGAGGAACTACACAAAGGACTTCGCGAAATTTCAGTAGTTGAACCAAAAGGTGAGTTCGCTCTTGTTGAAATTCAATCTGAAGGGACTTATGAAGGCGCCCGAACATATCGTTGGGTCGCTTAACGTAGCCAATAAATTTAGAAAAATCGATTTCATTAATTGAAATCAGAGTTCATCTTGGGCGAGATTGTCTACATAGTCCATATATTCATCTGGAGTAAGAAGGTCCTCTTCGTCTAATTCATCAGGCCGGATATTCATCAACCAACCCTCGCTATACGGATCTTCATTGACTAATTCAGGACTATCCTCGACTTCACCATTCAATTCTACAACGTGGCAGGAAACGGGAGCATAAATTACATGTCTACCATTTGAAATTCTAACTGTTGCAAGAGTGTCGCCTTCCAAAACTTCGTGACCACTTGCGCCAGCATCTTTAGCACCAGTGCCAATTTGGTCGGATTCATCATCCTCATCATTAAACTCATCATACTCATCAACATTTGATTGTTGAGCAAGAACTACTCGAATCATATCTCCAAGTTCTGCTTGCAAGAAATCACTTATCCCAATCTTGTATAAGTCGCCAGTCTCATCATCAGATTCTAACTTTTGATACCAAAGGTGGTCTTTCGAATATTTTCTGTCATCTACAATCTTGAATTCTATGAAATCTTCCTCTTCAGTCATGAATGCTCCTCCTGTTGCCGCGCCGACTTTCGCCTCATATTTAACGATTTGAGTTTTGATAGCAAAATTGCCACCTAACAAGTTCATGGCGACCCGTTATGAACAGGGGGCTTGTAGCCCCAACTACAGGTGAGGCGCGTGGACTTCAGAGAAAGTGATGAACAAAGCATGATTCGGGCGATGGTGAGAGATTTTGCCGAGACGGTTCTCCCTCCAACTATTGAATTAAGGGATAAAGAACAAATCGCTCCTACTGAAGAATGGCAGAGATTCTGTCAAGAGACTGGACTTCAGGGAATTACAATTGCAGAACAGTACGGCGGTATGCCTGTTGATGACATCAGTGAAGCAATTATCATCGAAGAATTAGCTCGCGTTGATGCATCGTTTTCAGTATTTTATTGCGTCCATGTTGGACTTTGTTCCAAAACCATTTCACTACATGGGACAGAACAGCAGAAACAGAAATATTTGTCCCAACTTTCAGCAGACAAGGTTGGTGCATATTCACTATCCGAAGCAGGGGCTGGTACCGACGCTGGAGCACTTTCATGTAAGGCAGAGTTGTCAGAAGACGGTTCTCATTATATTCTCAACGGAATGAAAATGTGGGTCACAAATGGTGATTCCGCAGACATTTATGTACTGTTTGCAAAGGTTGTTGAACATCCTGAGTATGGAGTAAAAAAGCATGGTGGAACTACTGCTTTTATCGTTGAAAAAACCTTTGATGGCTTCACGGTTGGAAAGAAAGAAGACAAACTAGGAATCCGTAGTAGTGACACATGTACTTTAGTTCTCGAAGACTGTAAAGTACCCGTAGAAAATGTTCTCGGAGAAGTAGGAAAAGGATTCTCAATTGCCATGAATGCTCTGGATAATTCACGCATCGGTATTGCCGCGCAAGCCCTTGGTATTTCCCAAGGAGCTTTCGAGGCTTCACTGAAATATGCTCATGAAAGAGAGACTTTCGGGAAGCCATTAGCAGCCCACCAAATGATTACCTCATACCTTGCTGACATGGCAACACGCATTGATGCATCACGCCTTCTTGTATACCGCGCAGCCCATGCAAAACAATTGCATTACGAAGAAGGTACATCTCGTCACACCAATGAAGCCAGTATGGCAAAACTGTTTGCAGGAGATACCGCTATGTGGGTTGCTGAACGGGCTGTACAAATCCATGGAGGATACGGATATGTTACAGAATTCCCGGTAGAGAGATTCTTCCGAGACGCAAAAATTACCCAAATTTATGAAGGGACTCAAGAAGTTCAAAGATTGGTTATTTCAAGAAATTTAAAGTGAAATTAGTGCAGACTTTCTTTAGTCCAACATTTTCCTGTATTAAGGCCATATTAGCCGTGGCCAACCAGTTGGGTCGTCATTTTCCCAATCAATATCATGGAGCATAATTTGTATATCATCGAGAGAGAGTACATTGTTTTCAATTTGCAAACGATGAAGATAATCCTTCAATCGGCCAAGCCTGATTCCTGGCTGAACCCCTGTATTATCCGCAATCCAGTGGCCATCTGCTAATGCAACATCCTTCGCATCATTCTCCGGAAGTTGATTTAGAGCGCTTTGCACACGCTCAGCATCTTCAGTTCCAAGAGCAAGTTCGCAAGCAAGTTGAGTTTCAAGCCGTTCGCCAAGAACTGCGCGGTAAATTCGTAGTTGTCCAACATCATTTTGAGCAGGCAAATTACCCATTGAATTCCTTAAATTACTAACATGATTAATCACCGATTTAGGCATTGTCAAATGCTTTAACAAGTTAGCAGGATTTTGCTCACGAAACATCATCGCTAACCTGGCCTCGACCACTGAATTACCTGCAAAATCCCGCAGAGCTGATTGCCCTTTCAAATCAAATAAATGACCCTCGAATATTATGTTTAGAACGCCATCATCATCCATCCTTGCTAACACATCAGCAGCATGTGTACCCGATAATATTCTCTTCAATTCCTGCCAAATTCGTTCTACACTGACGTTTTTCAGCATTTCTCGGCACTTTAGTAGTGCTGCTGAAAGCACCTCATTAGGATGCCACAACCCACCAATCCCTTGGTCCATGAATCGGTAAACACGCATGACGCGAAGACCATCTTCCTCGAGTCTAAGTGTGGCTTCACCAACCGCCCTGAGTACACCATTTTGTAGGTCATCTAGGCCATGGTATGGGTCGTACAACTCTTGTCTAGCAAGGTCAATTGCCATAGCATTTATTGTCAAATCACGCCTTTCTAAATCGTCTGCTAGTGAGGTCCCAAATTCAACTGATTCAGGCCGCCTCCCGTCGAGATATTCTTGGTCACACCTGAGAGTTGTTACCTCAAATAACTCCCCCCCGGAAGTTATGCGCACAGTAACCGTACCATACTCAACCCCCGTTTCAATTGATTGAGGAAAGTGTTTCAAAACCTGCTGTGGTCTCATATCTGTTGCCAAATCATAATCGTTAGGCTTTACTCCGCTCAATCCTTGACGGATACTTCCGCCCACCACCCAAATTCCAGCATTATTTTCAGCGAAAATTGACACGATTTTTAGAAGGTCATCAGGCAAAGATTCAACCCACGATTCCAACTGCATAGGCAAGGCTCTTCCACTCAGGTCTGCAAGCGCCCCGTGGGGCAAGGACTTGACTCTCGCGAACGGCTCCACAAAGTGTCGGGGGGCGGTAATTGCTTTCAAGGGGAGTGGCGAGGAGAGGGCATGAAGGTGGAACTAGTTGCTATTGAGTGGCTAATGGCACACGAGGAAACTAGGCCAAAAAAGGTCGAAGAATTGGCAAAAATCACCAAAAAATGGGGTTGTTACACCAAGCCTTTGCTAGTTGATAGAGTGAGTGGAGCGATACTTGATGGACATCACCGCCACGCTGTTGGGCATTCTCTTAATTTGCTTCGATTACCTGTTATTCTGTTTGACTATCTAGAAGACGATTCAATCACCGTTGAACCTTGGCCAAATTGCGGAATTGAAACTCTGTCTAAACAAGATATCATCGATATGTCATTGTCAGATGAATTATATCCCCCAAAAACCAGTCGTCATACTACAAGTTGGAAGAGTCCGCCAATCGCAGAATCTTTAGAACGACTAGCTAAATTGAATGATTGAAACATCAACAAAAAACAAAATTTCACGGGATTAAATCCTCGTGATGACCAAATCCAAAATCTTCGAATGTTGCATCCGGTGCACCAGGGTGTTGCATCTTTGTCTCAAGTAATGCCATCATGGTAGGCCATAATGGAGTCAACCATTCTGATGCATCCGCTAATAAGTCAAATAGTGGGTGCTCGGATAATTCCTCAGCCACTTCATCAAAGTGAATAAAAATGTCATTTGGATCTTCATCATCAACACTCCATGGGTCATCATCAACATCAGCAACTAATGCAACAGGGGGTAAATTTTCTGGTAATTGCCGCAATTCAGCCGCTAATGCCCGCAAACTATCAGCCTCATCAGTGTCAAATACACCCAACTCTGTTCCAATTTCCAGAGCATCCTCAAACAGACCCGCGAGTTCTCTCGAATCTGTTGGTTCGGCCTCGGTCTCACATATATCTACAGGTCCAAAAAGTACACCACCTAAGTCAGTATCAAACAAATCCCCTTGTTTTTCTCTCTTAATGAGCCTTTGAGATATCCTGCCGCCGAGTGGAGCAATGATGAAGCCTCCATCAGCAACTCTAGTCTCAACCCATGGTGGTAATTCTGTGAGAGAGCCTGTCACCAATACACGATTCAACGGAGACGGTAAATTGGGAGGGGTGTGATTGATTTGCCTCATTTTACGAGTGTGGAAAGTCGCTTCACTTTCAAAATCCCTGAGATGAGTACGCACATGGTCAATCACCTGCCTATTAGGGTCAACAACTGTGACTCCACCATCGGGGCCTACAATATGGCCAATTAAAGCAGCCAAGTATCCGCCTTTAGCTCCTAGAAGTAGAACTTCGTCGCCTTCATCCAATTCCAAATGATGCAAAAGAGTGCAAATCATATGAGGTGCTGAAATTGTTTTGATACCACCTTCGTCAGTTTCTGTGAAAACTAGAGGACGGTCATGGTAGAATGGGGTTGGGTCATAGTCACTAAATGATTCAACACCCACTGAAAGCATCGCATCACGAATCGCTGGAGACATCGGCACATCAGCGGCTTCAAGCCGCGCCAACAAGTCTGATATCTCGCTCACGGACTAAGCCACTACAGTCCTTACACAAAAGGCTACGGGGTCGCGTGGTTCATAATGGGGTGGTTCTTCGGACTATTAGTCGGGCTCGTGGTCTAGCGGTTATGACGTCGCCCTTACAAGGCGAATATCGGCGGTTCAAATCCGCCCGGGCCCATACAAAAATACTCATGGAATCTGTTGATTTACAACTTTATTGTAATAATTTAACAAAATACCGCGATATTCGATTTTTGCAGAAAAACTGCTTTAATGTGCTAAAAAAAGACAAAAACGCAATATTTGATGAGGGTAGGAATTCTGTCCGCCCATATAGTCAAAAGGGGCCGCTTCGGCGCCTACAATATGGCACAAGACGCCTCGGTGTTAGCGGGCTTACTAGCCCGCCGTGTTAAACGGGCAGAAATGCACATTGCAACCGCAGAATCCTGCACAGGAGGAATGATTGCATCTGCCCTCACTGATATCCAAGGAGCCAGCCGTTGGTTTAGCCAAGGCTGGGTCACATATTCAAATGAATCAAAAGTCAAGCAACTTGGAATTGATGAGGGTATTTTTGCTGTCGATGAAGGATATGCTGGTGCCGTAAGCCCAGAAGTTGCAGAGGCAATGGCAATTGGCGCAGCAAAGAAATCAGGCGCTGATTTGACTATAGCCGTCACCGGAATTGCAGGACCAACAGGTTCTACGGAATCCAAAGAAGTAGGCCTAGTGTGGGTCGCAGTCTCTCTGAATGGAGAAGTTACCTCAAAGTGTGCCGAGTTTGGGCATGGTGATCGTCACAGTAACAAAGAGGCTTTCACTACCTTTGCCCTCAGAGTTGCTTTGGAAATATGGGGTGTACATTATGACCAAGAAAATGGAAAAGATGAATCTACTGACGAAGATGATTCGACGACACCAACAAGTGTTCCTGCGGCCCTAAATGTGCTATCAGCAGGCCCTCAAACCGGAGACTGGCATGGAGACGTGGCTTGGTCAGAGGGTGATGACGGGCCTGAGCCTGAATCCAGTGAAGAACCTGCAATACCTGATTCAGACATCACTTGGAATGAAGAGGAAGAATTCTAATTCTGTCTCTTTCAATAGACCTTGCAATTTGCAAGCGGAATTGCTTAGAACATCCTCGTCCGCCTTGAAGATATGGCGGACGGGGGCTGGCGTATAATCTCGCTAAAATTACTCACTGCACAATTGTTTCCAGCTGCCGATATCAGTGAGCGGTTATTGGCGATTGATAACTTAGACCAATTGATTTCAATCGCAGTTGATGAAGGGATTACCGGATTATTAACTGATGAAATCTTATCCAATCTCGAGGAATTATCTAACTCTGATGTAAAAGAGACTACAAAAGATGATGATTCAAATGCAAAGCCTGAATCAAAAAATTTCAATGAGATGGTACCTGTTCTTGATTCATCAAACAAAGACTCCGAAGACAAACCTTCTGCAGGGCGAGTCATCGCCCCAATTAGTAAACCAGAGCCTAAGGCAGCAGAAAGACCACATGGGCTTCCACATTTCTCTCTCGATGGATTCCCAATGCTAGCAACAGATGTTGATGTAGAGTTAGATATACACTTCGACATCACAGGAAAAAGCACTACTGAAGGAAAATTAACGGACATTATTTCTTGCTTCAACAGTCGTCTAGAAAAAATAAAACGGATGTTAATTAGTTCTGGAAGATTGCCAAATAGGCCAATAGAAACTAGTCAACTAAGCCGAGATAAATCTCGTTACTCGAACAGTAACAACACCGCCACAATCGTTGGACTGGTCAATGATGTAAGGCACAAAGGGGAAAATCTCCACTTCAAGGTAGAGGATATTAGCGGTGAGATATTTTGTGTTCTACGCCCACCGCGGGCTATGGATTCAACACCCGCAGCAAAGCGCCGAAACACCATTGCTGTTGCTGGTTTAATGGAGGACGATGTTGTTGGAGTAACTGGCTTCATCAATCCAGGTAGCAGAGACATGCTGCTAGTCGAAGATATCCATCTTGCACCTATGGCAAAGCACACAAAAAGACGCGCAGAAGAGAACCAAGCGGTATCTGCTGCTTTTGTATCAGATATCCATGTAGGATCCAAAACATTCCTGCACTCACAATGGGATAAATTGGTGAAGTGGTTTCACGAAGACCCACTGGCAAAGACCATCAAATATCTAGTTCTCTCAGGCGACGCTGTTGACGGAGTAGGGATTTACAAAGACCAAGACAAGGAATTAGAGATTGTTGACATCTACCAACAATACGAAGAAGTGGCTCGTCTAACCGAGTTATTACCCGATTGGGTGGAAACCATCATCCTGCCAGGTAACCATGATGCGGTGCGGCCTGCTGAACCACAACCTGCGCTTGACCCAATGATTCAACAATATTTCAACCGCGCAACATTTGTTGGAAACCCTTGTGATTTCAGCCTTCACGGGGTGCGTACTCTTTCCTACCATGGCGTGAGCATTATGGACTTTGTATCATCAATAAAACACGTAACTTTCAGCACGCCAGAGGTTGCTATGGAAGAAATGTTGGAAAGGCGTCATTTAGCGCCGTCATGGGGCGGTAAAACCCCATTATCACCAGAACCAGAGGACCACATGGTGATTGAGGAAATCCCAGATATTTTTGTTACTGGACACGTGCACGGCCATTTCTGTGGAGATTACAAGGGAAGTACACTGATTCAAAGTAGCACTTGGCAAGACCAAACAGGATACATGAGAATGCTTGGATTCCAGCCAAAACCATGTATTTTGACAGTTGTCAACCTGAACACACACAAAACAGCTTCAGTCCCATTTGCGTGAGACATCTACGACTCAGATGGGAAGGTCTCACCAGGGAATAGGTGTGGCCAAAGGTCTCGACAATCATTCCCTTCAACAATCGGAACTCCAGCCTCTTGGAATCCCTCAAAGGCCATTTCTTTACTTGGATTGAAGCCAATGAATCTACTTTCAGGAATCATCATGGAAAGGTCGGTATGAT
Source organism: Methanobacteriota archaeon (assembly GCA_016845345.1). Lineage (GTDB taxonomy): Archaea > Thermoplasmatota > Poseidoniia > Poseidoniales > Thalassarchaeaceae > MGIIb-Q1. The sequence continues at coordinate 16,416 of JAERSV010000021.1, forward strand.
TGTCGCCAACCGAACAAATCTCTTGAGGTTCAAATCCATTGATACGGCATAACTTCTCAACCATATCTCCTTTGTAATGAGCAGGAACTCTCACCACCCCTTCATCTTGAAGGAATCCATCATCATCATACTGGAAGCCATTAGAGACCCAATCATCGACTTTCAACATCTGTGCAATGGACCCAATTAGCAAATCTACGCCTGCACTAACGATGGCTACAGCCACGCCTCGCTCTTTGAGGGCATTCACCAAATCTCTTGCACCAGAATTCAGTTTTACACCTTGATAACAACGCATCAATTCATCACGATGGATTTTTGGATTAACACCCTTCCAATGTTGTATATCGTCAGCCATGAACTCTTCATCAGATATCCCTCCTTTCAGGAATTGGTCTAACATTGGCCCACTATTTGTGCCAAAATGTTCGTGGATAATTCGCCACGAAGAAATGGTGTCTATGAGCACCCCATCGCAATCGAATACAACTGCTCGTAACTCCATGCACTCAACTCTAGTTTGCGGTGATAATAGTCGTTTATCAATGGAATGATTAAACTGCTAAACAACATATTTCTGCGGATTATGATTTCATTCAAAAAAAGATGATTCTGTAGAAAATGATTTCACTAAAACAAGATGATCCTTTAGAATATGAACCCAATAGGTAAAGCGGGGATTTTTGCCCAAATATAGTAAAAAACTTGCTAAAATGCGGACGACTCCAACCCCGCTCAGCATGAGAAAAGGCCGCACCACCGCTCAGCATGAGAAAAGGCCCCACCACCGCTCAGCAGAAGCCAAACGGAGGCGGGGCCAAATCAGCCTAACCGAAACCGAGCTGACGCTCAATCGCGGAAGGTCGGGTGCTCAGGGGCCAAAGCCCCCAAGCATCCCTGCATTCAACGCCCGAAGGCGCTTCGTATTACACAGTTCAGCGTATGCTGGTTGGTGATGCAGTGTACTGCTTCAACATGTACGCAGCGCCACCAGGCAACTCGTACTGGATGTCAATCAATGCTGAGTCAATAAGACCATCATTGTCTGTCATTCTGATGAAGATTCTGTCACCAGGTCCGAAGGTTGTGATACAAGGTGCACCACCACGTTCACAGTGAGATATGTCATCCCAGAAGGTTACCATATTCTCGCTGTTACGAGGAGCGAATCCGTATACATTCTCTTCATCTCCACCACCAGGTGCGAGTGCAGTCTTGTACACTTGCTGTCCACTAGCGTTGGTCCACAATACCGAGACAGTCACTGCTTGAGTAGCAAGGTCTGTCGCTGCATATGATGTGGTAACTCTCCAGTGCCATTCATCCTGTTCTAGTCCACTGATCTCTTGTACAGTAATTGCTTCTGCAGAGAAGGTCAACCGTGGTACACCCTTAGTGCTGGTGTCTGCGAGTGAGCCCGCCCACACGTAGATTACACCAGCCAAGACGACTGTGATTGCTACAAGAAGGATGGTTGCGATAACTGGGCTAACTGCACGGTCATCGTCAATCAATGCTTCCTCCTCGAACTCTTCCTCGTCCTCTTCCGCTCGGGAGCGGCTAAGTAGAGCACCAACGAATACGCCGACTAGGCCGACTGCCATCAATGTTGGAGCGAACGAAGCAACACTCTGTGCTGCCTTTGTCTCCACAATGAGTGGTAACTCGCTGTTGGTTGCTGAAGCAGTCATGTTGTTGTCTGCCCAGTTCTTCTCTTCTAGAGCTGGTCTCTCGTACTTCGAGTTATCAGTGTATTGACCGGTAAATGGATTCACCGTCATTACATCCACGAACACACGGACATCCTCAGATGTCTTGTTCAATCTGACATAGTTTCCAACCTCAACAGATGAGCCATAGTCAGGCAGTGCTAGTGCACCGTTTCCTGGACCATTACTTCCAAGCCTCACGCTGCTCTGGTATGTACCGTCACAGCCTGAACAATCATTGTCAACTACAAAGAATGACACTTGTAGGTCGTAAAGATACTTGTATGTGCCATCTGAGTTAATCGGAGCATCTCCATCAGTGTGTTGAAGTTCAACAGACACTGGTACCATGGTCTCACGCAGAACACCGTCAATTCCCTTGAAGTCAAATGGATCAGGGGATAGACGTACTTCGTTGAAGTTGTAGTCTGGTCGCAATTCCTCTATGTTGTGGACATTGATACTCAACTCGTGACTGCTGCTGGTCTGTGCATAACAGTTGGTTGTTGCATCTCCATCTTGGTCAAGAGCAATACATGCGTCTGACTGCACGTAATCATACTGTGGAACTTCACTCTGTGAAACAGGGTCCCACAGAATTAGATTCATTAGACAGTAGTCACCAGATCTTGGTGCCTTCTGGTGGATACCATCATCTGGTACACCATCGCCATCTGCATCCTGTAGCATATCCCACTCGGCACTTGTAGCGTCTGTGGTTGCATCAGGAATCAAATCGATTTCCATTGTATGTTCAGTGTTGTCAATTGTTACTGAGAAGTAGTTTGTGTATTGACACTTGTCTAGGTAGTACTGAGAGTTATCGATAGTCCAGTATAGTTGTTGGTTGGTGTTATCGTTGTCACTCATCATGTTGGTAAGATCAATTGTTAGTAGATCTGAATCCTCTGTATCCTCATCTACAGACCACCACCAAGCATCGCCATCATTACTATCTGGATTACTGCCAGTTGAACGGATTGTATCTGCTGTACCTTCTTGGGCTAGAGTCTGGATGACTGAGCCGTTATTTGTGCTCCAAGGAATAATACGTGTATTATCGTTGGTTGGTTGTATTGTAAATGGTACGCTGATAGTTGCCGCCGCATCATTCACAGATGCACCGTCTGAAAGGTCCAATACAATGTTACAGGTCCCGCCACCTTCATTTTCCTCGTTGAGGTCAATTACTAGAGTGGTTCCTGCACTAACGCTTACATCGAATGGTGTACAATCTACTGGGTCAGTAACTGCTGTCCATGTGTAGACTTGAGGTGCTATCTCAGAATTGTTCTGAGCATTCCTGTCTTGCTCATTTGCTAGACCGTCACCGATTCCCAAATCTTGAACAAATCCTTCACCGGCAACGCCACCAAGGAATTTCGTTAACGGATCCCATTCTCTCTCCTCACCGGTCACTGGATGTGCCCTCTGAGGTTCTTCGTATGAGTTGTAAACTGCATTACCATTGACATCAATGCCTTCAGTAAATACTGGTAGGCCAGTTGCGTGTCGTGGATTGTTGATTACTGGAGCGTCATTGACGTTCTCTACACCAACAAGCATTGATTGAGCACTGTACAATCCGTGTCCATCTGTGACAACCAGGTATAGTCTCTGATTACCAAACTCATTTGCATCTGTAGTGATGGTCAGTGATTGACCTGTCAAATCATATGCGAATGGTGATGTTGCATTGCTTGGGTTTGTAGCATCGTTAGTTACAGTCCATGAAAGTGCACTCGAAGGCTGCTGATAATCCGAAGCCTTATCCGTCAAACTCACGACATGTGAACCCGTATCTTCATCATACGATACATCAACCAAGTCAGCGATGACTGGCTTTGCACGTAAGATATCAATTGTGATATCTTGATTCTGGTCCATTGCTAACGTACTATGTGAACCCCAGTCCCAATAGATGTTATCTGCATCTCTTACCTTAACAGTCACATCGTATGCGCGAGGTGTTGTTGCGCCAGTTGCTGTGAAAGTTCTGTGGATTAGCAGGAAGTCATCTAGAGTTCCATCAGCCAAATCATCACCAGTCAGTTGCAGTGTACCGAAGTCACCGAATGTCTGAGCAGCGCCGCTTGTCTGGTTCCATAGCTGTGGTGGATAAACACCAAGCACGTGACCAGAGTTTTCGTTCTGGATGATTGCTAGAGTCTTGATTCGACCTGTTGGGCTTCCAATACAGTCCCATGGGATTGCGAACTCAGAGATACCACTCCATGTTGGAGTGACTCCTGGGTAACCAAATCCTGGTGCTGCTTGCATACCAGTACATGCTGCTGTAACATCGACCCAGTTGCCACCAGGCATAACCTTACGGATACCCCAGTTTGCACGGTCTTCTGCCCATAGCATGTAGTCTGCCTCAAATGGCAGGTTGTGACTGACATACCAGTTGTCACCAACGTTTGAACCACCTTGCTGGGTATCGAGATACCACATACCGTCTGTGACCAAGAAGGTCACTCCGGTCAGCATGATGTACAGATTGGAGTTATCCCAAGTCATGTATCCCATTGCTTGGCTAGTTGGATCAGGGTTGACCGCAACTGGACCAGGCATTGCATCGTCTGCAATGTTGGAAATTCCAAGTGGATGGCTCACAAACCAGTCAGTAACTGCTGCTGCACCACCTGCACCTTCTCCTACAGAGATAATGTTAGAGCGCCATGATGGGCTAACGTATTCTGAACGGCCAAGGTCGGTTGACTTAATCATCAATCCAACGTTGCTTGTTGCCGCACCCATGTGTGTAACAGTTAGGTCTAGGAGGTTACCCTCGTGAATGACCGCACTTGTTCCAATAGTCAACTGACTCTGGTTGAGTGTGTTTCCAACACTTGTAATAGTCGAGTATGCACCAGCATTAATCTGGGTCAAACTTGCACCGTGGTTAGATCTCCAAGGACCATCTGTTGTGACGGTCATGTTCTCAATTGTACCTGATGCGCCACTGAGTGTCTGCAGAGTTGTAGTTGAAGTTGAGTCGCCTGCATTCCATCGGAAAGCAGTGTGACCATCAGCAAGCATACCAACACTACCAGATGTGTCCATGTTAGCAACGTCTAGTGTGTGGCGGCCGGTGTCAGACGAAGCGTCCAAACCGATACCAACTCCACTGTCTGCAGATACACTTAGACCGTCAACTGTTACGTCAACATTGGTCAAGTCAAAGCCGTTGTCACCAGTGACAACTGCTCCACCTTCTACATTCAGAGAACCACCGTCTTGTCGGTATGCTAGGCTGAATCCGCCGATGGATGTACCATCAAGGGAAATGTCCTCACTGCCGTCAAGGATGTCAATTCCGTATGTTTGCAAGTTAGTGCTACCAGTACCGTTTGCTACATTGATTACACCACTCATGAAACTGTGGATACTGCAATGGTACTCGTAAGTACCAGGTGCAGTGAACGTGTGAGCATATGTTGAGCCCAAGTTCATTGCTCCACTGTCCCAAATTCCAGATGTGTTACTGGTTGTTGAGTGTTGGTAGTTGTTAGGGTCGCTGTTGTACTGAGTCAATATCCATCGAACTGTATCACCTGTTGAGATGTTCTTGATAGTTGGATTAAACTGGGATGCCTCAATGTTCACAGAATGAATCTGTGATGCTGAACCACCTGCGCTGGCGAATGTGCTGCCAACATCAGATACGTCGCAACCATCTGACAGTAGTGCATTAGATGTAGTGCTGACAAAGTTACCAGACATTGTGACTTCTGCAAGTCCACAGTTCTCTAGGTAAATACCTGTTGCAGTTGGTGAAACGCGTCCACCAGATGCACCAATAGTGTTTCTTGAGATGTCAACATCGTATCCAGAGCGAACTCCGTAAACGTTGATTCCACCATCTGCATCAGTCAGTGTGTTATCTGCGATTGTACCTTCACCATTTCTGACATAAATACCAGAGTGAGCAGAGTTTCCATCACCAACAATCGTGTTGTTGTTGATGTCCCAATTCTTAGCATTACGCATGTAGATTGGTTCGTCTGCAGTCAATATTGAGTTACTGCGAATCTCTACACTGTTCAGACGGTTGTCTTGTGCATAGACACCGTATTGTACTCTCTTAGAGCCAGTTACAGTGTTGTTATCAACAAGCAAGTCATCTGCATCTGAGTTTAGATAAATCCAGAGTGGTAGGTATGTGCTGTCATACATTGTGTTGTTACTCCAGCGTGCACCATCTGTTCCAGTTCCACCATAATATGGGCTGGTTGCATAGTAGTTAGAGTAAATCATGATTCCAACAGTACAGTCGTACATTGTGTTGTTATCAACAATCCAGTCACCATAATCTGTTCCAGCTGACTGGACACAGATTTCTTGAGGATATACAGATTGTACATCCGTCAACTGAGAGTATGACACTATCACGTTGTTAGTAACATGCATCTCTGGGTTACGGTTGTAATAACCAGCACCACTTCCAATCGCACCGATGTTAATCAGGTCTGAATTGTTAACGAAGAAATTACCATAACTGTATCCTCCGTAATATCCGAGGTTGAAGTTTGCTGTATCCTTAGGACTAATTGCTGCCGCAAACGTGTCATCTAGGTATATATCACCTGCATAACCTTGCACGTACAAATCAGACCATTGATCATTGTAGAATCCACTGAAAATAACTGTTGAACCATTAAATGATGCTCCACTTGAACTTGTGTATGCCCAAGGCGAGTCAATCATGATCGCTTTGTTCTTCATGTCTGTTGGCATTGCGCCATAATAACCGTACTCGGTGATTGTACCACCGTTACCATCACTCTTCGTTCTTGAACTACCAGTCCCAAGATAATGTGTACCCGAACAAGACTGTAATGTACTGTAGTATGTTGAACTCCAACTATAACACACACGTGCGTCAAAGTTATCCGTCAGCGTTACAGTCGCAGAGTTACCTGGGCCATCGACCAAGGACACTCCCTTTATGGCATATCTGAAGTCAGCAACAGTACTGCTGTAAGAAACCTTACCGACACTCATTATCTGATATCCAGCTAAGTTCACAACGGTTAATCCCGAAGAATCAACATAATTGGTGTGGAACACCATGTCGTTTACTGTACCTGAACTATCAGTTTCACCTGAGGCCACTCGTTTACTTAGAGCGTCAATCATGCTCACACCAGTTCCGACGACTCCATTGCCATCTGCTGTTATCGTTATATCAGCCAATCTGGCTCGTTGTAAGAGTCCAGACCCAGAAGCTGTCACCGTGGCTAAATCAATATCTCCTTCAACCCAAGTAACCAAACCTGACGTTGCAACATCGTTCGTATTGCTACCAGTTGTACAATCTGTACAAGTAAGTTCTCCTGAACCATCATGATTGATTGCAATATTATTGCTTGTCAATGATAGGCTATTGAAATCCCAGTCCTTGGTACTCGATGATACCACATTGATTGCAGCGCCTGCAGCATTGGTGATTGTACCACTGAGACCCATCTTGAATCCAGATGCTAGGACAATTCCATCTTGCGATTGGTTGTCTAGAGTTGTACTGGTTGCATCCAATGAACCTGCAGCTGCTGCTGTTGTGCGGATACCGTATCGGCCGTTGTTGACAGTTAAGCCATTCATTTCAACAGCAGAACTACCGTCAACTAACACA
>JAERSV010000022.1 GCA_016845345.1 Methanobacteriota archaeon
GTATAGTCGCTGAATCCTGCTCAGTGCCGGTATCTGAAATCGGGGTTCAACCTGACGAAGGACCGGTAAACAGCGGGGGTAACTATGACCCTCTTAAGGTAGCGTAATACCTTGTCGCTTAATTGGCGACTTGCATGAATGGTCCAACGAGGGACCCACTGTCCCTGCGGTACGTCCGGCGAAATTGACTTTACTGGCGCACAGTCCAGTACCTTCAACCTGCAAGCGAAGACCCCGTAGAGCTTTACTGCAGCCTGCCGTTGTGTAGTGGCACTTATTGTGCTGCGTAGACGGGAGATACCGATCCCCCAGACGTCAGTTTGGGGAGTAGTCGCACAGAGAGACACCGTCCTTTGAGTGCAACTACACTTACTCTTAACGAGGACACCGGTAGGTAGGCAGTTTGGGTGGGGCGCCACGCGCTCGAAAACCTAACAAGCGTGCCCAAAGGTCAGCTTAGGTGGTTCAGTCTCCACCGTAAACCGTAAGGGGAAAAGCTGGCTTGACGTGGATCGGCACAATAACGATCGACGATGAGAAATCAGGGCCTAACGAACCTACTAGCCTCATTTATGGGGGCAGTAGATAACAGAAAAGTTACCTCGGGGATAATTGAGTTGTCACCAGCAAGAGCTCACATCGACCTGGTGGCTTGCTACTTCGATGTCGTCTCTTCCTATCCTGGGTCTGCAGCAGGACCCAAGGGTGGGGTTGTTCGCCCATTAAAAGGGATCGTGAGATGGGTTTAGACCGTCGTGAGACAGGTTTGTTGCTTTGTGGTTGAAGCGTTTATGCCTGATGGAAAGGGCCCTTTAGTACGAGAGGAACGAGGGCTCGGGGCCACTAGTCTACCAGTTGTCTGACAAGGCAATGCTGGGTAGCCACGCCCTATGTGGATAAGAGCTGAAAGCATCTAAGCTCGAAGCCACCCCAAAGACGAGGCATATGAGACAGGCGGTAAAAGACCGCATGATAGGAGCCGGGTGTAAGCATGGAGGTTCGCCGACATGCTCAGCCCAGACTTACTAACGTCCAGCATCTTTTTTTTGTTCACTAGCTACACACACTTGTGTGGGCCTCTGTTCAACAGTGAATCTTTTCTATCTTATTCGAAAGTGTACACGACCATAGCGAAGGGGTAATACCCGGTCCCATTCCGAACCCGGCAGTCAAGCCCTTCTGCGTCGTTCCCTGTACTGTGGTGCGAGAGCCCACGGAAAAGGTCGTCGTTGTGTCGCTTTTTCCGCTTCCATCAGTCGCTTCGGCGGCTGGTGGAAGCACCTTCCTCACATCTTTTATTTCACAAATGGCCGACAGGCTCGTTCAGCAATCATACCAAAATTCAATCACTTATTTTTCTAGAGTATCAAAATGCTAGTGATTTCTCACTAGATGATAGCGGTATGGCTAAGACGAGTAGGCCGTCCGCCCGAATTAGGTGAAAGCATGACTGTTCGTAGTGGTGACATTCTAGGTCATTCCCAGGCAGGGGTTTACGCCTCAGTAATTGGTAATGTTTTGTTCCTACCTCTTGCACTTCAGAAGAGTGATGTCGAGATCATTGAAACAGCTTTGGAGTTAGAATCAGTTCAGTTAACTATTGGCGGTTCAAACCTAATTGGCTCTCTTATTGAAGGAAATTCTAATGGCATGGGGGTTGCTGATATTGCAGGTCCTGAAGATATTGACAAACTCACAAGTTACGGGGATGTTGTGGTTATGGAGAGTTCTGTAAACGCTGCTGGCAATCTACTTCTTGCTAACGAACATGGTGTTCTCGCTAGTACAGTGGTTCCAAAAGAAGGATTGGAAATTCTATCTGATGCATTGAAAGTTCCTGCAGCTAATGTTTCAATTGCTGGCCAAGAAGTAATTGGTAGCCTTGGTGTCTGTAATGATATGGGTGTAGTACTTCACCCTGATGTGTCGGAGCCTGAAGTGAAAATTGTTGAGAAAACTCTAGGGGTTCCAGCAATGGTAGGGACAGTCAGTTTTGGTTCACCTCTAGTTGGGGCTGGAATAGTGTGTAGTAACAATGGTGCATTTGCTGGTGGCGATACTACTGGTCCGGAACTTAATCGGATAGAAGATGCGCTTGGTCTCATTTTATGAGCGCGTCGGTACCCACGAGTTTAGAAAGATTCGCCAGTCAATCTTTCATACATTGATGCATACAACGCTGCAGTCTGGTCAATTATTTCTTGAGGCAAAGCAGGTATTGGAGGCTCTTCGGTGCCAGCATCACGTGCGGCGTACAATTCTTTGTGGTGGCCTATGGAAATGTAATACTCTCTCACGAATTCCTTAGACAGTGACACAATCTCTCCTGTTGCATAGGTTTCAGCATCCCACCACCGGTCTTCGTCAAGAGTTCCAAACGAATCCACAAGTACTGGTTTGCGATCTTTTCCAAGAGCAAATTCCTTCTTTCCATCAACATGGATGAGGCCACGTGCTCCAGCCTCTCTCTCGATAATTGCATCAATTTTTAGAACACAGTCAAGAATACTATCAAATTCCTCATCTGTGAGATTTGAGATTTCCAATGCTTCCTCACGGTCAAGAAGCCTGTCAAACGCTTCAAACTTGGTTGAGACTTCAAGATAAGGTTCGGGTAATTTCACACCATCTTCCAATACAGTTCCTGGTTCAAAACCGAACTCAGAAGATTCCACCTTCCCATCAGCGTATCGCTTGAAAGCAGAACCAGTAAGGTGGTGGCGGCAAATTACTTCCAAAGGTACGAATACATTTTCCATATCACGTGGAATAGCACCTGGTTCCTTGATGACTGCGAATTTTTTACTAAGGCAGCGATCTGGTGCATTCATGTCAATCATATGTGTTTCACAGATACCAGCTTCTTCAACTAATTTGAACCAATGACAAGTTGTTCTGTTGAGACTTTCTCCCTTGCGTGGGATGAGTGAAGGGATAATTTGGTCAAACACAGAAATTTGGTTTGTATATCGAAACTCTAGAACATCCTCACTGTCCGTTGACCACACTTGCTTTACTTTACCCGAGTACTGTAACTCACCCATAGCACTCTCGCCATCGCGAGCCGTCCTTGAAGGTTGTCTTACACAATCAATGTGAAAAATGTAGCAAACCCATGCCTTGTCTTGCGGCACTTCTCACTACAATTTTCAGGTGCCTCATAATATCTGCGACCCCTCCGTCAAGTGGTTCGTCTGCTCTTACTTTGAAATGCCCAGAACTCAGTAATTTCTCAAGTAATACTGTTTCATCATGGTCTAGGATGCCATGCAGTATACCGAATGTACCATTTTCAAATCGGTCATGCCCTCTTGTTTTTTCAAACAAACCTTCGTCAAGTTTGTCGATTAAAATCATCACATCTTGCTCTGAATCGGGGGGGTTTCCTGACCAAGTTCTCAGGTAGGAAAGTGGGTTTCCGTCCCCCCAAGGATATCTCCCTAACCGCTCTCGCACTTTGCTATCGCCACTATCTCTAACTCTTTGTCCCGAACTATCCAAAGGAGTTAGTCCAACTAGCAGTAGTGATGAGTCACTTTTCTCACAATGTTCTCTTCCATCATGTAAATTACACCCCTCCTCTTCTAGGATTTGGGATAAATCGTTGTCAGATTTGATTAGCGAAATCAAATTTGAATCATCGCCATCAGCGGCTTGTTCAAGTGCGCAAATATAAGAGTCACAAATGTCGCCTCGGATGAGTATGAAGGTATGAAATGCAGGTGTCTCGTTACTATTTAGCATGACATTCACCAAGATTATCTACGGCGTTCTCGGAGTTGTTTGAGTCTCAATTCAAACTCGTCTAACTCTTCCTCAGGTGGCTTGGGCGGTGCCTCCTCTATTTCAATCAGACTTTCTTGAATTTCAGTTACATCTGTATCCTCTTCTGCAACAGTTGGTGGAGATTCATCTTCTAGTTGAATTGAACTTTCTTTTTCAACAACTGCTGGCTTTGGTTGTGGTTTAGGGCGTGCTTGCTGCTTCACTTTCTTCGCAGGCTTTCTAGGAGTAGTTGTAAGTGGTTGAAGAGATGCTGGCCTAATGACTCCAAGCAACCAGAGAACTGCAATAATTAGCAAGCCAGTCCCGATAGCATAGACGGTGTCACTACTAACAGGAATTATATTTGGTTGAGAAGAGAGTACCAAATCGTGTGTATTGTCGGATGGGTCATCATCTACATCCCACGGTGCCTGACAGGAGAAGGTGGCATTTACTGGTACCGTTGAATCCCCAGTTGGCCTTGGGACTGACAGTTTTGGCGCAAGTGTTGCAGTAATATCTACTGAAATCTCCATTGACCAATCTTCTTGGACGAGATTGACGACGCAAATTGAGTCAGTCATTAACTGATGATTTTCACGTTGGATTAAGACATTTATATCACCGGATGAAGCCTCTTCCAGTTCAATGCCAACGTTCCACCCCGTTGCTCTAACAACATAATGTTGTGATTCAGAACTCTGTAATCTGCCATCAGATGAAAACACTAAGACAGTTAATTCATGAACGCCAGTACTTGGATTCCAACCAGTGGCTGAAAGATTTACAGTTGCTTCTTTGTCAGCCTCAACTACACCGTTCCTGGAATTTACTAATGTACCATCTTCTGCCCTTAGAAGAATAGACCATGTGAAGGGTGAACTACCATTGTCAATATCACAAGATACCAATGCTTGTGCTGACAGATTTGAATCCATGCTACATGATACTTGGCGACTTGTTGTCATCTGCATGTGTGCGGTGTAAAATAGGCTAACATCTCCTTGAGAGTTACTGACGATGAGTGAACCATCTCCGCTTGGGGAGGGGAGTATCCAGCCATTTTGGGTTTGTTCAAGGGAGGTACCTCCAGTCGTTACCGAGTTGATTAAACTGCCATGGAAATTTACTATCTTGTCATCACCGATAGAACCCCACATTACAGGACTTGTTGCCCAAGCCACATCCGAGAATAACACTTCAGCATTTAAGGTGACAATTTTGCCTCCAGAATCTGTAACTTTTACATCAATTGTGAAGTTTGAATGATCCCAACTGGAATCAGGGATAAGGTCAATTGGTACGCCTTTCATCTCACCCCATGCAAGTGAGATATTTGCCTCGGTTGGAGACCAACCTGATGGCAACCCGATGAGTTCAACATGAAGTTGATTTGCCGCGTTTCCTTGGTTTGCGATAGTAATTCTTGGCATACCGCCAGAGTCACTTACTTGCCAACCCTCCCAATCATTAGGGGTGGTGACTGTGAAATCATATGCTGGGCGAACTCTGAGAGGGAGTATGGTTTCTCCTTTTCCACTTCCATCACCATTTCTTGCAATGATTGTCGTTTCAGCAGTAGGGCCGGAAATCGCTCCTTGAGGTGGTACAATATACGCTTGAACAGCAACGGTTTCTCCAGGGTCTAAGAAGGGCATATCATCTGGTAAAGTCAGATTCCATCCGACTGCATCAATGGAAGCAGAAAGATAAGCCCGTGACGGCGAATTCCCTCTCTGTTCTAATTCCAATGTGATGTTTGACCCAGCCGGTGCGACATCTAGGTCACTTCCCGTAGCACGAATAATCCACAGCGGTTGTGAAATGACTTCAACATCAACAGTAAAAGTTTGCAGTAGCAAGCCATCAGATGATAATTCTAATTCAATTGACGCTATTGTTCCATTCCATGCTAATTCTGGAATTGTTAGAGACAACTCAATGGTATCACTTTGGTTGACGTCTAGTGTTCCACTATTCCCATCGCCAATTAACCAGTCAGTATTGGTGTCATTCCCTGCCAGTGTTAGAGTGAGGCTTGAAGAAACATCGAGGCTGTCATCGAAGTTCCCGATATTTTCTACCATCAAAGTAAGAGATGCTGAGGTTCCCGGTGTAGTGAAAACGCTTCCACCGGATTCAACAGTTCTGTC
>JAERSV010000023.1 GCA_016845345.1 Methanobacteriota archaeon
AACTTTGACAAGACATGTTGATGATGCAGATGGGGCAATGACTGGAGTCATTGATACATGCGATTCTTGTAAAGATTTGTTAGGCGTAGTACTCGATGTCTGGGTTGGTACGGGAAATGTCGACTTAGATTCTGATATACCCCCAGCAGCTGTTCAAGGAGATTATACAATTCTCGGCGAAGTGTTTGATCCGGATGGCACTCTCACATTCACTTATCCTCTTGTAACAGTTGATGGCACCATTGCAACATGGGACAATTCAGATGGTTTTGGGTCAGGAAATGGTGTTGTAGGTGATTATAGCTCTCAATTGAATTTGCCAGGTACAACAACTGATGGAGACTCACTTGGCCGAGAGTATATTGAAAGAGATGAGATATTGTCAGACTACGGTTGTTATGAATTTAAGGTCACCGTGACAATGACTGAAGATTGGGCAGTTGAATTGGACCCTACTATTACAATAGAGGAATTCACATTTGAACGTGGAATGAACTCGGATGAAGATAATTCAGAGGGTTCAGAATCAATTATACTTGGTTGTACTTGATATTATTTATTTTTAATTATATTCGATAATTCTTACATCTTCAAACTCAGATATCATCCAAGTCATCTAGTTCATCGCGCTCAACAGTAATTGTCCTAGTCGGCTCATCAAAACTCAGATATCATCCAAGTCATCTAGTTCATCGCGCTCAACAGTAATTGTCCTAGTGGGCTCATCTCGTGAATGAAGCGCTGTGAAGTATGTTACTAATCCTAGACCAACTACCAATGCGACAAGGAAACTGATGAGCATCGGGCTCATTCCAGCCGGAGCCTCGTCTGCAACACTCCATACAACAATTTCACTGAGCACAGAGCCGCCGCCAAGTGTACCTTCAATTGCTACCTGTGAAGGGGTCAAAGGACTACAAGATAGGGTGGCGTTACCTTCTTGTGCATGGCCCCATTTCAACTCAATCTCAGCAGTTTCTCCTGCCATCACATCAGCAGCAGGGTATGTTGGGCTGATGTCTGCTCTATTCTCGCCATCGTAGCACTCTATTGCGACGCTATCGATCAAATCGTTTGGATTACCTGCATCAGCATTGCCTGTATTACTCAGAGTTACCGTAACAGTTGCTCGCTTTCCTAAGTGTGCCTGTTTTGTTATCTCAACAGATGTAACGCTGATATGCGGGATTGTGTCAAACTGGACGCTTGGGTTGGCACTCTTCTCTAAATTGCCATCAGTGCCGTAATATGTCCCCCACGCGGTGAACCATTCTATGTCACTAACAGTAGCGCTTTCTGTCCAGATGGTGCCATCAGCAAATCCTATCTCAACAATTCTTGGGCCTTGTTGATAATTTGCTGGCACAAGGTAAGTTCCATCAACCATTGAAAGTCCCTGTAGGGTTCGTTCTGCTGGGCCAACTCCGGTTAAATTGAATTTAATTCCAGAACCGGGAAATTGTAGTACTTGAGAAGCGAGTTGTCTTTCCCATAGGTCAACAATTCCACCAGTGCCTTCAACATTGGTTAAAGAAATTTGAGCCTCGGTATCTGATACAATATCGTGGTCATCACGGCTACCATCAAATCCACCTCCATTCATTGAGACGCTCGCATCACTTCCTGTAAGGGTGACTGGGCCACTCGCACTCACTACTGTGTTTGTTGCCGCGAATTCTCCATTGATGGTAATATCTGCCCCTGAAATTTCAGAATCGGTGGCGGTGAGAGTCGCGCCATTTTGGATATTGAGTGAGAACCCAGAATCACCACGTAATAACCAACCCGTGTGGTCGAGTTCAGTAGCCTCGTAGATATTGGTTTCAGTCAGGCGTTCAACTTCAATACGGTCAATCACTAGTTCACCATATTCTCCTAATATCGACTCAAAAGAAAGGGTACCACCTGCCCCTGGTAGGGGATTTACAACACTGCCCGGAGTTGTGTGGTTGTCTCCTTCCATGTCATCTTTAGGTCCATCATTCCATTGTGCGGTATAATTCGATAAATTGTATCCTGGTGCTGAGAAAATATTGATTGAAAAGGCACCAATTGATTCGGGCAAAAATAGCGTTGAAGTACTACCGTAAGCACTCCAAAATTGCAGGTCAGAAGGTGGGTTTTCAGCATTTAGTTGGCTACCATCCATAATCAGATTACCTTGTACATCCAGTGAAGACCCCTGGGCAACAGATATTGATTCAGAAATTGTCAGATTTACTCCAGCAGGAACAATCACACTCCCGTTCATAGTTGAAGTCTGATTCCAATTGGTATCTTCTGTTAGAGTTACTGTGCTACCATCTGATGGCGGTGTTGCGGCAATTGTTGGGCTGGTAATTGGTAAAACCATTCCGAGCATGAGGATAGCAGTCAAAATCACGAATATACGCTTGTTCATCGGGCTGTGCGACTAAGTCATTGAACATGAAGCCGTCGCTTTAGCGGGTAAAGGAATACAAACCTTCACCAAAACCGGGGAATGATGTCGTCAGAGTATTTACCCTGGGAGAATCTCGTAATCGCACCTTTAATGGTGCTATGGCTCTTCCTTCCTGGCTATCTCTCAAACACTACGGCAATGCTAGGTGGAAAGTGGATACCATCAATGACTGGAATCCCAATTAAACCAATTGATGGTGGCAAAAATCATTCTGATGGCAACCGCATTTTAGGCGATGGTAAAACTTGGAATGGGCTCATAGGTGGTACTATTGGCGGCGGATTAATCGCTATGCTAACACATTCACTTTCTGCTGGGAATCATATTTCTAGCGCACCTTTCCTTGACCCTCTTGGCACCTATGGTGTTGGTTCAGCGAGTATTGAAACTGCATGGTTTTGGATAGGTGGTGAATGGGGTGCGGCATTCGTTCTTGGATGCACTCTTGGATTTGGATGCATGGTTGGTGATTCAGTAGGTTCGTTTTTCAAACGCCGCCGTGGATTGAAGAGAGAAGGCGAAGTGAGTAGCAAAGCCCCACTCCTTGACACCCTCCCATTTGCTATTTTCACATTTTTGTTTGGTCTCATTTTCTTAGGCCCATCAATCGTTGGTCACAGTGGTTTGTTGATGGGGATGGTTATCCTTCTCATCCTAACTCCCATTATTCATCGCTCATTCAATGTTTTGGGCTACAAACTTGGATTGAAATCAGTACCATATTGATGTCAAACGGTTGTATTCTCTCGCCTTTCTCCAATGATAACTCGGTGGTATTGCTTATCGCCTCTCTTTGCTACCAATGTAATTGATGGCAGAGGCGACTGTGTTGGTTGTTGGCGGCGGAGGGCGCGAGCACGCCCTGACTATTGGGCTGGTTGCATCACCCTCCGTAGGCGAAGTTCACGTTGCTCCAGGCAACGCTGGAACCTCTTTAGTTGCAACTAATCATCCGTTTTCAGCGGCTGATGTGGATGCAATAGTAGGATTGGCACTATCGTTAGACTGCGACCTCGTCGTAGTAGGGCCAGAAGGCCCCTTGGTAGACGGTCTTGCTGACAAATTAACTACTGCAGGAATCCCTTGTTTTGGCCCCCATGCTGAGGGCGCCAAACTCGAAGGCAGCAAATTGTACGCTAAACAAACAATGCAAAATCTGGGCATCCCAACCGCTGGCATACACAACATCAATTCCTCCTCACAAATTGACGCTGCCCTCAACGACTTTGCACCACCTTGGGTAGTCAAGCGAGATGTCCTTGCTGGTGGTAAAGGCGTAGTTGTTACATCAGACAGGCAAGAAGCGAAACAGGCATTATCGGGCGGATTAGAAGCGGACGGTTTTGTGCTGTTAGAGGAATTCCTTAGTGGTGAGGAAGCGAGTATGCTAATCATGCTCGATGAAAGTGGGTGGGTTGCTTTACCGGCAAGTCAGGACCACAAACGAGTAGGGGAGGGGGACACAGGCCCAAACACCGGGGGGATGGGTGCATATGCTCCGGCACCAGTAGTTACTAACGAAGTGCGAGAGAAGGTTTACTCAAGAATTGTCGAACCTATGCACAGTTGGCTCAAGTCTCAAGATTCTCTTTATCGAGGTTGCCTCTATGTCGGATTAATGATTGATGAGTTAGGTGACCCCTATGTTGTTGAGTATAATGTGCGGTTTGGTGACCCCGAAACTCAGGTTACAGTGCCATTAATTTCCAGTGACCTTTACGAATTGCTGTTTTCTGTTGCTTCTGGAAATGTTGGTTCACACACGCCAGAATTTACTGACTCTTCTGCTTTGACAGTTGTATTAGCGGCCGAAGGATATCCTGATTCTCCGCGTAAAGGATTGCCAATTTCTATTGAAGTTGGGCTGATTGCAGACGGTGACGGCGGCGCGTTCATCCATCATGCTGGTACAAAGCATGGAAGTGATGGTGAATTGCTCTCAAGTGGCGGCCGGGTGCTTGCTTGTACAGGCATCGGCTCAAACTTGGATGAAGCCCGAAATCTTGCATATTCATTGATGGATGGCATCATTTTGGAAGGATCTCACTATCGCTCGGACATCGGTTTTAGGGCGTTGTAGAGAATAAAATTCCAAGTGTTGGACTACGGCTTTACCCCTTACGTGCGCGTAGGCGGGTGCGCGCTCGTTTGGCAACGGTTAAAAAAAGGGGTCAGGTGGCGGCCACGCTGACGGTCGTAAGACTGACAACAACCGAGGTAATGGAAATGGAAAATGAAGGAAACGCATCTGTGCTACGTAATGTAGCGTGGGGGCTTGCTAGAGCACCATTGGCAGCACTTATTCTGCTGTTAATGACGATGGCAATGTACCCACTGGGTGTGACCTATGATCAAGAGACAGCAATAATGACGCAAGTATTGCCGTTCGTGTTACTCACGATCGGTGCAATGTTCGGCAGTGTGCCAAGAATCGTCTTCTCAAACCTCGGAGTGAAGCCTGCACAAGTCACATTGCTAATTTACGCACCACTAGTACTCGCAGCAGCGATTCCACAGTTGGTAATAGGAAACACTCTACTTGGAGTCTTGTTCCTAACTTTAGCACTTGGAGTCCACATGTTTGACAAAGTAGGTCGTAACGATGAAGCCAACTTGTTAATTTGGATCGTAATGGGATTCTACGCCGCACTTTCATTTGCGGCTGTTGCCGCCCCTTCATGGGATGGCACACAGTTCGTGAACGGTGCTTGGCTCCCTGAACTTACAGAGAACGCATGGGGTTCAATGGATGGGCATCGGGAAGCAACGGCTTTCCTATTCTTTAACGGCTGGATGATTGCCATCCTAACTGGTGTGCTAGTCACACTAGGTATTCGTGGCAGATTTGCAAAGCCAAGCACAAAGGGTTGGTTTTCCAACCTTCCTGAGAAATTCAACGATAAAGCATACATTCCACTGTTTGCTGCATTTGGGGTTTGGCTCATAGCCCACCTAATTTCAGAAGTGTCGTTCTTCTCAGTAACAGAAGTACAGAGAGTATCAGGAGATTCTCTTGGCGTATGGTGGCCACTATTTACTGGTATAATCTCATTACTAACAGCATATTGTTTTGCAGAAAATATGCGAACTCGTGGCGGTTTAATAGGAATGAATTGGTTAATTTATTCGGTTGGCTCCTTCCACGAAAATGGAATCATAATGGATGGTTCACAAGAATGGCACTCATATTTCTCAGGGAATAATGGTCTATTTGTTTGGTTCTTCATCTTCTTCTGGCTCAATGTGTTAGTCGTGATGTTAAGTGTCAAAGGAAAATTAGGGGATAGTTCACCCAGGAGAACACCCGGTCTTGCCAAGCAATTTTGGTCAGAGCACTGGTACGGTATTACTGTAGGCGCTGCTCTATTCTTTGGTTTGTTAGTTCGTGTAGTATGGAATGTTATTCCTTTCATGAACTCTAGTGGGACCCATGAGTGGGACTTGACTGGTGGTTCTGACCCATGGTACATGATGCGAACAGTAGAATACATCCTCGCTGAACATAACCATTTCATCATCGATATGGACCGTTCTTACCCACTAGGTGCAATCAACCCTCGTCCACCTCTGTTTTCATGGAGTCTGGCTGTTGGAGGAATGATGCTAGCGCCTTTGTTAGGCGTCCCAGCATCTGAGGCTGTTTGGTGGTCTGTCGCCGCTCTACCTGCAATTTATGGTGCACTCACTGTGCTACCAATTGCAGGAATCGGCAACCGTTTCTTTGGCCGTGCAACTGGTGCAGTTGCGGCTTGGTTGATTGCTTTGATGCCCGGGCACGTTGGTCACAGTACCTTCGCTTTGGCTGACCACGACGCATTTGCAATCTTGTTCCTGTCATTAGGATTTTATTTCTGGTTGAAAGCAGTCAAGGCTGCTGGTGATGACAAGATGGTGGCGAATGCAAATTGGTCACCTGCATATTTGTTCAAAGGAATCAAAGCCACATTTGAAAAGCGACAAGGAGCAATTGCTAATGCAATTCTTTCCGGTATTGCATTCTCAACTGTTGCATTAGGATGGAAAGGATTCGTCTACGGTCTTGGTATCGTGTTCTTGGCATTCTTCGCTCAGATTGTAATTAATCAATTCCGCGGACGTGACAGCATGGCATTGTATGTTTCTGCAATGACAATGATGTTGGTTACATTCCTAATTCCACTGCCATTCTATGCACATATGCAATTGGGATTGGTTTTCGATGCTAGCGGTTTCCAACCTATGTTCTACATCGTAGGATTCACATTTGCCGCTGGATGGGTTTCAGTTTCATTCCGTGACAAACCATGGCTACTCGTATTAGTGAGCGGTGGTGCACTTGCAGGTGTAATCCTCGGCGCTCTCTGGTTGATTCAATTTATTGGATTATACAATGGCTGGGATGTTCTATTCACTGGAGGGTACTATCTATCTAAGAACAAGATTTTCGATACGATTGCTGAAGCACAGGCTCCAAGCCGAGCAATGCTTTTCGCATCATTTGGTCCAATAGTAGCATTGGCAGCATTATTTGCTGGGTTCGTTGCACTTTGGCAAGGTCTGCGTCGCCGTGACAGTAGCAGATTGGTTCTAGCAATCTGGATATTAGTTGCCGGAGTAATGGCTTGGCGTGCTGGAAGATTCATCTTCAACGCAACTCCTCCAGTCGCAGTGATGGGTGCTTGGGCATTTGTCATCATGTGGCAGTGGGTTGGGGGAACCGATTTCGCTAAGGCTTGGAGAAGGCTTGGAATTGGTTCACCTAGAGCAAGATTCTCTTCAACAACTAAGACGGCTCGTAAATTCCCTGGAATAGTTCCTATTCTGATGATTTTCATGCTAGTAGGTGCGCAACATGCGGCGTATGGATTAGATTCAGGTATTCCATCTGGTAACTCAAAGGCAAAGGATGTTGATTCAAATATTTACAATATAACTCCGAATATTCTGCGTGCAGAAGACCCAATCTTTGGTTGGTCTTTCTTAGACTCTACTCAGTACAATCCATCGAGTCATTGCCGTGGTAACACCAAGGAAACCAGTTGTTGGTACATGGGTGCTTTTGGACCCGGATTCAATGGCCAATATTGGAATGAAGGGTATCAGTGGCTAGAAGAACAAGATGCTGATGTGCCATTTGGACAAAGGCCAGCATTCGTTTCATGGTGGGATTATGGATTCCAAGCATTGGCTCAAGGAAAGCACCCAACAGTCGCTGATAACTTCCAATCGGGTATTCCTGCTGCTGGAAATATGTTGTTAGCACAAAGTGATCACGACTTACTTTCACTTTACACAATGACACTTGCAGAGGGCGATTTGAGATATAATGATGGTACATTCACACCAGCCTTCCAAAACGCTCTAGAGAATCACTTGAGTGAGAGTCAAATTGAAGAGTTCTTACTTCTAAACACTCTAGGTGGGGAGGATGGGGTTGACGATTTAACAGACCGTTCATTTTCAATCACAAAGAAAGCAGGCAGTATTTCCTTTGGTGAAGGTCATTTGCTGGATTATAACGGAATGCCAACATCTGCTACAATCTATCGTGTATATGATAGTGAGGAGCAAATTGGTGGGGATTTCAACAATGAACATGAGGCTATGATTCAGTTCAATCAATCAAAGGACCGTAACGATGAAGTTATTGATGAGTTCACTCATCAAGTAATTGGTAATTATTGGTACACTAAGGATATTGTTGAGAGTTTTGATGATGTATCATCTTCAATTCACCGCCAAAATGCCCGCTTAGCATTAGGTAGGGTTTTCTTGACTTCTGTAATGGATATGCCTGAGTTAGTTGATTTGTATCACCAATTAACAAATGACATTACTTACACTGTTGCAGATTCAGAAGGTAATCCAGGAGATACCATCACTAGAAATCACGACATCCGATATT
Organism: Methanobacteriota archaeon; assembly: GCA_016845345.1. Lineage (GTDB taxonomy): Archaea > Thermoplasmatota > Poseidoniia > Poseidoniales > Thalassarchaeaceae > MGIIb-Q1. The sequence goes on from JAERSV010000023.1 coordinate 8,328, forward strand.
TTGGCGTTGATAATCGTCTATACCCTTCGGGTGGCTCATATCAGAATAGTGGAGGTAATCCTACAGGTATTTTCTATGCTCCAACCACACTTGCAGGTCTCGATCCTGAGACATATATGAAAACGTGGTACGTCACACAAAGAGGAAGTTCAAACTTCGTTGTTGACATGACACAAGCTGAATACGAGGAGCAGTACAAGAATGATATCATAATGAGTGAATCACAAGATGTTGATATTATTCAAGCAGTTGACTTACGAGTTGACCAAGAGCCTGAGTTCTTTGACACAATGGTCGCTCGCACGTACATTGGATATGGTAGCCCTCAATTGGGCCTCCCAGGAAAGGTTGCTCAACCGGGTCAGCACTTTGACCTAAGAGGCAGTACAAACAGCAGTTTGCAATATGCTTTCCCCCTTCCAGGTGCGATGATGTCAAACTTTGTAATCGCAAATTGGTATGATGACGAAGCAACAAATTCAACCCCTTGGTATGATGCAAATACTGGGGTAAAGATACTCAAGTACTACAGTGGTGCTACCGTAAGTGGTGAAGTCAAATTAGGTGACTTCGGTGTAGTCCCTAAGGCTCGCCTATTGATTGAGCGGGACGCTTACAGTGGTGAAGACATATTTGATGAGGACCCAAGAGAATATTGGATTCCAATCGGTTCTGTCGATGCTGACGAAAATGGGCGCTTTGAATTCCGCGTCCCAGCAGGTCACATCCGAGTAACAGCATTTTCTGGGTTTGCTGAAGATGCACAGGTTTTGAGAAATCAAGATCGTGATGCTATCGTCTCAGCACAAAACGATTTCCAAGAATGGCAAGGATGGTTTTCAGATATTTTAGGCCAAACCACTGAAGATGGTAGGTCAGTTAATCCAATCACTGGAATTTTAGCGAACGTCAGTGGTGGTAAGTTACTTGGAGAGATGGATTTCAATGTGACTGGAGCACAAGCAGATACCAACGGTGGAGCAGTTATTTCTAAGTCACTGACCATTGAAGCATCTAGTGCAACAGGAATTGTTACTTGGGAAGGCCATTCATCCTTTGATGGCACTCCGTTGAGTTCCCATGAACTAATTTTCACAGATATTTGGACTGAGGAAGAATTAGAGCACATCTGGACTACTAATGGTTCCGTAGTATCTACCGATGAACACCCACGCGTGTTCCGTGGCGAAGGTGAGGTGACCTTTACTGGAGCAGGTTTGGTAGTAACTGATGGCGAGGTATTAGTATCAGATTTCACTGGAAATTACACACGACAGATTGCAAATAACCACTCATTCACAGGGGTTGGGACATTCTCAGGGGATGGCCAATTCGTAGGTGATATCACAAGTGGAGAGACAATCTCAACATGTGTTAATGAAACAATCCCCGAATCTTCGGAACTATGTTCCTTAGAGGGCTCCGACCCAGTTACATACTTGTTCTCAGGAACTTTCGATGGTACAGGAAAAGTGACTGCTAATGGTTCAGTTGATTACACTGCAGAATTATACCGTGAAACACTAGTTGGTAACGGCATTTTCTTCACCGATGGAGAAGATGAGAGTCTTGATACATTCGGTACAATCAACGGCAGTGGCACATTCAGTGGTGCTGGAATTTTTAATGGCCCAATGGTTGAGCCGGGTTCATTCCACTTAGTTGACGCATTACCCGGCTCCTACCGAGTTTATGTTGTACTTCCAAATGGAAATATCACGCGGTTGAGTACTCCGCTTGAAGTTGACACAACCGCAACCAGCGGTGTGGAATTACGCCTTCCCGGTTCTTGGATTGATGGTGAACTAGCGTGGTTCGACGGAGAACCAATTGCAAACACTGAACTTTACTTAACTGAGGTAAGTATAGATGAAGAGGCAACCGAGCCTTGTACCGAAGTTTTGTTCGCACCTTGTATTATCTATACTGATGAGAATGGTTCATTCGGCTATGGGCCTATTCCTGACGGTTCATACGAGATGGTCATGGATGCTGACGGAGATGGATTCTACGAATGTGTACCTTGGAGAACTCCTGCTACGGTCCAATTTTGTGACGGCCGTGCCGCAGTTGCTGCGACTATTGATCCGATGAACTTCACAATGGCAAGCACCGATGCTGCGGTTCCAATGCATTTTGACATGGAATTCACACTAATGAAGGACCTTGGTGGCGGTTCAGTTGAACCAATTACTGATGAAGTCATTAATTTCCATAGCGTGATTCTCACAGACGATGAATATGTCGAGGCAATTTATGATAATGAATCAGGCACTTATCGTGTTGAATTGCCAGAGGGTGAATGGATAGCCAATACATCTTCAGAAGGCGATTTGATGCTGTGGGAAGAGTTTGAGGTGACTGAGGATATCACAGGTGTCAATTGGATGTTAAGGAGAAGCATCAACGTTACGGGACAAATTCTTGTCGAAACTGGAAAAGCGGAATCACCTGAAGAAGGAGTCCCAAACATTGAGGTGAAATTCCAATGGGGTGGTATTACAACTTCAGTCCAAACGAGTTATGGTGCTGATGCTGGTAATTTCTCAGTATTCTTGCCTGAGGGTGTCGAGGTAAACATGACCACGGTATCTATCGCAAATCAAATGTCAAATGGTACCAACTTTGTTGTTTCAGATGATGTTTCACCGATTATTCTTCGTGTAGAGCAAGGACTGTCTGTAGATGGAATGCTTTACTTGTTTGAGAACGAAACGTCATACTCACCACATGTTCCTGGATTCGTGGAAGTACAATTACACGCATATCAGGTAGACAGAGATGTACATTGGTACTTTGACATTGATCCTGAGACCGGACGGTTCTCACAGAGGTTGATGCAAGGTAATTGGACATTAGATGTTTCAGATGATAGACTAAATGTTGATGAATTACAATTAGAAGTATCGGATTTGAACATTGAGCAAATTTCTGATGTAGAATTGATAGCAAATCCTGACAATATCACTGTTGATATTTCTGCCTTCCTTGACCATTCATTTGATGGAAACAGTAGCAACGGAACTTTTGTCAGCGTTGACTTCGCATTTGTGCCGGTTTCTGGTGGCGGAGTTGGTACAAGATTGAACATCACAGCAGATGAGATGTCAGATGGGCACATAATTACTTCATTGCATCCAGGTGCCTACACTATTGCAATTGATGCCCAAAACAAGATAAACGGTTCTGACTTTGAAACAGTGTTAATCGATGAAGAATTAATCCTTGAACTAGGATTAGATAATACCACAACAGAGTATGCAGAATTGATCCTTAAACCATCATGGAAGTTAGAAGCATATCTAATCAATCAATCAGGTGGTGTTCTAGACAACAAGACAGTAATTTTCAATTCTGTTGATTCGGACGACACATTCAATATAATGGCTGATGAAAATGGTACAATTTCAGATTATATCCCTGAGGGTGATTGGATTGTTGTTGTAGAGCGTACTTTGGTTGGGGACACATATGAAGAATTCAGAGGCAAACTCACAGCGAATGAAACATCATCACGAATAGGATTGCTATGGCGTTCGTTAGAATCAGCCGAAGTAGCAATTCACCTATCTGAAGGCGATACTGGAGACCCGTTAACTGGGTTCTCGCTGGTTGCAACTAGTTCAGATGGTTATGGTGAGGTAGTTCTGCCGTATACCGATGACCAAGGAGATATGGTGGGTTACTTATTCCCCGGAGACTGGGTAGTTTCACTAAACCGCTCTGAATCAATGGACAGGTGGGTGTTAGAAGACCAGCAACTAGCAACATTGTCTGCTGGTCAAAACATCTCAAACATTAACTTCTCAGTAGAACATTGGGTTACTCTTGGAGGCAACCTGTTCTGGGATTTGGATTCTGATGACGAGTACGATTTCAACGAAGGCGTTGAAGGAGCAAATATCACTGTCTCTGGAGGCGGTCTTGATGCCCCTGTGAATTTGACAAGTTCTGCCTACGGAACGTGGCAATTATTTGTGCCTTCACAGAATAATTACTCAATTGAAGCATCACAACTTGGTTTCAGTTCAGTATCAATTGTCGCTCAAGTATCAACTATATCAAACTCAACTGACCTTGAGTTATCAGCAGGTAATGTCACAATTTCTGGTATGGTAGATTATGTACAGATGGAAGTCTGGGATGATTTCTCAGATGATGTTGTTCTAACTCTAACACCTGCATCAGGAATTGAGAGAGATTCCCGAACACCTACTAAGGTGATGGCTGGTGATGGTTCTTGGGATGGTGACTGGGTTGCTGATGTTGAACCCGGTGATTGGGTTCTCTCAGCAACAGTTGTTGATGAGGGAATTGTCGGAATTACAGTAGTTGAGGCTGATGTACACGATGGTGCACAAGTCAACCTGACAATGATTCAGGGAGGAACAATGTCACTCAGCACAAATTGGATTGACTTTGATGGTGAGAGCCACGATTTGAGTGAAACAAATGTTGCTGGTGCTGAAATAATCGGAACGCCTGAAATTAAAGTGACCATCTTGGGTGCTATCAGTTGGAATGAAACTGTTGATTCAAACGGAGAGATAGAATTCTTATTGCCAGCAGGTGATCTTTACCTTGAAGGCGTATTTGAAACAAATGAGCGAGATATGGCAATGGTTTACCGAGCGGGATTGACAAGTTCAATTTCCGCTCAACAAGAAGCCCCTTCAGCGACTTTCAATTACAATCGTATCCTTGAGCATTCAATTGATTTCAATGTCAGCTCAATTAGTGGTGCAGAGCAAACAGATGAGAGTAATGAGGAAGTTAATGCACTTTATGAAAATGAAACTGCTTACCAAGTGATAGAGTTCACAGTTAATTTGACTTACAATGGAAATGAAGCCTTTGATGAGTACACAGTCGGTACCGTCTTTGACGCAGAAGATGGCGAGCACTGGAGTATTGAGTTCTTCAATGGTACAGATGAGAACGGCACAGAACTTTGGGCAGAGACTACGCCAATCACACTAGGTTTGGATGGTGGAGACACCACAACAATACGAATGCGTGTCACTACTGCTGATGTTGAGGATGCACAATCAATTTCTGGTGGCCATGTAATCAAACTTCGAACAACTCACTCCACTGGTACCTTCAGTGAATATGTCATAAAAGTTCACATCCCTCAAACCTATTCGATTGAGATTGTCACAACACCGGGAGACACTATCGGAGTATTCCCTGGGGAAGAGAAGCGTGTTGAGTTTGTAATTCAGAATACAGGAAATGGTCAAGATGTGCTTGGTTTTGATATTGACAAAACTTGGTTGCCAGAGGGTTGGAGTGCTACAGGACCTAGCGAATCACCTTGGGCACATGGAGAGGAGAGAACATATTCCTTCACCATCTTTGCACCTGCTGACGCTGATACTACACCATTCACACTTACTTTGAACATCAATAGTTCTGATGGCACTGCTTATGACCCGATTGAATTGGAAGTTAAGGCTGCAAAGCCAGTTCTGAACTTCGTGATGGAGAATACAGGCACATTCAATGGCGAAGATGCAGTTTCTGGTAAGAGCAATAAAATGATTGTTGTAGTAGAAAATTCTGGTATTGTTGGCGCAAAGACAATCCGAGTTAACATCACAATTGAAGGATATGAAGATATTTACATTCTTTCAGAATCACAGGATATTCCTATTGGAAGCACTGCTGAATACATCCTTTTCATTGATCTAGATGGTGTCGGCATCGGAAACCAAAATTTCGTGTTTACTCTTCAGAGTGAGTTCGGACTTGATTTAGATGCAGAATCTGATGAAAGTATTACTAGAGCGTTGAAGGTTGCTACACCACCTCCAGAATCAGTAAATGTTTGGGTGCCTTTGATAATCATAGCTGCATTCATTCTTGGATTTATTGGATTCCGTAGAATCCGTGATTCGATAAGCGGTCAGATGCCATTCTGATGGTAAACAGCATAATCCTTGGTTGTAAAACTGAGGGTGAATTTGGACTAAACGCCGAAGAGTGCATTTAGCACCGCCTTTACCGGATATCAGGTGAGACTGTGATACCGGGCTTGGAGGGTGTGGAATTTTTGCCAGAACCCGAAGACCCGCGGATGCTTTCCACAATTGACCCAGGAGCACCGGGGTATCCCGCAGAAGCATATGGAATGCCTACTGAGATGGACCCACAAGCATGGAAAGAGGCTGATGCGGTAAAGCCTCGAAAACCACCTCTTAACCTCCCATGGGGATTATGGATGTTGGTTGCATTGATTGTTGGATTGATGATAAGTTATAGTTCAATAGTAGGGTATCTTGATGAGTTTATTCCTGAATCAGAGTGGGCTTATGAAAATTCAGGAATACGTGGGTTAAACGCCGAGGGTTACAGTGGAAAAGGAGTACGTGTCTGTATTGTTGATACGGGAATAGATACAACACACCCTGATTTAGTTGGAGTCAATCTTGTTGGTTTCAAAGATTTCATTCAAGGGACTGAAGGAAACCCTCATGACAATGATTTGACACAATCTCATGGGACAATGATGGCTGGTATTCTTGTTGCCAACGGTTCATTTGTTGGCGCCGCACCAAATGTACAACTGATTGTTGCAGCAGCTCTTGGTGCAGATGGAGGCTCAGGCTCAGAGGTTGCAGTCGCTGATGCGATTGAATGGTGCTGGACTTCTATGGGAGCGGACATAATCAGTTTGAGTCTTGGCGGAAAACCCGATTTAGTCTCTACATTTGGTGGTAGAACAGAAAGTGCTGTCAGTGACGCACTTGACAATGGAATTTTCGTTGTTGCTGCTGCTGGAAATCATGGTGGTGCCGGCCAAGATTATCCAGATGTTACCGTGCCTGCTAATGTTGACGGAGTGATAGCAGTTGGTGCTGTTCACCGCAATAATTCACTTTGGCAGTTTTCAAGTTCAGGTTCTCCAACCAATGCTTCGGGAGAAGCTAGAATTTGGCCAAATCAAAAACCAGAGGTCGTTGCACCGGGGGTTGAGATCCACTCAACTTTTGTTTCAGAGAGAACTGGGGCTACATGGTCAAGAAGTGATGGGACGAGTGATTCGACAGTGTTTGTCACAGCCGCTCTTGCATTGATACTCGAGAGATACAGTGGCAACCCAGGACTTAGCCCAACTCACCAAGGAGATCGCACACCCATACAATTAGTGAAGGCCGCACTTGCTAATTCGTCTGAACCCGGGGTTTTCCAAGAAACAGGGGAGCACCATTTGAGGTACGGTTATGGTTCGCTAAACGCGGAGAGTTGGTCAGACGCTGTTGGGGCAAGACTCTGAGAATAATCAGTCATTTTTCCACACAAATTAGTGATACTTTTGTCGGGCAATGATACAAATAGGGCTGAAAGCTACCTATTTTTGATGATATTTGTAATATGATTTTGATACTATCTCAATTGCAGTAAGGCGTTTTTTTATAACTAAGCAGCGTTCACGGCTATTTTAACCAAGGATTTGATGTCATGGAAATGAATAACCGAACCACAAGTCTTCTGCTAGTCTCTTTGTTTGTGATTAGTACGATGACTGCATTAGTCACTTTGACACCCACTGTAGTAGCAAGTAATGAAACTACAAGTGGTACGATTACAGGAACTGAAATTTGGCAGGGTGGACACACTCTGACGGGCGATGTTGAGATTGCGCCGGGTGCGAAATTGATTATTCAGCCAGGCACAACAGTAACATTTCCTAATGGTACTTACTTGGATGTAAAAGGTAATTTGTGTGCTGCAGATACTTCATGTGGTGCTAATGGAATGGGTAGTAATTCGAGCAAAGTTACCTTGCGATGGGCAACACCTGCTAACGAATCAGCAACTGGTCGTTGTTACAGAATGATGAATCCTGCAAGCGGATTACCATTGTGGAATGCGGATCCTTCGTGCTTTGAAGGCGTTTTAGTACGCGATACAATCGATATTGCTGAAACAAGGTTCAATCATGTAGCAGTTGAGAATGCTTACGGTATGCCCAGATATGTGGCTGATTTAGGAGAAATTCGCTGGGCTGCATTTATTCTAGATGGGGCAAGTCCAACCCTTACAGAAATGAGTTTTAGCAGTATTAACACTTCAAGTGTTCTTGTACTAGATTTAGCATCACCAACATTCAATGGAGGGTCTTTTGAAGTTGGTTCAGATGAAGTAATCGCTAGTTTAGCAGGAAATGCAGTACAAACCTATGGTGCAGGAAGCCCGAGTGGCCCTGTTCGTTTCCTTAGCCCTATTTTTACAGGTACTGAGAATGGTTGTACTTCTCAAGACAATGGACGTCACGTTCTTTGGGCGCAAAAATCGTTCACTAATATTGACCACGGAGTCGTGGCAAGTGGAGACTATGGGTACAGGTATACCGATTCAGCAGGTGTGATATACGGGAACACAGTAGACACAGATTGCACGGGGATTGATATTAACGGCCGCAGAACAATCTCAAACACAGATTACAGAGTTGATGTAACTAGTAACTCGATTACAACTGGTGACAACTCTCCATTAACTGTTTATGATGCTGCATATGCTCATGTTGAAGGCAATGTGATGAGCGGTGCTGATGAGGGTTCAGGAATCCAAGTGGTTTCATCCTCAGGTGCAGCAGGTGTAGTCACTCAGGTCAGGATTACCAATAACGTGATTGGCCCAATCGCTGGGTATAACGGTGTTTGGGGTGTAGGTTACTTTGACATGGAAATTGACAATAATACCTTCCAAGAAATTAATCGCGAACCAATAATTGTTGGTGAATACCATTACCAAGATTCTGGTTGGTCGGTCACTGGTCCAGCCCCAGCAAGGGCTACAATCAATGATAACGTCTTCAGCAACGTTTCAGGCACATGTTCCTCCGATACTGTTTGGGATGAAGATGATTTTAATTGCCCAGCATTCCATGTTTTCAGGGCTAGCGCAACCATCAAGAGAAATGTTGTGACAGGAGTTGCGGGGGATGCTATACGAGCAATCGGAGCAATACTTGATGTGCAGGACAACCAATTTACTGTTGGCGGAGAAGGTGCGAAAATTGTTGACCATGACCACTCATTCGCTTCACTTGCGTTCTTCTCTGGGAATCAATGGCTTGGCGTTTCTGACATTGTGTACAACATTACCAAGAGTTCTGTGACTGTACAGTCTGAGGCAATTCCTTCCTTAACTGGTCCAAATGCAAGTATGCCCATTCAGTTAGTGTGGGACCGAGGAGAGGCTTTTGAGTACAATAATTGGGATAATCAAGTGCTTCTTCCACCTACTACATCAATTCCTCCCGTAGATTTCCCCTTGTCATTGCAAGCGGTGAATAATTCAACAGTGTTCACATTCGCAAACATGTCTGGTCTATCTCTTTCCAAGATAGAAATTGGTGCATCACCAAGTGTATGGTCGGTACAAGTTCGCGAGGCGGCTTTAGTTCGAATTAGAGCAACTGTTGGTGGCGTGAGAGTACCAGGCGCAACAATTCTGATAGAAGATGCTCATGGTAATGATCTTTACAATATGCAAACAGATACTCAAGGATTTGCTCCTTGGGTTGCATTGCCATCAGATTTCCATCTTGATATAAGAGGAAATGGAAATAATCCGGATGGATTTGCTGATGATGTTGGTGAAGATTCTTGTTCTGATGGAATCGATAATGATGGAGATTTATTGTATGATTTGGATGACCCTGATTGCAATGCTGGTGCAGGAACTAGGGAATTGTCAAAATACTTCGTGACAGCGTACAAATTTGGTAAAGGATACCATAAGTCGTCATTTAACCTCACTGGGACTTATGAGGATACTCTTGCAATGACCAATCTCAAGCCAACAGTCGTTGTGACTCAAAGTGATGGTCACTCATTCATCCGCAACATCAATTTCACAGGCTATGCTTGGGATGGAAATATTGGTACTGGAGTTTTCGGAACTGCTGAGCAGGCTCAGTGGGAACAGCAAGGTGCAGTCCAGAGAATTGAAGTCAAAACTCCGGATTCAAGTTCATGGGTTGATGTTCGATATGCAGTTGATGACAGCGGAACCAATGGTGAAGTTACCAGAAATAATCGGCCTTTCAAGAACTGGCATTTTGAGTATGACATGGCTGACCAACCTGAAGGGGATTACACCTTTGATTTCAGAGCTTATGATGGGGTCGATTACAGCCCAATCGTGACAAAAACGATCAAATTAAACACAAATCCACCGACAATCAATGTTGCATCTCCAGTAAATGGTTCGATGCATAATTCTGGAAAAGTTGTATTCTCCGGAACAGCAAGTGACGCTTACAACGGGGCACTTGGTAGTGATATCCAAGAGATACATTTCCGTATGTCAAGCCCTACTTGGGTGACTACAACAACTAGCATCGCCCGCCCTCTTGACGCACAAGGAAACCCAATTGGTGCTCTTTCAGAGTGGTCGTGGGAATGGGACTTTTCGGTTATGCCGAGAATTAGCGAAACATGGACTTTCGTGATATGGGCCTCTGATTCAGGTTTCTGTTTAGAAGACATTGACACGTGTGATACGGTAACACTAGAACTTGATATTGACAATAGTAATGCTGCACCAGTAATTTCTTTGCTTGCACCATATGAAGATGAAACCATTTCAGCAAGTCATGACACAGTTATATCTGGCATTGCAAGAGATACTGATGGGGAAGTCAGTCGGGTTGAGATTCGCATTAGAGACCCTCAGGATGCGCTTCGTGAATTACCAAATGCTCCACCTTACGTTACGACGATACAATCTAATGGTTTGTGGAGTACAACTTGGGATACTAGCAACATGATTCATGATTTCCATTATCTAATCAGCGCACGTTCGTTTGATGGGCATTCGTATAGTGAGTGGGTTGAGGTTGAAGTGATTATTCACAACCCATCAGATGCTAACAATCGTGCCCCAGTATTCGACTCTACAGGTTGGGAAGGAGAAGTAATCATTTTCTGTGAAGAGGGTAGTCAAGCCCTTGACAGGTGTGGGAATGGTGGAAGTGTGGTACTTCCTCCATTTTTCTCTGACGCTGATGGTGATTTACTCGACTACGATGTCTTTGATGACCCAGAAATTATTGCAAATAGTGATCTGCAACATGATGAATTGTGTGCTGATTTAATTTCCATTGATATTTATGGTAAGGTAACATACGACCCAGTCGGAATGTCCTTCCATACGACTGATATCGATTTGTGGTCATGTGAAGGAATGAAATTTATGGCCAGAGATGGTTCATCAAATGCTTACACAATGAATGTTGATTTCATCGTCCGAGCAGTTTCATTTAGTGTTGAACGAATTGATGGAATCAGTGAAATCAATGCTGGTGATACTGCTATCTTCACAGGACAAGGCCGTCCAGGTGTTGAAGTGGTCGCCCGCTCATCAAATACAGGTCTTCGCCTTAACAATACCATTGTTAGCGATAATGGAACTTGGATGATGACTGTACAAAGCAATAAGTTAGAGTCTGGAGTGAACAACGTAGCATTCGAATATGGTGGTGATTCAACTGGACAGGCCCTTTCAGTACAAGTTGGCGCTACTACGCAGGAGAGTGCATTAGGTTGGGTTCTTTGGGCGATTCTCGCCCTTGTTGTATTAGCAGGACTTGGCGGAGTTTTCATGTTCTTCTTTGTGGAGTTTGAAGATGAGCCGGAAATTGGCGATATCGAGGCACAAGAGACAGCAGAAGAGGACCCCTATGCTTGGGGTAAGGCGAATCAAGCAGATGCACAAGCCCAAGTGGCTGCACCTGCCCAACCAGTTGCTGAACCACAGCCCACTTACCCAGGTTGGAAGTGGGATCCAGAGACTAACCAGTGGATTCCAGAATAATGGAGATATTCTGACCTCTTAGGCGGAACTATTGAATGGTTGCAGGTGTCTATACCATAAGGAGAGGAATGATTTGGTAGTGACTAAGCCGGGTGTTCAGGAAAGAATTCTGTTGCATTTACGAGACTTTGGGGATTATTCTAGCAAGGTTGAAGTCCCGTTTGCGTTATCACAAATGGGCATTGCAAACGCTGTTGCAATTGCTCGAAGTAACGTCCCGAGGGCAATTGCCGGATTGAAGGACCAAGGTCTTTTGATTGAAAGGCAAACACACGTCACAGGAGTTACTCGTAAGCGGAAAGCCTACTTCCTAACTGATTCAGGTATGATTGTAGCAGAAGAGACTTGGGAGCGTCTCTCTCATTATCCAGTGAGATTGATTGGTCAAGAGGGGAGCACAAGTAGCACAACATTAGCAAAGGCGATTGAAAGTTCTCCATTTTCTATCAGGGCAGTTGACATTATTCGATATATGGATGATAGTGGCCTTGTTGACTTGCGCCCATTAAACCCTGAGTTGATTCAAAGGGATTTGGCAAAACACGTTGAGAAGCAACTAGTTACTTCACTTGAGGATTTACCTAGATTACGAAGTTTCTATGGCCGAGACACAGAAGTAAAAACAATGGTTGACCTTCTTGATGCTCGGTCAACCACTATTCTAGTGCCAGGGATTGCAGGGATAGGAAAAACTGCTCTTGCTGGTAAATTGATAGAGACCTTCACGCACAAACGCAATTTGCTATACCACCGCGTACAAGATTGGGAGGGCTCAAGGGCTTTCCTTGAAGCGTGTGGTGAATGGTTAGCAGCAATCGGTAATGATTCGCTATCAGATTATCTTGCTGCTACTCCAGTACCTGTTGCACAAATGTCAGTCGATTTGATTGTAGATTCACTCACTGATGTTCCAACCATCATCATCATAGATGATTTGCACAAGGTTGCTGATGATATTCTCTATGCAGTTATTAGGGGATTAACTCAGCGTATGGATGATTTAGATGAAACTGGATTGATTCTGTTTTCACGGTCTTTCAAATCCGTAGTTCCATTACGTGATGCAGAAGGAAAAATCACAACTTTAGTGGTGCCATTAGATGGATTGGATAGGGATGCTTGTAGAAATTTACTGCCATCGCTAGAGCCAGTTGATGAGGTGACTTATCAGCACATTTACGGCTTATCTAGAGGCCATCCTCTGGTTCTAAACTTGATTAATCGTGGTTCAATTGGAACCACTTTTTATGAGACCTTAGAAATGTATGTTGAGCAGGAAATTTTCAGCAAACTTTCAGGTGCTGAAAAACGATTGCTTGGTGCACTCGCAGTGTTCAGAGAACCAATGCCTTTGGAAGCATTGAGCGGCCATGATTTAGAAACAGATTTGCTCGATGATTTAGTTGAGAAAGGCTTGGCTAGACAAGCAGATTCAGAAATGTACGATGTTCACGATTTGATTCGCGAATTTTTGACCCGTTCACTAGACTCTGACACAAATGTGCAATTACACGCTAAGGCGGTAGATTGGTATCGAACACGTAGAGAACGACCAGAGGAACAGATTGAATTCTTATTTCACCTATCTCAAGCAGGCAATTCAGGAGAACTTGGTGAGGCGCTTGCTACTACCGGAGCAGATTTAGTGCAAGCAGGTCATATGGAATTATTTTCAATCCTTGATTCTGTTGACAAAGAGTCTGTTGAGGGTACGGCATGGCCAGTAATTCTTGAACTCAGGGCAAATATTCTGTCAATGCAAGGAAATTGGTCTGATGCTACATCCAATTACAATGAAGCAATTGAAATGCTCGGTTCTAGCAAAAAGGAGGAGTTGATTCGGGCACGAATTAAATCCAGTCTAGCAGATATTTCGGTTACAATTGGAAAAGCCGATGAAGCACTTGCATTGCACAAAGAAGCATTGGAATCATTCATCAAACTAAACGACCCAAGAGGGGCGGCTAGAACATACAACAACATGGGTTACATTTACCGCCGCCAAAGAAATGACAAGAGAGCCTTGGAGGTTTATGCTAATGTGGAAGAACTTCTAAATTCCGAAGATGACCCTGAATTGGTGGAATCTCGGATTAAACTCGCTTCTGCTTTCCTTGAGATGGGGGAGAATGACCGGGCAAAAGAACACGCGTTCTTGGCTCACGATGAGACTAACGAGGGTGGTAGTGCAGCACACCAAGCACGGGCAAGAGCAGTGTTGGGAAGATACTACTCAAAGACCGGTGACCGAGAATTAGCGCTACATCATTACACAGGTGCTTTAGATGGACTATCTGAAGAGAGAGATCATCATGCTGAAGTAGAAATCACTCTGTTATTGGGTGAGGTTTTGGTTGATGCAGGACGTCGTGATGAAGCGATGGAATGTTACCGTGATGCCTTAGTGTTGGCAGAATCAAATGATTTCAGGGTTCTGATTGGTGAATTATTAGCGCGGCTTGGCGAAGCGGCTCCTGACCGCAGTAGGCGTATGGAATATCTACAACGCTCGCTCACTGTGTTTAGAGAACTAGGCGCAAATGACCGAATGCGTGAGATTCAGTCCAAGGTTCACAGAGCCTTGATGGGATAATTAGGTCTTAGAATCCAGGTTGATTACTAGTGATAGTTACATTGTTTTCTTCAAGCAACACCCATATTCTTTCTAAACCTGCTAATTCCACTTCTCCGCTATGGTTGGTAGCACTAGCCGAAGAAATATCTCTGCTAAATATGAGGGTTTCACCTTTATCTTGCATTAATAATCCATTATCGTCTAAGACTAATCGTAATTCGAGGTTCACTGCTTTTGATAACAGTAGGTCAACAGGTTCGGCATAAGTCACATTGCCGTCTTGCCGGCTTGCAAGGTCTGCTCGTTCTACTGCTTCTGCAATGGAATCTAAATTTTCCTCCATTGCCTGCTCTAACCACACATCACCTCTTTCATCCTGAAGTTCCCAAGTCCAAATACTGAACACCGATAGGAATGATAGTCCAAGCAAGAAAGTTAACACATAGCCTAACTCAGTGGCTGCTGCAACAGTGTCGCGCATGAATTCTGAATTGCGCCTCAAATAATCAACTCCGTATCGATAGATATCTGACTCAGTTGCAGATTGAACATTATTGGTTCACCAGACGCATGGTAAACCGCCTCAGGACTAGAATGCGTCAATTGTACCCAGCCAACATAATCATCGAGAAGGTCAACCCGGCCAGGGAATGTCAACCAATCTGCACTGAAAGCCAATTCTTGTGAGGCCTCAGCAGCGATTGCCGCCCCATAAGGCCCATCCCATCCTCGTCTTATTTCATGTGCTTGCACAGAAACTAACTGAACTCTCTCGTCCAATGAAACTGTAAGAGCGACTTGGCTATTTCCAATAGAAGAACTATCTGCAGGCATGGTGAGAGGAATCGTAACTGCTAACCGGGGGCCGGGGCCCTCTCGTGCTGGTGGCAGAACTAAGACATCTGCTTGATACTCTGGATGATTGGTTCCAACAAAACCACCCCGATACCCAATTTCCATCCCTGAAACCGAACTTCTGAACTCATAGTTTAGGCGAGGTAAATGTGCGCCCCATGCAGCTGCTAAAGTGTCGTGCGGTGCACCGTTTTGAGGCCCGAATAGAGTCACTTCTACTCCTAAGGGGTGTGACCCGTCCTTCCATGCATCCTTCACAATAGCCGTGCTGTAGTGAGAATAATCATCCCAAGGCAGATTTAACTCAACCCATCCTGATGCCCAGTATCCAATTGGTAAACACCTCTGCTCGCCGTCTTGGCGAATTTCCATCATACCATCGTCTCCCGCTACAGAAATAATTCTGAATGGGGCGTCATTGATTATGTCAGTTGAATTGACAGCAGTTCTCACTAAATTTGAGGCAGTTGAAGAGAGAGTTACTTGTGGGCTACCAGTTGAATCATTCATCGTGATGTAAGGAGAATGACCCGCTTCAAGGTCTGCAATCAATGTTAGAGAAGTTTCAGGGCTTGCTTTCTGAATGATGACACTTTCATTACCGGATGATGTTGGACTTGTGTACGAATGCTCTAAGCCACTTGAGCGTCCAGTATCAGTTGCTGGAATCATCTCAAGTGAACCGGTGCGATAGGCATTACTGGCATCTTCTGCAAGCCAGTGAATTTGAACTGGGCCAGTCGATTGAATCTGTGATGAGACCGCTGGCCATGAAATCCGCATTGAACTTTGGGCCGAAATCGTGTTGAATAGTCCATCAATCTGAACCGCGATTGATGTTGTCTCTGGATTTTCGATTAGAATACTACCCGCTGTGGCTGGTAGTGTGTGACTAATTCCCAACCCACTGCCCCCATCATCAGGCCAAACTGTTGCACCTGTTCCGCTTCCCCAAACCATCATCAATCTTGCAGGATTGCTCGAATGAACAGTCATCACATCTCCTGCTGATGTAGTGAAATCACCGTTCCAAGTTGCTGGTGAACCTGTACTAGTAGCAGAACCTGAGTTTGAATTTGAGTCCCAACTAATTGTGGTTAAATCAGAACTGACTAAATGAAGGCTAACAGACCCGGTTGGCATTGGAATTGTCCATGCTCTTCCCTTTCCATCTGAAGGATTGGCTAGGTCAGGTTCAACCATCGTAACACCCCCGGTTCCCCGTAAGAATATGACTTTCAAAGGCCCATCCGATTGTAACCAACTTTCTCCAGTCGATGAGGTTGACAACACTGAGCCAGGAGTTAGAGTAAAAGAAGTGCTAGAAGCACTAGAAGTGTATTCGACAGTTGTCTCATAAAGAGGTTGTTGGAGGCTGGTGGCTGGTGTGGCAAGAATTGTGCCACTAATGTTTGGAATCCTATAATTCCACGTAGCATCCTTATTGGCTCTAAGGTCTGAAAAACAAACAGCAGAAACTTCACTTTCCGAATATCGTATTCTAGTTTTGTCATTTAAATCAAGTAAACCATCAAGCCGGAAACTACCGCCATCAACGAATGCAACTGAGTACCATGTACCGCCGTGGACTAAGTTCCAACCTAATTCTCCCGTGTGTGGCCTGAGTTGTAATGTGGCAGAATCACCTGGTAATCCATTTTCAGAGATTCTGACGGTCTCAGCCGCTAAGTCCTCCATTTGTCCAGCCATTGCTTGTCTCTCAACTGAGCCATGTTTCTCATTGATTAGAGGGGTGATAGTCACCATCATCCCTGATATGATACCAAGCACACCAGCGAACAACAACACCGTTGCAATCGCCGCAGAAACCGCTTCATCATCGAACCTGCGGCGCATTAGTAAACCTCTACTGATTGCAATGTTACAACGAATTGAAACGGAACGTCTCCGGGTAAAACGGTGATTCCGTCAAGGCCGGAAAGACGTTCATGTGGCCCAAATCCTTGGTATTCGTTAATTGACCCACCGGCTAGGTAAAGTGCATAATCCCCAGTCCAGTGATGAATATATTGTGGGGATATAGAAGGGTCGCCGGCAATTTCAACCTCGACGATTAGATTACGCGCCTCACTGTCAAATAATTCCTGTTCTCCCTTCGAATCAAGGTGGACATTTGTCATGTGTCGGCTTGCAGAAGCACTAATGTCAAGGTCGAGAAGAATTAGAGAGACTCTTGGGGTTCCATCGAGTAAAAGATCTGTTTTGAAACGAGGGAATTGTTTGACTGCAACTGGATGATTTGGCAATTTTTCAATTCTGGCTCCATTGACCAAATCAACTGAAAATTCCCCATCAGTCAATACATTGTTGAGACGGATTCCATCAATCGTGATTTCTAGGAAACGATGTGATATTGTCCCGTGGATATCCTCTACCTCAATGACAACATTGCCCACTAAGCCCGAAACGGTGAATTCGTTTGTGCTATTTGTCATGGTAAATGTCTGTGTGGAATTTGAATCGGTGACTCTGACAATCGATGCTGTGCGATTGAGGCTAGAGACCGTGAGTAAGTCACCATCCAAAGTGACTACAGTTCGGTCACTTCCGCCGAGGTCGGCTTGAATTTTCCAAATTTCAGCATCTTGTAATGGGTCCATTGACCTAGAAAGTTGGGCATTCTGTTGCACTAATCCACTACCCTCTGGGCTCTGGGCGGCAATCAAAATTCGGTCATTCAACTGAGTGGCTGCCACGGTACCAGATGACCATTCTCGATTATCGCTGATATCTTCTAGAAATGGGGTAAGTAGAACAAACACGCTTCCAATCACAGTGACAACCATGGCTAACAGCATAGTAACTCCGAGGATTTCGCTAACCGCATCCTCGTTATGGCTCCCGCTCCGCCGCACAGATGCGACTGAACCTCCCTGTTCTTATGGGTTCGCTGTGGGGAACATCGCCGTAGGCGATATTTCTGACAATGGTCTGCGCCGGAATCAAATACCACTGATGTTGATGTTGGATGATTGAATTTGACAGGCATCAACTATTCGGTTTTACTCAAAGAAGTGAGATGAAATTATGGTTCTAATTGGCGCCACTTTAGCGGTTGCAATTAGCCATTTCGGGTTCTAATCGGGTTGCTTTACCGGCAAATAGCATTTTCCGGTCTTAATTTGCCTTCGTTCCTAGATTGCAAATAGCAATTTTTCAGGTTCGCTATCTACTTGCTTTACCGGCGTTCAAATAGCATTTTCCGGTTTTAATTTGCCTTCGTTTCTAGATTGCAAATAGCAATTTTTCAGGTTCGCTATCTACTTGCTTTACCGGCCTTCAAATAGCAATTTTTTCGGACTCTGCTTGGCCTAAATAATGGGCGAATTCCGGGCCTTCTTGAGTACTGATTGAGATGTCACCTGTGAATATCTCATCAATCTCCATTAGGACCTCACTTTCAGCTAAATGTGGGGCATTATTTTGAGCGCTTAAGTGGCTCAAAACAATACTTCGAGTATGGTCGCCAACAACATTCGATAACAGGTCCGCAGTTTGTCGATTAGACAAGTGGCCTCCGCGTCCAGAAATCCGTTGTTTAAGGCGTTCCGGATAAGGGCCGTTCCACAACCGATTTGCATCATAATTTGCCTCTATGGAAATATGCACACATTCAGCCATATGACGGACTAATTCATCGTTCCAAGAACCAAGGTCAGTTACTACGGCAGCCCTCTCTCCGCGATGGGATGCAATGAATCCAACATTATCGGCTCCATCATGATTTACAGATACTGGCAGAATACTCAAATCACTGCCAAAACCAACGCGTGTCAAGGGCTCGAACAATTGGCACTCATTTACCGGGTCCATACCTAGTCTAGCACATGTTTCAAAGTTAGCCCAAACTTTTGTCCCCCAGCGTTTTTGGGTGATAGCCGCACCCCTTGCATGGTCAATATGGTGGTGGCTAATTAGGATGGCATCGAGATCTTTTGGAGATAGTTCCAAGAGTTCTAGGCGCTTCTCAATCTGTTTGCCAGAAAACCCACAATCAAGTAAGATTTTTGTCTCATCTGTGGCGATTAGGGTGGCGTTTCCGCCAGAGCCTGAACCAAGGTGAGTTATTGAGAGGGTCATCCAAATGGGGCCCGAGCGCGGACACCTCTTGAAGGCGCCCCTTCAACTCAGACAAATACTGGGTTTTCATATCCGTTCGGTTCGTTACCAACTGGTTGAGAATTTGTTTTGAATTCCCCAATAATGTCTACTTTGGACTGCTACATTTGTTGTTTTCAAAAACTATGAATATACTCACGTACGGTAGTTTTTCACAGCATACCACAAAGGCTTGTATGAACTGTGCACCATCAGCATCATAAGGAAACCCGTAGGGTTCTCTCGTAAACAGCGGACGCTGTAGGTGAGCCCATGCGCAGAAAACAGACAGTTCTCTTCATCACTTTGCTACTATTAGGAAGCCTTGCATTCGTCTCAATGTCAAGACCATCTTCAGAGGTTGATTCAGTTCACCCCGATGACACGACAGGTGAAGGTCCACCAATAACTGATACCGATAAAGACAAGATTCCAGACTTACACGAACAAATGTATAGTGTTGATAGAAACATAACATTGGATGATGTGGTTTATACAATAAGTGGACTTGATTACGAAAATGCTTCTGATAACGAATCTGACTTTGATAATGATGGTCTAAATTCTCTCGAAGAATATTGTTGGCCTTACGATTTAGACCACTGTTTTGTTGACCGTAAATCACTCACTGGTATTCCTCCCGAACTAACCGAATCTGGAATGAGAGAATTCCTCGACCCAAGGCTTGGAGATACAGATGGAGATGGTTTACCTGATGGTTATGAGATATGGATGTGTATGCGAGAAACCGGCGCGAAAAATGAATCCATGGCTTGGGAATGTGATGGTTTTGACCCGTTAAACGCGCATGATGGCCAAAATGACTCCGACAGATGTTGGGATGGTGAATTGGGTTGTGGTGATGGATTTGATGTAGACCGCGATGGAATCATTGAACTCCATGAATGGTATACAAATGCCGAAGAGTACAATTACGACGCCCCTGATAATTGGACTACTGAAATTCACGGATTGCGTTGTCTTGGTTTGATGGATGCTTGCGCTGATAATGTCACCCGTCCTACTGGCTCGCCCGGTTGGCTTGGAACGGACCCATTGCGAAATGATAGCGATTTTTATTATTGGTCTGGGAGCCGCGAGTTAGCGAAAAGTAGCCGCGGCGATGCAATACCTGATGGCTGGGAAGTTTTCTTCGGACTAAATCCATTAAATGAATCTGATAGCCTGCTTGATAGTGATTCTGATGGCTGGGATTTGAACCGAGATGGAATGATTATGCCAGACGGTTCAAGAGCCACCGTTTACATTGGCGAAGCCTATTCTAATTTAGAAGAATACTATACTTTCATTGATAATGGAACATGGGTAAGAGCAGGGCTCAAGTCAACTCTTCTTGGAGAGGTTGATGCACAGGTATCAATGTATGACCAAGGTACATCCCCAAGAATCATGCATCATGATGTGCGTGCTTTACAGGCTGATGAAGTACTTGGATTGCTCTATGTTGGCACTAAGCGCGGTTTGACAATCTTTGAGCCAAGCACAGGTGGAAGTTGGGATTTAGCCCTCCCGCCGGGTGGTGAATTATTTGACATGATTTTGTGGGCTGACCGAGGCGGTGAACATAGACTCGTTCTTGCCACTAACGGCGGTATTGAAATCTGGACCCTTGATGGAGATGGATTCCTCAATCAGAATGCTGGGATTACAGGTGTCGAAATGCCTCCAGTTACAGGGCTATATCCATTAGATACTGGTTCAGGAAATCTCGATTTATTAGTTTCGGGTGACGATTCTCAGGCCTGGACATTAACGATTGATGGTTCAGGGCAAATCACAGATTATAGAGAAGCAGAAACTCTCATTGAAGCCTTAGAAATTGAAAATGCAACCATACAAGCGATTGCACACACATCTGTAAATGGTGGGGCTAAGAAACTCTACGTCGGCACCGACCACGGATTCTTAGTAGCAAGCACAGAAGATGTTGTTGGCGATTATCCCGCACTATGGATATTCAATGAAACAGATGCAGAAAATTATGTCCGTCAAGCAAATCCCCAGAATATTACCCATTCTGCAAATGTTAGGACTCTTGTATTAGATGGACCGCGTCAACCCGACGGTTCAATCTCGAGTACTCAGACACTTTGGGTAGGGACCGCGGGGGGTGTGCACCAATTCTCCCTATTAGATGAGGCCGACCCGTCCATAGCCTTCTCTAGAGATCGCATGCAGAATGATGCACACGATTTAGAAGGTGCTAATGACATTCATGCGATATTACCGCTTGGTGATGAGGTTTTAATTGGTTCAAGGTATGGTACTTGGACTTTAGACGGTGACCACGCTCGAGCATTGGGGATTGATGAACAACAGACGAGAATCCCAGGTTTTGTAACTGAAATCATAGTAATGGATGTGCTTGGAAATGATACTGTATTCGCTGGGTTACATCCAGGTAGATATTCAAATCGGATGCTGATTAATCCGTTTAGTAATGACTCAGACCTTGATGGAATGCCAGATGGCTGGGAGAATGCGCACGGTCTTGACCCAACTGACCCATTTGATGGGGATGAAGATTTAGATGTTGATGGAATCAATATCAACCCATATGAAGATGATTTAATCGACCATAACTGGACAAATTTAGATGAATTTAGGTATATTGCTAGCACACCAGAAGGGTGGAATGGCACCGACCCAAGGTTATCTGACACAGATGGCGATGGTTTACTTGATGGGTCAGAATATTGGGGTTGGTTCTATGATGAAACCAACTTCACTTGTCATTATGAGATAGGTGAATATGTATGCGACCAAACTGAAGGCGATGCTGCGGCTCAGGTGTACGCTGTTGGGTATCCTGGTACTCAGGCTAGTGGTGGTACTGATCGCTCCACTGATCCTACTAATCCAGATTCTGATGGAGATGGGATGCCTGATGGCTGGGAAATTGCCAATCGCCGCTGGATCGGCACCGAATTCCATGGCGGCAATGAGTGGTCACTTGACCCAAGAGATCCTACCGATGCAGATGAAGATGCAGATAGTGATGGCTTGTCTAATTTGTGTGAATATCAATGGGAATTACTGTTGCAAGCGGCATTAATCGATGGATTACCTGCCTTTGGTGAAACTGCAGAATCTGCGGCTTCGTGGTCAAAGATTGACCCGAATAACCCCGATTCTGATGGTGACTCCTTGCCTGATGGTTGGGAATCGAGATATTCTTGTGATTGGTTAATTTCCAATATTGGAATCAATCCACTAAATGGTAGTGACGCATTTTCAAATCCAGATGGAGATGGATACGATGCTAACCACGATGGAATTATTCAACCTGAAGAAGAATTTAGCAACTGGATGGAGTATCATATTAGGGAAGACCAAATTTTTGGCAACTACACTGAAAGTGGTGCACCTTTGCCCGATGGATTCTCTACAGCCCTGTGGAATGATACATGGGTATCTAGCGCGTCAAGACCGTTTGGGGAATCAGCGAGTGCAACTACAATAGCAAGTGTGCCTGGTATGCCATTGACAGATCGTGGTTCTGCGAATCCACTGGTTGCTGATACCGATGGTGACGGAATGCCAGACGGTTGGGAAGTTTGGTATGCACGCTGGGACACTTTTGATTCTGAGTGGACTTTGAATCCAGTAAACGAGAGTGATATTTTCAATGACCCAGATGGAGATGGAATGACAAATTGGGAGGAGTATAACAGCATAAATGCAAACATTACTGAGACCAACGAGAATCAGACTTCTCCTCAATATCATCCGTTTAAGTTAGGAAATACATTGATTTTGACTCCATGGAATCTTGCGGTTGGGACACCATCATTTGGTACATACATTACTCCCGAACAGTATGCAATGAGTGGCGCTACATGCGATCCAAATAATGCTGATAGCGATGGCGATGGGTTGCTTGATGGAATTGAATTACTATTCACTCAGTGGAACTCTACATTCGCTAATTGGTCATTAAACCCCCTTGTTTCAAATGATGGTGGTGGAGATGGTGACCAAGATTCACTTACCGACCGTCAAGAATTAAATTTGACATTTGAGAATCCTCTAAATGGCGGACTTGCACCACCCGACGCACCTAAAATGTGGGAAGAGGCATACTCGCTTGAACCACAGAATTTCACTAGCCGAGTTCAGTCAATTCTTGACAATAAACTCGGCCGCGCATTTTTAGCACTTGACCAACATGCTGAGTGGGTATCAACAGGGGTCGCAAGACCCCTATTAGCAACTCTAATTGGAATCACGGACCCTACAAATAATGATACTGATGATGATGGTATGATTGATGGATACGAGTATTGGTTCACAGAGTGGGATTTAGACGATAACCGATGGTCAATGAATCCGCTGACACAATCCGATATTGATGCTGATAGTGATGATGATTCATATGATTGTAACGAGGATGGAATTATTCAGATGAGTGAACGTTACACTAATCTTAGAGAATATGAAGCTAGAATCTATGGCAAGGAATCCATGCGCTATATGTTCCCGCCAGGTTACGGCTTGGTTGATTTTGGCGATGATGCAATAGCCGCTCAGATGAGTGAGAATTCATTATCTTGGGAAGATGCAAGACAAGTAATTGTCGATATATTCGCATCGAAGGATGTGACTAGTACAGAACGTCTATCAAGAATCAATACAGCATGGAGTGACAATTTCAACATTAGCCTAATTGGAATATCTGACCCTACTCATCCTGACAGTGATATGGACGGCTTGCCAGATGGTTGGGAATTCTGTTATGGTGCATATCAAGAGGTTATGCCGGTAAATGAATACCGCTGGACACTTAATCCGGTGAATCCACTCGATGTTGATTACGACCCAGATGAGGATGGCTGGTTTGATAGGACAAGCCAAGACACACCCGCAGAACAGGGTAGATGGGCAAACCACGCCTTTACTCCAGGTACAATAGATGACCAATATGCGCCCGGAAATAATCCTCTATTCTTCACTAACTGGATGGAGTATGACAATGGCACAAGGCCTGACCTCAATGATACCGATGGCGATGCTGTTAATATGGTGCGTGTTGCAAACTCCGTTGACCCAACGTTGACCGATGATTACTATCGAAGTTGGGCTTTGACTGATGGCAGAGAGGTGTTCAAGTATGGTAGTGATGCCACTGATAATGACACAGATTGGGATATGCTACCCGATTGGTATGAACTGAAATATGGTTGGAACGAAACCAATGATAATTGGTCATCATATCAGCAAGTAGAAGTCGTTTGGGAACAATATTCAATCCTTGGTAACATTGCCATGCGGCCTTTACACAATAATGGTGGACTGCTTGAGAGGCCACTCCTGAATTGGACGTGGGTTACCTTTGACCCGACAAACCCGAGTGATTCTCTTCAAGACCCAGATAAAGATGGGAATTGGGATTGTAGTAATGCTGGATGTACTTACACGCCTTACAATAATTTCCAAGAATTTTTTGGTTTAACAAATCAATCAATTACCTCTGCAACATTGGCAAGAGCGACACCTGTTACTATCGCTGGTTCAGATCCTCCGATTCAAATAGTTCCACAAGAATGGTGGGAATTGCAAAACGCTTTGCTAGCAAAGGGTAGAGCAAATGAGTACGATTGGAATTATCTAAGGATGTTTAGAATCAACCAACTTACTGACGAACTCTACGCCTTAGTTATTGATGACCATGATACTGATTATCTTACAATTAATGGTTCTGATGACACACCTCTTGTGAAGGGTGATTGGACAGCCGACTGGGGTCGGGTGTTTGGAGACCAATATCATTTGCCAAACACGGGTTTGGGTGAGATGGTGTATGGTTGGTGGCTTCTGGATTTCAACGGAGATATGATTGCTGATGGAACTAATCCACTCAATTGGGATACTGATGGTGACTGGCTCAATGATTGGTTTGAAATTGAAAATGATATGCTTGATGGAATACGTGGAAACGGGCCATCTCCAATTCGCTATGATGACCGAACTACAAACAGCGGTTGAAAGCATTAAATTTTGAAATTTTTCACAATGATTTTGTCCATAATGGATACGTTGACACGCCGTTCAAAATGACATCAAAAAACCCCGTTGACATCTGGCCGTAGGCCAGAGTCACCTGTGACCTAGTGGGGGAGATTTGATAGGTAGGAGGATTTTGTGATAAGGTGAGGGCACGCCATGTCTAGTGAAGTAAATCGAAAACATATTCCTTCAATGCTTGTTTTACTTTTTCTTCTTTCTTCGCTGGCACCTCTGCTTGACTTCACAAGTGAAGTTGCTGAAGCCTCAGGTGGACAAAGACACATTTACACATTTACAGATGGTTCTAATGAGGCAGTAGCCCTCTATCAAAGTGGTCAAAAAGCAACGAATGTCAAGGTTTCTTTGCCAAGAGGGGCAGAAGTTACAGCTGTGGAGATGACTCTTTCAGGGGCATCCTCAACAGGTTGGAATCAGATTCAACAAACCTCTAGAGCTGATTGGATGGCTGGTGACTCAATTGATACAGACCCTCGTTCAGGCTCAATCTCTCTTGGTTTAGCATCTTCCACCCTGAATTTTTCCTCACATCAAATTGACGAAACGCCAACCTCAGGAAATGCTTGGAATGACAATGGTTCTTTTTCAATTCGTCAACCACACACATCTAATGCCTCAGAAACAAGGTTCAATCCTCAAAGAACAGTCACATCACCATTTGGCAATCAAGGGGCAGGAGCGACTTTGAACTACCGCGGTTGGACTTATGTTTCGACTTTTGCTTCAACCACGCTAAACCAAGTAGTGAAGAAAACATATCCTAACAACCTCAGTACCGCTTCCAGCGTTGCGATAGTTGAAGGGAACTGTAACATCCCCTCTCCTACAGGTTCAACTTGGGGCGCATATTATGGATTCAGAGATTGGACAATCAGTGATGACGAGAAGTTGTATGCTATTCTTGGATTGAACAGGCAATCCGCATCAATTAGTGAATTGGTAATGGTAATCTTTGATATCCGCTATGAAGATGTCTGGACTTGTGAGAATACTTACGATTTATCTTCAAACTCTTATGGACCATATACTGGAATATCCTATGACAGAAGTCGTGACCTAATTTGGGTTCTTCATGCGGTAAGGAACACCGTAACCCCTTACACGTTCAACTCTGATGGTACTTTTGAGAGAGATACTGATTTACAATACTCATACTTTTCGAGTTATAGCGAGCAAAATGGTTTGGTAGCCCACAA
Source organism: Methanobacteriota archaeon (assembly GCA_016845345.1). Classification (GTDB taxonomy): domain Archaea; phylum Thermoplasmatota; class Poseidoniia; order Poseidoniales; family Thalassarchaeaceae; genus MGIIb-Q1. The sequence goes on from JAERSV010000023.1 coordinate 34,947, forward strand.
TAATATGTTCTTCTTTAGAAGTCAATTCAACTACTATCAAGACAGATTGGAAGCATATGCAATTAGTGGCACATCAACAACTCTTGCTAAACAAACCGGTGAGCGTTCAATTAGTGCTCGTGGTTTTGGTCTCTACTACGATGGGTCAAGGCTATCATTGATTGACCACTATATGTGGTCTGCAAGATATTATCGTGAATACGGAACTGGTTGGGCTTATCCGATTTCACCCCAACCAGGGACATCTAGTTGGATTTCAGAACCAATTATCACCACTGAAGATGTGATAATGGCAAATTTAGAAACTTCATGGTCAGCGACTTCAACAGGAGATAGAGTTGATTATTGGGTAAGTGCTGACAATGGAACTCATTGGGTCCAAGTGACGAACAATGAGACAGTACATTTCTCAAATCCAGGGGACCATCTGCGTTGGAAGTTACAACTAGTAGGTGGGACTGCTGTTTCATGGTGGCTGTCAATGGAATACGGCACCGCATATGCAACATCTGGGACTTGGACTTCTCCAAAGATACCAACAGGTACACAAGTTGGTACTCTGCAACCACAATGGACTGAAACCACCCCTGCTGGAACCGCACTTACTGTTGAAGTTAGCAATGACAATGGAACAAATTGGCATTCTGCAACAAATAATCAGTTGATAGAATTACAAACTCAAGGATCTGCCTTGAAGTATCGGGTCAGTTTCTCAACAACAGATTCTGCAATCACTCCACTACTTGATTCCTTCACTTTAGATTACGAAGAGGGATATCCTACAGCAGTTAGACTTGATATTGGTGCAGATAATACCAACGAATACATTGGCACTGGTCTTTTGAATTCACCAATTGAACTCAGTGGTGCGGCTTTAGTAAGTGCATTCAATGACCACATCATTGACAATGGAGAAGGTGTTTCAAATGTCACACTGGGTCTATCTGCTGGCTCACCAGGCCGAATTAAAGTATCAAATCTTGATATTACTTATCGCATGAACACTCGTGCTTTGAGTGCTGAAATTGAAGGGAACATCTTAGTTCCAGATGGTGATACACGTGTGTTACTGGTGAGAGTTGCTGAGGGTGACGAAGCAGACAGGATTACTCAGGTGCAAGTTGAATTGATGGCTAATGGCCGAAATAATTCGGTTTTACAATGGCAGAGCGGTAACGTCTGTGATTTAGTGAGTAACAGTGAAAATTTAATTCGTTTTGATGCTGGTAACTGTTCGTCATCCACAGATAGTAATGGATTCCTATCCTTACTTTTCCCGATTGAATCAACATGGGAATGGAATGACGAATTAGATGTTGAAGCAAAAATAACTGTTGATGATGACATAGGCAGACAAGTGAATGGCTGGTTAACCAGCGACATGGACATTCGAGTTGAAAACGACATCGTGTTACTCGATTTGGGTGTGACTGATGAAACTGGAAGAGCCCTCGAAGGAAATGATTGGATGCGAGGTGGTCTACAAATGACCTTCCAAGGAGGCCTTGTGTTCGAAGGAACAACTTATACCCCCCACGCAGGACAATTCAGCATTGAATTGACCGGCCAGAATTTATCCATGAATGGTGACCCCGAAGAGCCTGAAAAGCAATTCCATATTGAACCAAATCCAAGTCATGGACAATACTCGTTGACAATCACCTCACCAATTGAGTCATCTCCTGGAGGTATGCTTTTCCGAATAAAGGCAGTGAGTTTGCAAAATGGTTCAACATACATCAATCCTGAATTTAACTCTGTAAGAATCGTCTTGGATGGTAATAGTCCATTGGTGATTGGAGCCACTCCTGAAGATGGTTCTGAAAGGCATAAGGGTAATCCTGACCAACCGATAAGAATCGTAGTCCAAGATTCTGTTGACCCGCCAACCCTACTCACGCTTCATTACTGGCGGCAAGGTCAAGACGATTTGAATTATGATAAAATCCCAGACGAAAATGAGTACACAACAATGTCACTAAGGACTCCTGAATTACAGCCGGGTGGAATCAATATTTTTGAAGGCCTTGTCACAGATTCAATGAACAAACATGGAGAGGTTGTATCCTTCTTCTTGTCTGGTGCTGATGCACAAGGTAACGTGCTAGCCATGGGTGGTGGGCCTGTTTGTCTCAATGATGATGCACCATGTGGTGAACTCCCAACTCAAACCCTTCCAGATTGGGATGCTGATTTAGTAACTTACACAATTCGTGAAGAATTTGAACCATTCTTAGTACTGGATGGTAATTCTACAATTGTTGGTCACGATGATTCTGCGCCATTACACCCCGGGACAAAATATACTGCTAAACTGAGGGTATGGGATAAAAATGGCTGGAATGATATTGAAAGGGTAAAGATTGCGCTGGGTAGTGATATTGATGCGAATGAAACCGCAATTTGGTCCAACTTCACCAAACTTTCCAACGGGTCATTGAACATGCATCTTGAGTCTGGTGGGGATGGTTTGGCAGTTTCAAACCTCTACAGCGACTTCTCAGTTGTGAATGACACTGCACTTGATTTAGATATTCAATTCCAGTTGACATGGTTATTCCCTGAAATATGGGATACTAATGGTGTTACAACATTTATTCCTGTTGTAGAAATTGCCGATTGGCCTTGTCTTGATGGAGAGGACTTTGCTTGCTTTGAACACCGTAACGGATTAGGCAATGATAGATGGAGTCTAGATAATGACCTTCGCTTTGACATGGCTCCTGGGCATTTCACGGCTATTGATTTGGCGACGGGTAAAAATCTCTACACGGGCGGAGATGAGCAAGAGACGATAGCCGCCGGTCAAGTTGTCAGAGTCAACGGCAGAATTCTATTTAGTGAAGATGAAACACCTGCTCCGGAAGGTGCTTTCGATATCGTAATTGGTAATCTTGAATTGCAATGGCGAGCAGTACCAAGAGATGATGGTGAATTCACTAGTGACATTTTAGTTCCTAATGTTAGAAGTGGACATCTTGATATGATTGCATGGTTAGAAAATTTGCCCGGTCTCGCTCAAGACGAAAGCGAAGAACAACCAAGAATCCTTTTGGAAGTTGATGGTAATTCACCGGTAATTAATGCAATTAGTCCTTCAGGTGATATTGCAATTACAGATGCATCAGAAATTGCAGTTTTCATCAATTCAAGTGATGACCACGGCTTTAGCGCCCAAAGAACAGCAGTATTGCACTACAAAGTGAAGGCCGGGGAATCAGAGGTTTCTAGAGGTTCCCAAGAGTTAGGAACACTCCTTGAACAGTACGGGTATGGTCACTGGACTGGCGTGGTTGACCTGACTGATGGAGGGGTTACTGAACTACTCCCTGGTTATACTGTTGATGTATGGGTGACGGGGGCAGACGCTGCCGGTAATCCTTATGTTTCAGAAAACAATACTGAACAAACCCCACTCACTCAATGGAGAATTATCCGGGTTGGTCCTACTGTTACACTTGTGGACTTGGATGTTTATTGGACTGATGCTACACCTGTATCGGGTGAGAATGTTAGTCTGTTAATCAACGGGGCTAACGAAAATAGCGAAGAAGGAACCCTTACCTTCGCCTTACAACAAAAAACCAAAGATGGCGATTGGATAAATGTCAACAATGCTTCTTCTGATGCATTATTGCGAGCCAATGGCAACTTCTCTGCAGAAATTTCAATCAAGACATCAAAGGTTGATGAGGAGACAGTTGAACGCTTCCGTCTCATAGTAAAAGATAACCACGTAATTTTGGACCGTATGTCCCTTGACCCATTGATTATTCAGCCTGCTGTTGCTCGTGATGGTGCCGCTATTTCAGAGCAGTTTAGCGAACAAACTGGTACCGTTTTACTTTACATCGCTTTGATTGTCGCTTTGATTGCGATTGTTGTATTGATAACAATGAACAGGCAGTTAACTAGTGAGGACCCTGAATTAGACCCTGCTGAGCAAACATTAGCGGTTGTTGATGCCATGGATTCACCACCACCGCCTCCCGGGTTTGATGTCGATGCTCCGCCTCCACCTCCTGTAGGGTTCGACCCCAACGCGACACCGCCCCCTCCATCTGGGTTTGACCCGAATGCAAGTCCGCCTCCACCGGAGGGTTATGTTCCAACTGTTGAGGATTCAATTGAAAGTCCAGCCGTTTCAGAGCCGACACACGAATCGGCTAGTGCTGAGCTAGATTATTCGGGTTGGACTGATGAGATGTTAATTGCTCAAGGATGGACTCAATGGCAAGTGGATACTTGGCGCGCTCAGCAAGGTGGTGGTGAGGCGACTCAAAACAGCGCTGATAATGCTGAGACTGTTGCGCAATCTGAGACTGTTGAACAACCAGAGTCAGAAGCAGACCCGCTGAAAGATCCTCCAGATGAGGCAAATCTGCCTTCAAACCACCCGGCAGCAGATTACAACTATTCAGAATCAGTCCTTGATTCTGTAATGAAAGCAAATGGCATAACTGACAAATCAGCATTCATGACTCACGCGATTGAATTCGATAAAGATGGTAATAATTACCTCAATGGAAAGGAATTAGAGGAAGCCGCTAAGTCCTTCGTAAATCAATGATTCAAGCAGAATATGTCTTGGTAACAGACAGCATTGCTGTTTGGTATGCGTCAAAGATTGACCAGAACCAAATCAGGGGCCAGAGTAAGCAGAAAAGTAGTGGGATTTGCAGGGCAAACCAATCAAAGGCTTTGGAATGCTGTCGATTGAAATGCTGGCCAAGGAATAAGAACGGTACAATCGCTAATCCTGTGGCAATTAATGGGCGTAATGCCCCCCACGGACCAACTCCACCAGTAATCTCACTGAGCACTACCAAAACGACTTGAAACGGTGTATGCCAAGTAGGAGAGTTCTCTAATTTCTCATGCAAACGTTCTCGAACGCGCTCGGAAAATCCTTCACTCACACTTACTCCTCCGGCTTGTACATTTTGAGTCCAACGGTTGTTTGTCCCTCTATCTATTGAATTGTTCAATCTCCAAACCATCTCCGATGAGACGATACCAATACATTGCAAGCATAAGGAGTCCAGCTGAAACAACATAGATTACTAGATAAAAATCAACACCAATTCGAGTTGCGATGGTATCTGGTAAAACTGAGATTCTCCAAGCAATAATCGCTGAAAGGAGAGAGGCGATTACAAGAGTTGCAGCGCGGCGCCCCTGCGCCGCTTCAGATTGATCTGAGAAATCCTTTGGGCCAATGCCTAATTTGAGTAGCATTCGTAGCCACAAAGGTAGTAATCGTTTGAAATCATTCAAAGATTGTGAACAAACCCACAGTGCTAGACCACTCCAAAGTAGGATGAGGTCACCTTCTGACCACAACCATTCAGTTGGGTTGATTGAAAGGGCAATATCTGATAATCCGATAATTATGGAGATGAATCCGATTGCATAAATCATGGCATCAGCCAATAAAAGTCCGAAATTCGCGGTAATTTCACCTTGTACCTTCTCAAAACGGGCTCGTGATTGCTCAAGAGATAGCTGTTCTAACTCGTCCACACTGCCTTGCAGGCCAATCGGTGACATAATGGATACCCTGCTGTCCTCCCCATTCAGAGCGATTGTGAGGGTTGGTGATGGGGGTCGAAGTGTGGTTGACTGGATACGAGCCTTTTGGTGAGCACAAGACCAACATTTCACAACAAATTTGTGAACATTTGTCTGATTTCAACGATGTGATATCAATTGGTCAATCAGTTGACCCTATGGCGGCGGAGGCACGTGAGATAGCAGTTGAAATCAAATCACAGGTCCTAACTGTTGACAAATCAGGAAGCGAAAAAATCGCCTCAACTATTGCTGAATCTGATGCCACCATGCCACAAGCTATCATCCATTTAGGATTGGCTGAAAACCGAGACGTAATCTCGCTTGAGGCTACTTCTTTCAATGAGTTAGATTTTCGTATCCCAGATAATGCTGGCAGACAAGAATCATCCGACATCATCACCGATTCTGGACACAATTTGCTACACACAACAGCACCGATGAATTTGTTGATGGCTGAGTTTGGTGATGATGAATTAATTTGCAAGAGTGAAGACCCAGGTCGTTTCATCTGTAATGAAACTTATTTCAAAACCCTTCAAGCAGTTGAAGAGGCTGATTTGAGGGACCGAATGAACCGAGTCATCCCGGTATTATTTGTGCACCTACCTCCGGCAAACAAAATCCCCTTAGAAACCCAAATTTCCATGGTAAAGCGGGTGATTGCAATCACGGTACAGAGGCCTGAAATGCAAGTTGTTGGTGGTATGTTGAGAGATGAAAATAACCGCCTCCTCGCCGCCCGCAGGTCAGCCGATGAATACATGGCGGGTTACTGGGAATTTCCTGGCGGGAAGGTCGAAAAAGGGGAGAGTAAAGAGGAAGCGATTAGTCGTGAGTATCACGAAGAATTCGGTTGGATTATCAAACCAGTACGGGTGTGTGAAGAGTATTCACATGCATGGCCAGAAATGGTCGTTCACCTAACGTTTTTCTTGTGTGAGGTTGAGGGGGAGTTACCACCTGCGGTAATGACATCTCATGATGAAAACCGCTGGCTTGGTGCTGATGAATTGATGGATGTCGAGTGGCTTCCACCTGATGTTGAATTTGTGAAGCGAATTCAAGAGCGAGGAATTGAAAACCTCTGAAATTAGTAGTCTTCAGTCTGATTTTTCGTCAACCCATTCGCTGACTTCCCCATCTTTGTGCATGGACCAATCATCACTTAGAGAGCGTGGATACTCAATTCTTCCTTCATGCCAAGTTGATTCCTCAATCCAAGCGGCTAAATTGTCGCCGCGGAGAGTAACTTCGATTGTACCGCCAAGTGATATTTCATCATTTAGAACAAAGGCAACTTTTCCGGCTAAAGCGGCTTGGCGGGAAAGTGAAAAAACGGTTTCATTATCATACAAGTTTGCACCCATTGCATCTAAGGCTGTATCAAGAATTCTCAATTCGGAAATTCGTTCAAGAAATTTACTCAGGTCAATCTCATCAAACTCCCATTTCAGTTCTTTTTCAGTGACAGGGAATACATTTTCTTGAAACTCCGGGGGTTCAAGTTCGGGGAATAACGTGCTTAGAGAATCAGCAACGCTTGGGGCGTGGTCAGAAGGGCGAATTGTCGTGCAAACCACTACGTAAGGAGAACCCATCAGAATGTGCGAAGAGTGGTTAGATGATGAACTCTATCGCTTGAGTAGTGGCAAGATTGACAGACATTCGCCAATCAGGGGTGGTTGAGTCTGATGGCTGAGCCGTATGTTGTCACCGTAGTTCCGACCTTTCAGGAGGCGGACCATATTGAGCGGTGCCTGTTATCTTTGATGGCTCAGACTTGGCCGCCTGAACAGCATTTGATACACGTTGTAGATGGGGGTAGTGATGATGGGACTCGTGAAATAATAGCAGAATTGGCTAAAAAATCAGCTGTTGAAGGTGGGCCCGAAATTCTTCTATTAGATAATCCAAATCGCTTTGTTGCTGAGGCTAGAAATCTAAGTCTTGAACAATTACCTGATGAGGTAACTCATGTGCTTGAGATGATTGGTCACGTTTGGGTGCCTCCTAAGCATATTGAATCACGGATGAATGAATTTGATGATTTGGAAGATGAACTTGGGGATGATGGCAAAAAAATTGCTGGAATAGGGACTCTAGTCAAGGAAAGTGACCAACCACTGAAAATGATTGGCCGCTGGGTTGAGGCAACCTTGCAGAATCCACTGGCGAGTGGCCGCGGTCAATTTGCTCAATTTACCGGTTGCCAACGTACAACAATTCCACCATTCACTTTGTATCGCCGAACCGCTTTAGATGCGGTTGGCGGCTGGAATCCTGAATTCATAACCACTCAGGATTCTGAACTTAACATGCGTCTTGACGGCCAGGGTTGGAGCCTGTGGCGTTCAGACGCATCGTATTGCCACATGGCCAAACGGACTTCCGTTATCGGATGGCTCCGCTTTGGCCACCGTTACGGGTTTTGGCGGACTAAGCATATACGCAAAACCCCACAAAGAGCCTCAATCCTTGAGTTTCTGCCGTGGATTGGATTGCTAACCACACTAGCATTATGTTGGTCTGGTTACATTGTTACTGGATACCCTGCATGGCAAATTCCAATCGCCGCTTACAGCGTAGTCCTGCTTCTTCACGGCCTCTTAGAATCCTTCACACGTTCACAACCAAGTTTGATTGTCGGAGTCCCAATAATGCTGGTTCTCCTTCACACAACTTTCAGCATCGGATTACTGGATGGATTGTTTAGAAGGGGCCGAGCGGCGAAGGACCGCGTAGCAAAATAGTCTCTGAGAATAGGCTTAGCAAGTGGGGGTAACATTGAACCCATATCGCATTGTCCAACGCTTTGGTAGACATGGCTGATGATGAAAAGAACAGCCTGAATTCTTGGGCTATTCTATTGGTTCCATTAATCATTGCAGGATTAATTGGCAGAATTATTCCTGCAGTTGATTTACTTCTAGTCGAAAATTGGAAAATTGGTGCATATTATGGATTTGCTTTTCTACTTGGATTTGTATTGTTCAAGCGATCTAGGAAGGAACGAGATCATGAGTTTCACAGAGTTAAGAATATCAAGAAATTAGGCAAAGCCTACAAGGCCGAAGATCAAGGATTATGGGGCAAGGCAGATGCCGCTATGGCTGGCCTTGAAAGGGACGCGGAAGGCTATCAAGCAAGTGATAAAGACCTAATTCAAGGGAGAAAAGTCAACGAGATTCTTCGTGAGAAACGGACCGGTGAGATTGGCGATGATCAGCCAAAAGAAGAGGTGCAAATGTTTCACGATGAAGAGCACGTCAGGCGCTCCTCAGCCCGCATGTCTGGGGACACAGACCCTATGGCACAAATGTCGGGTGCTGCTATTGAGATGATGAAAGCGGCTGGTTCTGGCCAAACTAATGTAGACGATATGATGGCTCAGTTGAACGCCGAAGATGAACGTTTAGAGAAGCAGAAGAAGCCAAAGCCAGAACCAAAACCACAACCAAAGTCAGAACCAAAACCAAAACCCAAACCAAAGCCAGAAGTGGCTGGTGGTCAAATGGGTGCGGCGGGAATTACCCGAGAGGACAAGTTGTTTGATGACCTTGGGGCATCAATTGGTGGTGGCAAAACAGTTGGTCGGGAAACTAAAATTTGCTTGGACTGTGGTTCGAGAAACCCTGTTGGCCGAGGTAACTGTAGTAATTGTGGTTCATCCCTAACCTAATACTGTGTCATTCAGCATAATGGTCAGATTCAAAACAGGTGGGCAGTCAGCGACCATTCGGTGATGGGGTCATGGCGAAGCGAGACTACTACGAAGTCTTGGAAGTTAGCCGTGATGCTAACGATAACGAGTTGAAGAAAGCGTTTCGTTCGTTAGCGAGAAAAAACCATCCTGATAAGAATCCAGATGATTCGGAAGCGGAAAATCGGTTTAAGGAAATTCAAGAAGCATATGCTGTATTATCAAATCCTCAACAACGCCGGAATTATGACACATTCGGACATGATTCACCGGGTGGAAATCCATTTGGAAGCAGTGGTTTCCAAGGCGTCAATATCTCAATGGATGATTTGTTTAGCGGCGGTTTTGACTCAGTCTTTTCACAATTTTTTGGTGCTGGCGGTGGAACAAACCGCCGCTCTTCACGTGGCAATGATGTCCTCATTAGACACTCAATTGACATGAACATGGCAATGTTAGGTGGTGAGACAGAATTAGAGGCAAGACTCCTTGTTAACTGTGAGGCATGCCAAGGTCGAGCAGCAGCAAGCCCAGATGGTGTCAAGACCTGTGTCACTTGTTCTGGTCAAGGCCAAGTAACTCAAAATCGTAAGATTGGCCCATTTATTCAACAAATGGTTACTGATTGCCCTGATTGTAATGGTTCTGGAAGAAAAATTACCGACCCATGTAAACCCTGTCGAGGTGAAGGTAGGATGAAGAAAAAGCAGACGATTCGATTCTCTATTCCTGCCGGAATTTCTGATGGAACTCGAATGAGAATGGGCGGTAGAGGAGAACCAATTAGAGGCGGGGGTGGTAGTCCAGGAGACCTCTACATCCAAGTCCATATTGAGGACCATGAATGGTACGAAAGAGATGGTTCCGACCTACTAATGGCTCTGCCACTAGGATATCCCGAATTACTGCTTGGAATATCTATATCGCTCCCACACATCGATGGTAAAGACATCAAAATCAATGTACCTGCTGGTTCAATACCTGGTGATACCTTAGATGTGAAGGGCCGAGGATTTCCCCGCTCCCGTGGTCGAGGACGAGGAAATGTCACGGTATTGTTGAAGTTGTATGTTCCTTCAAAATTATCAAAGAATGTCAAGAAGCAGATTGAAGGTCTACGAGATGAAATCGGAGTTGATTTAGATTCGGTAGAGGATTTAGTCCGTAAAGAAGCGAAATCAAGACGTGGTGTTAGATAATAATTGGTGTAATGCAAATCTGCTCTACTCTTCTTGTAAAATGATTCTTTCATAATTTTCCATTTTCCTTGGGAATAGTCGGCGCTTCATTTTACTAGTATACGGCCAATATGTGGTGATAAGAATCACATTTTCATCCTCAATTAAAATCCCACAATATACCTCTAAATTATTGATTAAGCAGTAATATTTCATCAAGCCTTCTTCATCATCAAATTTCTGATACCAAGTCCCCTTTTCTCTCATTAATTTCTCCATTTTGGGTAACTTTTGTCTGGTATCTCGATAACTATTCGATTGGACTAACCAATCTTCCCGAGTTGTCTTTCTCTCGATGACATGGTGAGTGAATTCAATTCGAGCGGCTACTAAACTAGGTTCACCTTCGTAAGTCACAAATTTTCAATATATTATCACTAATATATTTTTTATGCTTGTAAGGGTCATTCCTCTTCAGATGATGTGAGTACTGCTTTTGTTGGCACTGCTGCAACCGGTTTGCCGCCAACTAATCCTGATAGAATCAAATCAAAGCCATCTGCGTCCCCTTCCATGTCAATTCTGAGGAATCGATTTGTTTTAGCATTCAAATCTCCAAGGAAAACCTCGTCACCATCAAATAATGATTCAGGGGTTACTGATGTCACATTCCATTCAATTCCTTCAACAGCCTGAAATCTGATTGCCGCTAAGGCCCATTCTTCAGATAGAAGCCTCAATCCCACGGTGACTGAACGTTCTCCCTCATTCGCAGTCAATCCCCAGACAATCAAGTCAAGCGATTCGGTAGTGTGGCGTGTGAGAGGCTTACCCCATTCCATGGTCAATGCATCCCAGTCTGTATCTGCGAGCGATTCTAGTGCGTGAAGTAGTGCATTTGGGTCCTTTAGATTCTTTGGGTCAGCAGCAATCAGTCGCTCCCGCAAGCGCTTCAGTCTACGCTTTTCATGAACTTCAATTTGTAAGACTCCATCGGATTTCATTCTCCAGTAAATAACAACCATCATAGGCGATAACAAAATAAATCCTATGACGATGTAAAATGTGCTAACCTGATCGGAATAATCAATCCATTCTCCCTCAATTGGTTCTGCACCCTCAGGTGTTGACCATGCCCAATTTATTGTGTAATCTACTTCGGTTGTGATGTTTGATTCTACGACCAAGAGGTGGCGTCCATGTGGTAAGTCAAGTGTTGTCGTCGCTTGTTGCCCCTGCATTTCAGTAAGATTCCAAGAAACAGTAGTCCACGCGTTATACGCAGTAGTATTGAGTTGCACAAGTTTGAGCACACAAGTTCCCGGGTCTGATTCAATAGTTGCCGTCAACAAACTCCGATACGGATAACCTATTTCTCTCTCAATGAGATACACATCACGTATATCTTCACCTCCAATAGTGCCGCTCGTATAACCCGATTCAGATTGCATAATTTCCCAATCCAGCGTATCGGCTTCTCCATTTGGTTGATTATCTGATGCGTCTCCTGGGGTCGCACCATCATTTGGACCAAGAGACGTTGTTGTCAGCGTCCAAATTAGTGGTTCACTAGCGTTGGTAAAAGTGATTGCTGCGGCATCTGCATCTGCTGGAACAGTGAATTGAATACTGCCGCTGAGATTCGATTCGTTTTGGATGATAATCCATGTGCCTATTCTTGATTGGAAGTGAATATCAGCGGCACTAGATATTGTCCAATCAACGATGAATTTACTTCGTGAGCCGGCTTCTAATCGGATGGTATCTCCACTATCATCGGTTGTTAGATGACCAGATAATGTTTCATCTTTGATAGTGGGTGCAACCCAAGGCTGAGATACGGTTTCCCCAAAGGATGTCTCAAGTTCTGCTGAATGACTTGCAAAGCGTAGCGAATACAATCCTGGTTGATTACTAGCGGGATATACTGAAACCCAAATTTCATCATTATTTACTTCAACAAGCAATCTTTCAGCAGGATTACTAGAACCTGCCATGAATTGTTGTTGAGAAATGAGTTGAAGGTCGTTGGAGGTTCTGCTCCATAATTCAATAAAAACATCATTCGAAAAGGCCGAGAATTCGATTTCAATAATATCTCCATCACTCGCATTGAGCTGAAAAGTGTCCGAATCTTCGGCCGAGTCAAGAGAGCCGTTCCACCAAACTGCGGAATCATCTATCACTGCACGGTCAATTGTTCCACAATCGCTGAGAGAGTTACATCCTGCCATTTCTATGAGTCGCCAATCATCTGTATTTTCGCCTGGATTTGGCAATTGCTGAGGTGTGTCAACAAATTCTCCACTAGCAAGGTCAAAGAAGATTCGTGAAACAAGTAATTCCTGGCTAGTGATCCCGTCACGGGTAATTTGAATAGTCGTTAAGCCAGCACTTAGGTCCCCACTCAATTCCAAATGGAAACGGCCTGTTGTGCTGTATTCTGAACCCCAAGAGTCAGTTACTGTCAGATTTAACTCTTCACAATTGCTTTCTGATGGGCAATCAACTGAAATCCAAAACGGACTTCCTCGAACATCTAATGTCTCACTCCAGACCGCTTCACCTTCACCCAGTTCAACGTTTGATGAGAATTTCGGAGACACAATTGTCGGCAATTCTGAGGGTGCGGGGATGCTAGTTATCAGCAGAACAATCGCCAGTGCAGAGGCTATGGTTAGGCGGCTCACATTTACTTGGCGCGCCCCTCGGCATTTAGAATCATTCAATTATAGCGCATAGGTGGCGCCCTTCGTGACTGATTCCACGCTAGGCCGAACGGTGGCCGAAAGATTGCGTCATGCGCGCATGATGGCCTTAGGTGACCGCAAGAATCCATTATGTATCACTCCGGCCCTAATCGGCACAAGAAATGACGAATCTCAACTAAGCATCAGCACTAATTTGATGCCATTTGTAGTTGATTATGATAGCACTTCTCTGCCAGCAACGATGACAATTACTGGAAGAGGCGCGATGGCAATGCCATTTGACAACGATTCTCCTCAATGGTTTTGTCAAATGAACCATATTTTACCACCTTCATTAGAAGATTCCGATACCGGAGTAAGAGGGCGTTCAAACGGTGGCTTAATTTCCCTATCATGGCAAACTTTGAGGCATGATTCAGAATTAATGGATTTACCTGAACAACCAGAAATCATTGCTTTGGTCGATGCAATACAACTGGCAAACCATCCGGGCAAATTGGTGTCTGCGTTGGCGGTCCTCAGAACTCATTTCCCGTCGTCTTTGTTGTGGTGTCCCGGTTTAGGTGGACCAGATAACCTTGCATTACTTACTTGGTTTGGGGTTGACTTACATGATTTCACACGCTCAAGGCAAGCAGAATCTTTGGGCTATCTACTAACTTCTGATGGGGCGAGAGAGCCAAGTGAAGGATATGATGAAAATTCTGATATCGAGGCGCAGTGTAATGAATGGAAACGTGAGATTTCAGCAGTAAAATCTGCATTAAAGAATGGTAATCTGCGCCAGTTAGTAGAAAAGCGTTCATTGAATTCACCGAAACTAGTTGAACATCTTAGATTCCATGACAGGCTGATGGTCGAGCAATTTAGTGATAAAAGCGAGATTTCGATTAATGGCGCGCCATTACGTCGATTCGTTAAACATGGAATGAAATGGCGATGTCACAGCCAAGTTAGTCGCCAAGACCCTTTAATTGTTGATTGGATTCAAAGGATATCTTCTGATTATCGAACACCCATTGAGCAATCAGAGGTTCTAGTTTTGCTTCCGTGCAGTGCGCGTAAACCATACTCCATGTCACAGTCTCACAGACGCTTCCGGGGTTCACTTCGCCACCGACCACTCCACGAAGTAATGGTGACCGCACCACTAGGGGTAGTTCCTCGTGAACTTGAAGAATTGTGGCCCGCTTCTCACTACGATATTCCAGTGACCGGAGAATGGGACGGCGAAGAATTAGCGATAATCCAAAAATGTGTCAAATCACTGGTCTCTAACAATGGTTACAAGAGAATAATCAATCATAGTGGAATCAATTTTGACAGCGATGAAATTGGCATTGAAATTATTGATACGCGGCAAGGCGAAGGCGCTGGGTCTCATGATGCACTTGCAAGACTCAAACAAGCATCAGAGGATGCTGCTAAGAAATTCCATCCGAATTATAGGATGAATGAGAAACAACAATTGCTCATTAAAATGAGAAGCATTTCTCGCTGGCTTCATAATAATGATGACTGGCTCGAAAACGCTCATGTTGGTGGAAAACCCCCACGTTGGAAGATTCTTGAGGGAAAACAGCAGTTAGCAATGTGGCATCCTCAAGATGGAAGGTTTGCATTTCCAAAGGGTACTTTACCTAGTTTAGCGAAGTGTGCAACCCTATCAGAAGTATATTTAGTGGATGGTCCGAAACTTGAGGGCGATATTTTCTCGCCTATGGTTTCCAAGGTGGTTGGAGACATTCGAGTCGGCGACGAAGTATTGCTTTACCGTGCAGGAAAACTCCTTGGCAGCGCTCGAAGCGTGACTGCAAAGTGGGAGTATTTCGGAAGTCCTGGCAGGGTTGCAAAGACCAAACACAGGCTGTAATGACTCTCATAGAGAGGCGGAGCGGTTATGAATGGGGAGTAGGTCGGCGGCTCGCTCAAGGTGTTATCATGGGACGAATGCACAGTGGTGGAAAGGGTCGTTCAGGCTCAACCCGGCCAAATGTTAGTGAGTTACCTGAGTGGTCAGAACAAGACGCTTCAAGGGTTGAGTCGCTCATTGTTGAATTGAATGAACAAGGCAATTCAAACGCTATGATAGGTACAATACTTCGTGACCAACACTCAGTTCCTAGTGTAAAACTACTACTCGGAAAGTCTGTCGGCGCAGTTCTGGAAGAAGCTGGCAAGACTCGTGCAGTTCCAGAAGAACTGATGAACATGATGCGTAAGGCACAAGGCATCATTGACCATTTAGAGAATAATCACAAAGATTTGCATAATAATCGTCAACTCAATCTAGTCGAATCAAAGATTCGCCGCACAGCCCAATATTACCAATCAAATGGCAAATTAGATGATGAGTGGAACTACAAGCGTGACCAACTTCGTCTAATGGTGGAGTAATTGCGCCGCCATAGCGGCGCAGTGGATAGATTCCTAATGCTGAATATTCAGCCGTGACAATTCTTGGCTTCGGTCAGTCCTCAGCGTCTCCGCTTCGGACAACATTTGAGTGGAAGATTTTGCCAGCAAAATCGACTACTATTGTTCTCATTCAGATTTTATCCCCAACAATTGTCACTATGATTGAACCCGCTGGGCGGATTTTCAATCTTCACCTGCGCTTCTTGAATCCACACTCGGAATTTTGCATGGTATAATATGCATTTTTGAAAGGGTCATGAAAAAATCACCTCTCCGATTATTGACCCTTCGGGCGTATTTGGATGGCTAAGTCTGATTTAGTTAACAACAAGTTTCATTTGATTTTTGAGTGGAAGATTTTGCAAGCAATATCGACTACTATTGTTCTCATTCAGATTAGAACGGAAAGAATCACCACTATGATTGAACCCTTTGAGCAGATTTCCAATCTAAACCTGCTCTTCTTGAATCCACAGTTTACGTCGCCGATTGATTGAGTTTGGCAATGATTGAAGGGTTCTCTAAGATTCGGTGTGCTTTGCCTAACAGTAGAAATCTGTGCAAGTGCTGCCGAACATTTCAGATAACCCAATAACAACGATACAAAGCAGCAATCCAATCAGTTGTCCGTGCAGGATTCCTTGTTTTTTCCGTGCTCCCATCATTACTGCTGCTACAATCCACCCCGTCAAGCCAGCACCAATGCTAATCAAACTGAGTAGGAATACAGGGGAACCTATTGAAGCAAAGGTGTCAGAATCAAGAACAATGGTTGTCCCATTAGCAGGTGGCTCATCAGCAATGATTTGTAAATCTCCATTGGTTTCATCCCAAGTTACGTTGTAGCCCTCACTAATCCAAATTACTCCTTCTCCACATTCAAATTGGGCAATCTCCGAGTACTCTTCCCATTCGTTCGTTTGGTCGTCTAGCCAAGCATCAAACATGACATCCTTTCCATCAACACAAACAATTGCCTCGAGATCAAATACCGTTGTAACCCCATCTCCATTTGCTACAACCTGACCATTGAATTGGTTGCCCGACAACACTCCGCCGCCAAGTCCACTAATTCCAACGAAAATTAGGAGAGCCGCGAGAACAGTGATTGCAGTACCAATAGCGTAATCTTTGGATTCAATGGGTGGAGGTTGCAGGATTTCAACGCATTCTTTCAAATTTTGTCGATTAGCGTTATATTTGGCCGCAGATGTGTATATATCAAAAATTAGATAGAACGGGATTGTGATTATTAATGGAAAGAAAAAAGTGCATAAACCCAAATATACGAGCCACTTTATTTGAGTTGCTTTTTTTCACTCTATCGCTACTAACTTGCCACGCCCTCCAAGCAGCAATCGTCCCAAGTTCAGGTGGAATATCTGCGCTTTCATGAGTTGATGATTCATCGCTAATTACGATAGCTGGAGGTTCTCCCATAGCACTCTCAAAGTTATTGGGCATTTCAAGGTTCGCACTGCTACAGAGATAGTAATGCAGAATTCAGTGATAGATAATTGTGTAGCAGAATCTACTCAACATTTTGTCCGCCGTCATCTAATGTTTCTGGGCGAGACCAGTATGTGAATTGAGGTACCCAATCCCCGTCTGTTCTTCCTGCAAGTGAGAGAATGTGCCAAAACGAGCAGAACGCATCACCAGGTCCAAAAGTCGCATTGTTTTTCTTGACAATCTTGCCACCTTGTTTGGAAAAAAAGGATATTCCCGGGTAGTTCCCCTCACCCTCCTCAACACTCTCTTCAAGGGCATAACCCTCTCCTTCATGTGAGGCTAAATTGAACCGCCAGCCACGCTCATTTGCAAATTTCCTCTGAATATCTGGATTATCTTTTGAAACCAAGAATACCGAAAACTCGGTTTCTAAATGTGGAAGAAATGCATTAATTCCATCAGCCCAAAGTGTGCAATATCGACACCCTTGTCCCATATTGTGAATGACGAAAAGTCCCTCTTTACCGCCGAACATTTCTGAAAGTTTGATTTTACCATGCGAATTAGAAAATTCATAATCCGAAACTTCGATTCCTGCTTGTTGAATTCTCATCGCTTCTATTTCTTTTCCAAGTTTGTAATATTCCATCTCTTTAGCGCGAATATCATCATGCATGTTTGGCGCAATACTGATTTTGATTTGAAATATATGGCTAATATCAAAAAATTATCGAATTGTATCAGTTAAGTTTTCACAAAAACTGATTGCTAAGCAAAATATCCTATGATGAGTGAGTGGCTTTTTGGTAGTAGACATTGTCCGGCGGCCATGCGCTCATTATTGGAGTTGGAGGCATTTGCTGCAATTGCCGAAAATCTCCAAACTTATGCGGCATCAATTAGCCAATCAGATACTATCACACTGATAATTCCGCCAACACCCGAAGGAGCAGTCTGTTCGGCTTTTTTGGAGGCGGCTTTGTTAGACTGTGAAATTCCATACCGCCGCCGTTTCGCTCCTCGCTCTGCATCCCCTCCATTTATTGAGATAAAAGACGGGGATGCCTCGAATAAACCCTCATCTCATCAGCCCAATCAATTTGTCATTACCCCACTGTTTGCCACAGGAGTGAGAGGGCATGATGGGGTAGCCCACAGAGGCGTCCTTTCAACGGTTGCACAATCAGCAGCCTTGGCGGAATTAATTTCACGGGTTGGAAAAAAGTCGCGTTCACTACGGCCTTGGTTACTGGCCGGTAATTGGTGGGCTGGGGCGCTTGACCAAGGGTATGACCCTGTGTACAGTGCTCTTCGTGACCATTTGCATCAGGAAGGTTCGGTCAGAGTGGTGCCAATTCCGGAGATAGAAAACCCGGATATGACTGGGCTAAAACAGGTCGATTTAGAAACCGCGGCAAGTACTCGTGAAACATGGTCTTCTCTAGATGTAGATGCTAAGGCAAATGCGCTCAGTACTCTTGTCCTACCACAGGTGTTGAGTGAAAAACCATCGACAGCGAGGCTCGAAGAATTAGTGTGGCATAGAATTAAATTGGCAGATTCTGAAAGCGATTTACACACTAGGATGGTATCTGCTCGTGCAATGTGGGATGGCACTCCGAAGGCAGCATCAATTTTGATTGACTCAATTTTGTCTGGGGCAATCTGATTACAGTGTTAGTAATTCAGATTTCATGATATTTTGAGGCGGGTATCACAGCCTTCACAACGAACTCTAATCGGCCTTTTAGTTGAACTTACGGCAATTTTATCAGCACAAGCAGGACATTTTACAACGGGAATTTTAACTCGTTTTTTCCGAATTCCAATACTTGGCATTATTGTGAAATAGGCTGCTTCATCTGCCAGCGCGTCTTCTAAACTGATTTTTGGAGTCACCACAGCAACTGCCAACATCATTACTCCCGCAACCCCCAAAGCAACTAGCATGAATACAAGAGGCAATGCGAAGAAGTATGAGTAGCCCCAAACACCAGTGAATAATACCGCGGTCAACCAGAAACCAGCTCTTGGTTTGTCTTTGGTTAACTTACGTGCTAAGAAGGTGAAAGCAACAAACATTGCAATTGATTGCAACAAGGTGACAAGTGGAGAATGAGCCAAACTACCGATAACATATGCGACGCGATAATCCGACATCGCATCTTCACCAACTAAGGTGGTTTTTGAGACGGTCACAGTTTCTGTGTAAATGAATCTCTTATGGGAATAATCTATTCCACTTCCATCAACTGCTGCTGTTCCAACCATCATTGAAGTACTCAAACGGGCATCAATAGTTAGTTCAGTCCAAAACGGAGTTGCTGATGCTTGTGGTCTAACAAAATTGTCGAATAGTACACTCTTTTCACCTACTCTGATATTCTCAAGTGACTCAATAGTAATCGTGATGGTTGAATCGCTAAATCCGTAATCTTCGTTGACATCGATGCTTACGGTTGGTGCTGCGGCTGCTTCAATGGGTTCCACACCAAGTAAGCGACTAGAATCAAGCATTAGCCCGTCAAACATGAATTGTTTGAGTGAGGAGGCCCTTCCCGAAAGATACGTTTCTAAGGCTTGAACTTCTGATGAATCAACTTGTTGATTGTTATGAGTTACTTCTGTTGAGGAACTTCCTTGTACTCTCCTCCATTGAGAAAGTGAGTCTAAAGAATCGTTTCCGATGTTGTCCAACCCCCATCTCATCCATGTTGCCATAGGCCCTTCAAGATCAATTTGGGTTGTCCGATGAACGCGGTCACCGCCTTGAATTTCGGCATCAATTTTGACACTGATTTGACTTCCACCACTGCGGAGTGGTTCATCTGCTGGGAATATTCCATATCCAGTGCCACTACCTCCTCCAAAAGATAACACATAGGAGAATCCACCATTGAATGGCTGAACCTGTGATTCTGAGACAGTCAGTGAGAGATTCACATCATAGACTCCGTCCTCAGCTGATTCCGGCGCCTGCCAATTAAGGTATACTTGGGCGCCGTCATTGTGCATTGTTGCAACAACTGTGTCAACAACAACGCCATCAATCTTGAATTCGGTTGTTGATTTTTCCCAAATTGCAGCACCATAACCAGAGTGAAGGACTACTGGAATCTGAACAGAATTACCATTCACGATTGCAGGTTGCCAATCCATCTTCACTAAGGGGATATTTGCTTTTAGATTTGATGAGTATTCATCAGTTCCCCAAATAAATCTGACACCTGCATCCTCATCAGGTGAATTGAAGATTAGAGTTTGTACGCTGAGAACTACAACGATTAACTCTCCACTAGAGAGAATATTTCCTTGCTCATCAATGTCTATTGTGACATCAACTGTTCCAAGACCTGGGGTGTAAGCAGGATTGGTGTTTGAGGAGCCAGTCCACGACTTCCCTCCTATCTTCACCTCAGCTGAGACATTTGCTTGAACACCTCCTGCATTTACTACCTCATAGTTAACCGAAAGCGTCCAGGTTGAAATTGGATAAGTTCCACTGGTTGCTTGGGGGACTCTCCAACGAGCGATTTCAGTAAGTTGGCTTACAGACGAGGTAACCCAGACATCTTGCTCAGTTGTCAAATCAGCGGAGAATGGGCTAAGTGTACCTTTTCCGGTTTCATCACCGTCGCCTAGTAAATAGTAGTCAACCTCAACCGAATCACAACAGGTAATTTGTGCATCTACATTGCCGATGATTTGGCTATTTGGCATCGTCGATATTAACAGTGCTAGGAGAGCAATAATTGTGGTTGCTCGCTTCACCATCTGCTTCCCCAATGTGTGTGGGTTATCATAGGCTCTTTCAAGTCAACGGATGGACGAGCCATTAAACAGTCTGTATTTGAGGTAAATAACAGGTTGCGAAACTCATCAAATAGAAATTGGAAATCACAATATCTGATGGATTTTACTCAATTTTCTATATTATTTTGAATTGTTAATCGAATAATATATTCCAACAGATTCATGAACCTTAACTGCCGCCTTGGACTTAGTGACCTATTATGGATGACGTGAAAGTCTCAGACTTGATTTTGACAGATGAGCATGAAGTAGTTGAGATGGATGCCTCCATTGCAGATGCTGCTGGCAAATTGCTTGCTCTTGAGCGTGGAATATTGATTGTGCTCGGTGAAGACAGCATGGTCAAAGGAATCGTAACTCCAAATCAGGTTCTTTCGGCAATTTCAGATGGCGGTGATTCTAATGACATGACCGTCGGCGAACACATGGACGCAGATGTTATGGAAGTTGGTCAGAATGACAATGTTGACGATATCATTGTACAGATGAATGAACGCAAGCCACATGCTGTTGTTGCTGTCAATAGTGATGGTAAGTTCGCAGGCTACTTTTCACCTAATGATTACCGTGAGGCACTTGCTCATATTGAGGCAAGACCGGCAATCAAGCGCCTTGCCCAGCACGAATAAGTAAAATTGACAATACCTCAATTTGCTACCATTCGGGAGTTTTCACCCGTGTAGCCGAACGAGGCGGCGTGCCCCGTTCTCCTCGGTTCCTTCAAGAATTGCGAAACCCATTCGTTCTAATTGCACAACAGTGCCATCTGGATAATCATTGATTTCTAGCAAACCTTCTGCAGAAACCAATTCTCCGTCTTCTTCAAGCACTAATACGGCTGGTTGTGCCATATTGCTTGGGAGCCAATGAATAATCGGAGTGTCGTCAACACGTTCAATGTGAATGATTTCTCCTTTCCAACCTTGCTCAGTCTCTTGATGATTGATTGAAATGGTGGCAAAATCTTTCAAACGCCTTCCTTCGGCCGAGGAAAAATCTTCTGAGGTAATCTTCACCTTGAGTGGGTTATCCCCGAGTGGCCATTCGCGAACCCCTTTGGCCGGATGTTCAGGGTGAACCGGCAAAGTGACATTGGTCAATTCAATCTCAGTTATGTCTAGGATTACGGTTCGTGGGTCGCGCACAAATGAAAGTCGTGGGGCTTCTACATCCACCGCCTTGGCGTTGAGACTATTCAGCGTCGACATTGGCACTGAGATATCCTTCTGTGTGAGGCCTAAATCTATCCAAAATTGCCGAATGGCTTGAGCATCATATCCTCGTCTTCGTAAGGCTCTAAGAGTTGGTAATCGAGGGTCGTCCCAACCTTCAAAATTTCCATTTTCAATGTCAATCTTCATTTGTGATGTTGAAAAACCTCCAAATTCGTGAACCTTGACACGCCCCCAATAGAGCGTTTCAGGATAATTCCAACCAGCCATTTTGTAGAGCAATTTCTGTTTCCTAGTTGAGTCCATCAGGTCCTTACCACGAATGATGTGAGTTACTTCTTGGATGTGGTCTTCCACTGCACTTTGGAAATCAAGAAGTGGCCATACTCGGTATTTCTCACCTACTTTAGGGTGACCTGCTCTCTGGATTCTTAATGCTGGCCAATCTCGTAAGGCTGGGTTTGTGTGGTCCATGCCTGTCCGGACCCGAACAACTGCATCTCCTTCGTTAAAGCCTCCTTCTTTGTCGTTCATTTGGTCCCACAAATCACTATTCTTGAGTGTACTATTGGCGCGGCATGGGCATTCTTGTTGGTCATTTCTCAGTTGTTTGAACTCATCTGCTGTGCAGGTGCAGACATACATGTAATCTTCTTCGATGAATTGTTTTGCATGTGTCAAGTATTCTGACATTCTAGCAGATGCCTCGAGAATTATGTCTGGCTTTCTACCGGCAAGCCAAGTGAAATCTTCACGAATCCAATCGTAGGCTTTCAACTCTGGCCGTTTGATTTTGGTGTCTGTATCATCGTATCTTAGAATCATTTTTCCGTCGTACTTCTCTGCATAATGAGAATTGATGATTACACCTCGGCTGTGGCCGAGTGTCAGTGGCCCATTTGGATTCGGAGCAAAGCGTAGAATCACCTTGCCCTTGTCTGCATTTGGTAATTCAGGCAGACCTTCGCGTCGCTCTTTTACCCTCTTTTCAAGAGCATCAGGTGCTTCTGCTTCTAACACCGCTTTGACCGCTTTTGGCCCCTCATCATTCCACAGTTGGTTTGCTTCGTCTATTGCTGGACCTAACACGCTGAACAGATGTTTTGCGTGCTCTCGGAGTTCAGCAACTTCGCCAAGGATTCTACCCTGTACAGAATTAGCTTGTCCTTTCCCATCATATTCAAGTGCGTTTTGCATTGCATATTTTCGAATTAAGCGGATTGTGTCCTCATCGGGAATCCAATCGCTCATGTCCTGTCGGCCTTGGCTACACCTCTTGAGCATATCCGGATAATTTACCTCCGCGGGGTCAATAATCTAACAGATTCCGTTCTTTGAACAATGGTGTTCCACGGGGCCTTGTCGGTATAGGGGAATTGTGCATAGTTTGCCAAGCATTTTCAGTTGTTTTCCATTTCCACCTTAACATGTGGTGGGGGGTGTCCCCTTCCAATAACTCTGGTAATATTCTCTGAGTTTGTGGGTCAGATGGATAACCAGAGCCAAATTGTACTGCCTCTTCTTGTTTTAAGTTCTCAATAAATGAGTCGCGCACTTGCTTTGCAATGATTGAGGCGGCGCCAACAACTGCGTGAGTTGAGTCGCCCCCATGCTCACTAGTGATTTTCCAGTTCCTCCAAGGCCAATTATTGAGCCTTGCACTGATATTATCACCGAATCTCTGTTCATTTACATCACAAGCATCGAGATGTAAGATGCCTTCATTTTGTCCCTTTGGTGGTAGGATTTTATTTGCGACATGAGCAAACATTTCGACTTCTAAATCGTTAAGTGACCTAGATTCCATCCAGTTGTCAATATGGTTTGGCATCGCATTTATGACTTCAATGTGCCATCCTTTAAGCCGTGATTGTTCATACAACCAGTCATGGTATTCCGCTCTTTTTTCTGAAGATATTTTCTTTGAATCATCAATTCCCTTCTGTTCCAGTAATTCAATATCTGATTCTGGGAGAGCAACAATTGCTACGACTAGTGGCCCAATGCACGGACCTCGGCCAGCCTCATCAATTCCAGCAACCCACATCTTGTCATCTCAGAGGTCAAGGTCGAATTCTTCGTCCTGCTCCACTACGGCTGGAGAGGTGACGGTGTGTGAATCCTTCGCTTTATTTGTTGATGGCGTGGATTTTATTGTAGATTCTGATTTAGGCTTTAGGTACTTTGAGGCGACTTTTTTCTTGGGTTTTCTCACAGTTCTTCCCGCTTCTTGTTCTGCCTTGCCAAATAATTCATTAGAAGGATGAGCCTTCTTTTCAATGGCTAATTCGCCAGCCAAGTCGTCTAGTAAGTCACCTTCTATACTGGTTTCATGATGTTCTAAAACAGTATTAGCCGCATCAAGAAGAGCCTCAGATGGTTTTGCTTTCTGTACACTCTTTGGAGGAGCCTTGGCGGTGAATAAGTCTTGAAACACTCTAGCGGCGATTTTAGGTGCTTCAATGACACTACCAACAATGCCTTTGTCGCCTGATTTATCTTCACCTTCAAATTTCTCCATCCATTCTTCTGGCTTCTCCGGTTCTGCAGGTTCAGATGCCGCTAACTTAGCCTTCCAGAGCGCATCTTTTTCTGCTCGATGTTTGAGGGCTTGCAAAAGTCCAAGCGACCCTGCAAGAACCACTAGAATAGTCATGACCAAGCCATTAAATTGATTCCATAACTCAGCAATAGCAATCTCAAATTTTACCCAATTAGAATCTTCGTGGATATTTTCAGGACGCCATGATTCGGCGAGATATTCTGCTTTTGTTTCATTTACAAAAATGATGTCAGGTCGCAACACACTTTGCATTTCAACAGTCATGGTAAGTGTGCCATTCGCTTCGGAGTCGCGTGGTAAATGCATCCAAGATCGGAAAGTAAAGTTCACACCCGGTGGTATTTGGTCAATTTCAAAGAATCTAGGGGTGCCTGTGTTAGAACCATGTGTTGCTTGGTCGGGGGGGATAAATCCATGCTCCACATTCATATCAACATGAAGAGAAACTTGCAGGCCATCATCTCCATTACCGAGGTTCCTTAACGTAAAAGCAACTGAGACATTATCTCGAGAATCTGTACTGCTTTCTATCGCATGTAATTCCCAATCAACCTTTGGAGCCACCCTGATTTCTACCCGTTCTGTGGCGAGGACAGTTCCTGAATTAAGTTTCAGGGTGATAGTTGAAAATCCGTGGGTGAAAGCTGGAACCATTCCATTTACTGTGATTGTCAAAGTTGCAGCATTCTGGGTTTCTCCCTTGTCTACAATTGTTGTAGCGCGCGTGAGGCTTCCTACCAACCATTCAGATGATTCCACTGAAATTTCAAACGTATCCTCAAAGTTGCCATCGTTGGTGACTGAAATAGCGACTGAACAACTTTCATCAGGTAGTACATCATTTCCATTGCACGAATCCTGAATTGTCAGGCTTCCTGCCCGATGCCATAAAATGCTTGAATTATATTCAATTAATTTTGTATCCGAAGGATTGTTTGCACTCCAGAGTAAAATTCCAAAACGTAACTCAGCAGAGGTTAGAGAAGGTGCTTGAATCTCAATATCAACTGTACTTTGGTCATTTGCTGCTAATCCAAATCCACTAGCACCATTTAGGTGGTGGATATTGAATAATCCCACCATCCATCCATCTTGTTGGAATGAAAGAGCCGGTGTGATACCGTTGATAGGCTGTCCATTGTCGTCTAAGGGCACTAATCGAGCAACTAGGCTTGCTTGTGAGTTACCTGTATTTCTAACTAACAAAGTCTCTCTGATTTTGGTCCCTGGGTCAAGAGTTACGTTGGTTCCTGAACTGTCAAATTCTGCTTGGAACCATTCATCAGGTTCTAGCGTGAAATCATACTTGACCTGTGCGCCATCAAGACTAGAAACAGCCGTTAACTGAAATGGATGTTGTACAAAAGCAAGAGGCGCTCCATCAACAACGGGAGGCACAGTTATGGTATATTTTGGCCACGCCAATGCGCCAGATGCAACAACGATTTGATAAGGTTGGTGGCAAGGAGTAATTGTCCCAAACCAAATACAATCCCATCCGACATCACTTGTCAATGTGAAATCAACTGCATCACTGACATTTGCTCCATTTGTGATATTAATTGACATCGTCAAAGGTGTATCTACCGACGCAAATGCGTTGAGACCTGAACTTGGACCCCATGTTAGGTTACTCGTGTAATTTGTTGAATTATGTGATGTTTGAAAAATAGAGGTTTCAGAAAGTGTAGTGGCTACCTCTTGGCTAGTACTGTTTGTTTCAAGGATGGGGAGTACGGATACGGTGAAGAGAATAAGAAGTGCAAGTATCGGTTGCAAAGGCGACCTGCGCATGGTTCTCGGAATTGGTATGGTTCTTGAAGAGTTGCTCCGGCTTGTGTGCGCTATGAGTCATTTTTTGTGTATATTCAATGATTTCAAGCACACATTCTAAGGGTAGGCACCATGTTCGCCCTGTCATGGCGGGTATATGGCCATTCAAGAAAAAGGCCGCCGAGGCCGAACCGCAAAAAATTGTCACATATAGTAAGGACGACGACCATGCCGAGGAAATCATGGCTGATCGTAGTCATATTGAGGATGACCAATATCAAGCCGCTCTTGACTTATTGACTAATCCTCATCTTGGCAAGGAGTCAAGTGGCGAGATTGCGGAAAGCGAAGTTGTTGAGAATGAACAAGATGGAGAAACCGTTGATTTATTGGAGTCAGTAAGTGCTAGCGCGACTGAAGAAGAATATGAGCAAAGCGATGACGGATATTGGTACATCAAGAAAGAGGATGGCTCATTTGACCCGACAGCCTACGTGAAAGCCGACGATGGTTCTTTTAGTCCTTATTCAGAGTGATTGATAACTCAATTTAATGGACAGGGTCCGGTATTAGTTTTCCTAGCAATCCAACATCGAATTCGCCAGCCTGAATGGGAACTCTTAGTTCAAATAAGTCAGCGATTGCAGGGTCTATTTCTCCACAACTACCAACTTTTTGACCATTGATTAGAATGTCAGCCCCTCTTCCTTCTAACCAAGGCCCATCCTCTGATTTGATGGGCTTGTAGACAATTTCAAATTCTTCCGGGTCGGCTCCTAAATCTCTTAACAATGCTTGAGCAATACCTTTGGCTCCAGTGAATCCAGTTCCAACTTCTGCACAACCCCAAGCCACTCTGTCGTTGTTATTGTGGTCATGTACTACCGTGCCTAACTCATACACTCTTTGTGGGAGTTCATGGTGGCGGTTTGCCGCTAAAAGTCTAAGTAAACTCGGAAGAATGTATTGTCTCATAATCGTATGTTCAATTGTGATTGGATTGTGCAGTTCAGTCACGTCGCCGTTGCTTTTTTGCCTCATTTTAGTGAATTGGTCATCTTCATTTGATAATGTAAGTGATTGAATTTGTTGTAATCCACAACCCTGCAAACTCTCTCTGATTCTTCTATGCAAAGTCATTTTTGTAAGTGGTTTTCCAGCGATGGTTTGCATTGAATTCGCCACTCCTAAATCTTCGAAACCAATTCCTGTGGCGACTTCCTCTACCAAGTCAACAGGATGGAGGATGTCTGAGCGCCATCTTGGCATTTCGATTAGATACTCATCGCTGCCAACTTCTGCATCAGCCCACCTCTCTGAAACAAGCGGTCCATCAGTAACAACTCGCCTTCGTATGAAGCGACCACCCATACGATTGATTGCTTGTGAAATTTCAGCATCACTAAATTCTCTTCCAAGTACATTTTCTAACAGTGATTTTGGCAATTTATGGGTTTGTGGTGAGCCATTTGGGAAAATAGACACCTCACCATTATAATCAGTCAATTCAATGCTCTCAATTGTGCCTCCACGAACCGCCATGGATAAACAAACAAGAAGTAAAGACGCTTCACATGCTTTCTCATCCCAACCTGTAACATCAATGAAGAAATCTGTAGTTTCTTCGGTTACAGTCGTGTGAGCTCCATTGATTATTGGCGGAAATGAAAGCACATCTCCAGATGCATCGAGAATAACAGGGAATTTTTCAAAGCCGTCAAGGAGATGAGCATAATCAACACCCTTGGGGTGTTTGCTAAGAATATCTGAAATGCTCATCTCTTCGTCCATTGCTAAGGGTGTGAATTTGTAACTTGAATCAACGGTTTTAACGCGGAAAGGTGGTTTAAGTTTTGATAGGTCGTGAACGCCGATAGAAGAGCGCTTTCTCCCTCTGCCTAATGCGAAGTGTAACTTTTCCTGGTGGTCCATTAAACCCTGGATGAATTGGTCACGCGCCTCACTTGTGTGCCCAGTATCTACACCACGAACCACTGCTCCATAGATGATTGGTCGTACATCTTCTAATGAAGGATCGACGCTCATTGTGATAGGGCCAGCATTGACAGGTAGTGTTGGTTCAGCAGGTGTGCCATGAAGGAATGTCCTAGTGGCGTAAGCCATGGTTTCCGCGCTTAGGAGATCTGGGCGGTCTGGAAATACCTCGATTTCCACAGTAGTGTCATCACATTCTTCTACAACACATCCAATTTTATCCAATTTCTCTTCCCAAAGTGCTGGGTCGTGAGTGATGTTAGCATTTAGTTGGATGATGTGGAGAGTTTGATGTTCAAAAGTGACGGTTGGCATTCCAACATCTCTCCTTCACTGTCCAAGCCATTGTGGCATTGGTCTATCATAACCTGCTAAACGGATGCCAGTCATATTTGCAGTATCTGAGTCTAAAGCCCTCAGGTGACGGCGATTGAGTTGGTCGATTCCATCTTCACCAATTTCAACTAATCGACCTCTGATTTCAGAATCCAAAGTTGCTAGCCAATTCTCAACCGCCTCAGCTCTCCCTTTGTCTGTTTTTGGGGTTTCAGAATTTGCAAACGGATTTGTGACAATGAATTGTGCACCGGCGGCAGCGATTATCAGCGCATCACTCGCACAAGCCTCCCAAGGTATGGATACTCCCTGTGATACTCCTTTGCGAGCCAACTGATGTTCTCGTGCAGAAAGTCCAACCATTGGGAGAACTGCACTGGCTGGAAGGTGGGCGGCGGTTGCAGAGTTGGCAATCGCGCCGTCACAGTCGAGTGCCGCTGCCATTCTGTGTATCATTGAAATCCGGTCTACCCCTCCGCCAAGTAGAATGAATTTATCATCAGAAAGTTTAGATTTCACCAATGCAATCATCGCATCTAATTCAGCATCATTCATGGGCGGTAAATCATCAAGACAGATTACCGCACCAGCAGCGTTACTCAATCCATCAGTGCAATCATGAAGATTGTTTTCACTAATTCTCAATAAGTCAATTTCTCTTGGGTGAGAATTTACTATACAGGGCTGGACTTTCAGGAAATTTCCCTTCAAACCCTTCCCACTCTCGAGGCGCGGAAAGACAGGTAAGGGAAGTAACATCCCCTTTTCTTCACCTCTTAGTTGTAAGAGAGTCAACAAATCAAGTGGAGCATGCTCGTGAAGTCTTGGGTTGCCACCTGAGACGATTGTAATCGCATCAAATTGAGAGTCAATTCCTCTGGTTGGCATTGAAATGGTTGTTGAGTGCTCAGTATCTGTGACTATCAAAGCGGCATCGGAATCAATTTTGAGATTGATGTCCTCTAGCATCGCATTAATTTCAGTCAATTTTTCACTGCTGAGCGCAACACTTGTTGCGCCTTCTCCGGGTGGTGGGCATCTACCATTAACGATGATTTGACCACCACTCATATTTGTCCCAATATCAGAAGCAGCATCTCCCATGATAACCAAAGTACCACCTTTCATGCCTGCTCCGGCTCGCTTTCCAGCCGACCCTCGAACAACAATTAATCCGCCTAACATGCCGGCACCGGTTTCGGCTCCTGATGATGCGTGGCAGATGATTTGCCCATCTTCTTGTTTGAGACCAAGACGTGCTCCGCATTGTTGTTCAACAACGAGTTTTGCTCCACGATTCCAAGCGCCGAACCAACCACCAGCCTCGCCTTCGAGAGTGAAATTGCCGCCTGCTGCACAAATTGCTGCTAAATCTCCGATGTTACCAAGCAGGCGGACTCTTGCTCCAACTGGAAGATGAGAGGCAACCCCCATCTCTCCATTACGAGGTTTTGGGTCATCTCCTCGACCCCATCCAATTTTAATCGCCTTGTTTGATTCCAGGGCCCGAACGAGGAGCGCATCTAGCTCACGATTCAACTGAATACTCTTCTCAACCATCTCCCGCATGGTACTACCTCTACCCCCTTGGATACCACCTTGTTATTGATGCTGACGCACGAAGTGGTGAGTGATTTTGCTAATTAACGCCCTTTGGGCGATGTCCCAAACAACATCTTCTAGATTTTTTTTGACTAGTGAATCATCTTGCTCTATCCGTGATGTTCATAGATTGGTGGCTATCGCAATGGATTGCCGGCAACGGCGTGTGTGGTCAGTGAATGTCGAAAATCAAGGTCGCAATTAACGGATTTGGAACTATCGGAAAGCGGGTGGCTGATGCCGTTGACGCTCAAGATGATATGGAAATTGTAGGCGTCACAAAAACCGGTCCTTCATTTGGTTGTGATTTAGCAGTCAAGAAAGGATTTCCACTGTATTGTACATTTGATGAAGAAGATAGAATTGCTCGTTTCGCCGAACAAGGTTATGTTTGCTCAGGTGGACTTTCTGACTTACTCGCAATCGCCGATGTAGTGGTTGATTGTTCACCCGGAAAAATGGGTGCAGATAACCTTGCAAAATACCAGGTCGCTGGTGTGAAATATATGTTCCAAGGAGGGGAAAAGCACTCTCTAACCGGGCGCTCTTACACAAGTTCGGCTAACCATGTGGAAAATCTTAATGCGGAGGGAACCCGAGTAGTTTCTTGTAACACAACAGGTCTTTCAAGGACATTAGTCCCTTTGTATGAGCACTGTGGTTCACTGAAGGTTGAATGCACTATGATTCGAAGGGCTGCTGACCCGGGGGATTCAGGTAAGGGCCCAATAAATGCGATTAAACCGGTGCTCAAAGTGCCGAGTCACCACGGTCCTGATGTGATGACTGTCAAGCCAGAAATTGAAATTAATTCTTTGGCAGTAGCAGTGCCAACAACCATCATGCATGCCCACGCTATAATCGCTGATTTACCAGCAGGTCATGGCTTGACAACTGAGAGTATTCTTGAGATGTGGCGAGAGACTCCAAGGGTCATCATAATGCATGGTGCTGCAAACAGAATTACAACCACTGCAGAAGTTATGGAAATGGCGCGTGACATCGGCCGAAAATGGGGTGATTTGCATGAGATTTTTGTTTGGGAAGATGGCGTTTCTTTACAAGGAGACCGCCTGTACTATTTCCAAGCAATTCACCAAGAAAGTGACGTTATACCTGAAAATGTGGACTGTATTCGAGCGCTAATGGGGACTGAAAGCGATTGGCAAACAAGTGTTGCAAAAACCGATTCAGCGATTGCAGCGTACTACAACTTGTGATTTTCAACTAAGCCAGCCGCCTTGAATCCAAGTGTGGATTCAAGCCTGAAATTAAGAATTAACTCCATGAGCATGAGACGCTCTTAGA
Source organism: Methanobacteriota archaeon (assembly GCA_016845345.1). Taxonomy (GTDB): domain Archaea; phylum Thermoplasmatota; class Poseidoniia; order Poseidoniales; family Thalassarchaeaceae; genus MGIIb-Q1. The sequence continues at coordinate 66,542 of JAERSV010000023.1, forward strand.
GCGTCAACCATCAAAAGGGGTGCATTGAGTCGCCAATTTGATGTGTAGAGCATTAGCCCCGGTTCTCCTTGTTTTTCTGATGCTTACGACATCGTGGGCTAGCGTGGCAAATAGCGATGCTGATAACTCTGAAAGCGATGCTGTGCAACTTGAGCAGTTGTCATCACAATGGACTGCAGAACAAGCGGCTTTGCAATGGGATGGCATGTCCCCAATTGATGGTCCTCTAGTTCCTCTTGCAGAGTCCTCTCACAAAATTCACACTATTTTGGGTTCTTTTGACCCAACTAGCGAAACTCCCCCCTTACCCCCTGAGGCCTATCGAGACCACTTTGATATTGACAACACTAGGTTTGCAATAGTACAACTCGTTGAACACGATTACACTGTTTTTGAAGAGTTGCTAAATCGCCTCGATTTGGTTGATTTAGATTACATTCCTGCTGACAGTTATTTGGTTCGATTGCCTGCTGATTCAAATACTGCTATATCGGCAATCGAAGAATTGTCTAGTCACCCTGCAATCCGTGCAGTTATTGTTCAACATCCAGGATGGAGAATGCATCCCGATTTGATGCAAATTTCATTGGATGCTTCTGCAGGAATTCCGGTGCCAGCAATCGATGTCGATGTAACTCCTGCTGGCGACCTTTCAATTGAACAGATTGAGGGATTACAGGAGCATCTCTCTTCAACTGGGGCTGAAGAAGTCCGTTGCGATGCTTGGTTATGTCAAGTAAAGGGAATAGACCCCGTTTGGATGTTCGTCCTTGCTAATGACGGTAGAATCCTTTTCACAGAACCGAGCAGTAATCTTGTTCTTGCTAATGATTATGCACGTAACATCGCTAGAATCGATGAAGTCGTGAACAATCACAATAGTGGTTTGGATGGGACAGGAGAGGTTGCTGCAATTTCGGATTCTGGACTGGATTCAGACCATGGGGATTTCACTGGTAGACTTTTGACTATCTACAATAACTTTGGACCTGATAATTCAGGTGCTGACACAAATACCGGTCACGGCACACACGTTGCAGGAATCATGCTGGGTGATGGTTCAGGAGACTCAAACTACCAAGGCATGGCTCCGGCTACGACCTTCCAATTTTACCAATTGGAGCATGACCAGTCCGGGCAATTAGCGCGTTGGGGCTCACTATACGATATGTTCAGGCATTCACGTCAGCAATCAGCAGGAGTTCACTCCAATTCTTGGGGGGCTGAAAACATGGGTGGGCAGTATACCTCTGATAGTCGGTCAGCCGACGCATTCATGGATGATTACGGCGATTATACCGTTCTATTTGCTGCTGGTAATGATGGGGCTTCCGGTCAGACTACAGTTTCGCCTCCTTCAACTGCCAAGAATGTCCTTACAGTCGGCGCTTCAACAACCGGCCGGCCATTCACAGGATCCGTTGGTCAAGTGGCATCATTTTCAAGCCAAGGTAACACACTTGATGGAAGAATCAAACCAGATATAGTCGCACCGGGAGTGCAAATTTGTTCTGCAAGGGCCGAAGAAGCACAATATCCAGCAGGCCCGTCTTGTTCTAGCGCAAGACATGGTAATAACGACCCGATGTACATGAGTGCAGATGGGACATCTGCGGCAACACCTGTTGCGGCTGGAGCAACAGTTCTTGTTCGTCAATTCTTGCGCGACCACATGAATGTCAACCAACCAAGAAGCGATTTGATTAGAGCAATTCTGATTAATGGTGCAAAGGATTTGGGTTCAGCAGATATTCCCAATTCTGATGAAGGATGGGGCCAACTAGATTTGCAACGTAGTATTTACCCAACTAGTGGGATTTTGGCGTTGAATACTTTCTTTGACCAAAATCAATCCCTTACTCCAGGGTATTCGTACTTGTACACATATGGGATAGATGGCAGTTACGGATTCTCAGTGACTTTGGTGTGGAATGACCGTGAGGGGTCGTCCTCAGCAAGCCAATCTTCTCCGCGTTTAGTCAATAACCTCGATCTCTTGGTAACTGCACCCGATGGTACTCAATTCAAGGGCAATGTTTTCTCAAATGGATTCTCAACAACAGGAGGTACCTATGATTCTCTAAACAATGTTGAGAGAGTGAAGGTTGGAAGCACACAATCAGGTAATTGGACAATCCAAGTCTCAAACTCGGGGGGCAACTCTCAAAACTATGCAATAGTGATTACTGCGATGGGTAATGAAAACCCAGTAAGCGATTTGGCGACAGTTTCCTCAAGTTTGTGGATTTCTTCTAATGAGCCATTAGAGAGTGAAACATTGATAATTGGCGCGAATTGGGTCAATCAGGCTCCGTCAACAACGGCACCTTATGAGGTCAAAGTTGAGGATTTGACTACTGGAGTAATTCTGTATAATACTTCTAAAAATGGACTTGCTGGAGGGTCAGGTGACTCTTTGGTTTTCACACATGCATTTCCCTCAACTGGATTCCATGACTTACGTCTGACTCTAGATGTTTATGACACGGTTGATGAACCAAATGACTTCACCTCTGGAATCAATAACAATGTGTATGATTTACAAGTGAATGTGTCTGCTATCGGGGTTAGAATCACCCCGTATACAGAGGCAGGCTCTCCGCCGGTTGGTGAACCAGAATTAGAGGCCGCTAAAGTCCGATACATCGACCCATCTGTTGATGATGAGACTACATTTAGGTTAAAGATTGCAAACGAAGGTACGAGCAATGAGAGTATTGATTTCAGGGTAACGCCGGTTCAACTTCTCCGTGATGATGGGATGTTAGACCCACCCGCTGATGATTGGTTGAAATTCCTTTCAATTGACCCATTTTACCAACTCGATGCTATGGGTGGAGCGAATAGTGAAATCGTACTTGATTTGACTTTAAGAGACGATACAGCAGACCTAGGAGCGACACCCTATCCATTGTATGCCTTGCCTGGAACTTACGTAGTTGATTTGACTGCGTGGTATCGTTCATCTCCTGTGGTTTCACACACCATTAGATTAACCATCATTGTCGAGGATATTGATGGTATGATTACCTCATTGGCAGGTGTTTCAGGACTTACAGCAGTGCCGGGTGAAGAGGCGACATTTTCAGTTTCTGTGATGAACCCGGGTAACTCCCCTAGCGTTTACAACATATCATGTGAAACTCCGAATCGATGGACAGTTTCTCTGAGTGATGGCAATTCTTCTAGCATAACTCTTGAACCTCTTGCTCGCTTGCAATATCTTTCAGTTGCAGTTAGGGTATTGGTTCCTTCAATGTCTGAGGGTGAACCAGCCGCAGGTGTTGTCGAGGGTATCACCTGCATCACGTCGCATGCAACCAATTCAGCGTTATCACAAACAGATTCAACAACAATTACTGTTGCCGTCTTAGAAGAATTTGGCACAGATTTGTATTCATCTACTGGGGTGCCGGTTGGTGCGGCAGGAAATGCTCTCGATGAGGCTGTTAATAATGGACAAGACCTCAATTTAACTTTAACAGTTTCAAATCTTGGAAATGTGCCAATTAATCTCAATGTCAAAGTGACTCCCTCCAATCCAAATTGGCCTCTAGGGCTGTTTTGTGGGGATGACCAAGATGATGATACACTTTCACTTTCAATAGAACGTGGAGAGTCTACTGACTGTAGAATCCAAGTAATCGTCCCACCTACTGTTTCCAACGGCGATTCCAATACAATCAACATAAGAATTCAATTTTCATTATCCGATTTCGTCATCAATAGAACAGAACTCAAAGTTGAAGAAAGGCCGGAATTAGTTTTGCTGGGGCCACCTCTTGACACAATGAATGTGACGCCGGGTAAAACCGCTTATGGGACATTCACAGTAATCAATCAGGGAAATGTTCCTTTGTCACTTTCATGGGAGTTTGGAAGCGTTCCTGAAGATTGGCAAGTTGGCTTCAAAACTCCTCCCGCAGATGCTCTTGGAATGCATAGGGAAGAGACAGTGCAAATTTCTGTACTAATGCCACCTGGCACACCTACTGGTTTACTAAGTGAATCACTTACTCTCCTTGTCACTGGTACTACTGCCGGTGGTGAAGAACTTGCTCGTAGTGTGATGGTTTCCCTGATTGGGGAAAAGAGTGCGTGGTTGTCATTATCAGTTGATGTAGACGACTTTGAGCGAGTTGAGAAGGGTGGTGAAAGGTCAGTCAATATGACCGTCATAAATGATGGAAATACCGCTTGTAAGGTTGACTTTGAAACATTAGCGAATGAGGGTTGGCTGGTGACCGGTTTGCCAACCATTCAGAATCTCGATGCAGGTGAATCAACAGTGCTTGAAATCTTGATTGTCAATGATGATGGTGTTGGTTCAACTGATGTGGTGATTACAGCATTGCCAACTTCTTCAGATGAGGCTGAATTGATTAATGGCTCCGCAGAAATCCATCTTTCATCAACCTCACTTACAGGAGATGATGGAGGCCTACTCAATATATTGGAGGCGGCTGGAGTCCCGGGGTGGGCAATAGGATTGGTAGCACTAATTTTACTAGCTGGTTTAGCAGGTGCAGTGCTACTGTTGAGGAAGAACTCAGGCACATTTGACTCAGGAGAGCAAATAATTTCCTCTGGCTCGGAAATCTTAGGAAGTGTTGACCAACGACGGGATGCGGCACTTGATACTGGAGTCGCAAGCGATGACATGGTATCAGGCTCAGTTAGTTCAAAGGAGATTGCAGAAGCCTTAGC